>NZ_JBHIMW010000029.1:0-782 GCF_042194445.1 Bartonella sp. MF74HXZ | reverse complement strand
GAAACCGTTCAAACGGTCAACGCTCGTGAGTTACATGCGTTGTTGGAAATTGGGAAAGATTTCTCTACTTGGATTAAATATCGCATCAACAAATATAATTTATTAGAAAATCAGGATTATTTAGTTTTCACCAATTTTGGCGAAAACCTCCAAGGTGGACGTCCCTCCAAAGATTATGCTCTCACCTTAAGTGTAGCTAAAGAGCTTTCTATTGTGGAGAACAATAAAAAAGGTAGAGAAGCTCGTTTATACTTTATAGAATGTGAAAAACGTGCAAAACAAGTAGCAACACCGCAAATAAATCTTGCCAATGCTTTGGAAAATCCTCTTACGATTAAACAGCTCCTTTTAGAAGATATCGATCAATTAGAAGACTTAAGAAATGAGGTGAGTACACTCAAGCCTAAAGCAGAAGCTTTGGAAGGTTTAAAACGCTCTGATGGTTTGTTTGGTTTGATAGAAGCAGCAAAGATGTTGGAAGTACGACCAAAGGATTTAACGGATTACTTGCGTAAACATGATTGGGTGTATCGCCGTGCGCCAGGGGCGCCTCTGTTACCTTATCAGGACAAGATCAAGAAAGGATTCATGGATTGCCCTGCTATCACCATTCAAAGACCGGATGGTACAGAAAAGGTACTCCCTTCAACGAAAATCACATCGAGAGGTTTGGCATGTTTGAGAGAACAAATCCATGGAGGTGTGCAATGAAGGTAGATACTAACTTTTTATGCGATTTATGGATAACGTTGTTTCAGTTTGTCAATTGTGAATATGTAGAT
>NZ_JBHIMW010000028.1:0-792 GCF_042194445.1 Bartonella sp. MF74HXZ | reverse complement strand
TAAGCGTGAGAGTTTCAAGGCCAAGATCAACCTCAATGGAACTATCCATGCCACCACCGCGATAACTTTCAACGACCAAACTCAAATTCGGTAGGGTGACACTTTCACATTTTGCTTGATAGGGAATGCCGTCGACAAAAATGTTAAAATATTTCAAAACTCTTGGTAATACGGGTACGGTCATTAAAAGATCTCCTCTAGGTAATCATTGATGATATGTGAACGGAACGTGATGTGTTCTGCGGGTGTTGTGGGGGTAAATTCCACATTGAAATTGACTTTTCCACTTTCAATAGCGCTTGCTGTATTAAGCTCTAGATCAGGTGTACAGCGTCCACCAAGAATAGCGCCTTGCGCTTTTAAATCACGCAAATAAGCATTGACGCTTTCACTGACATCATGCATGTAGGTTTTTTTAATATTGCGGTCGACAGCCCATAGATGTCCGCGCAAAATAGCATCATTGATCATATCTGCGGTGCGTACCACGGATAAAAAAGCAAATTTTGTATCGCTTGAGAGTGTGCGATTGCCCCAGAGACGATAGCCATTTTCGCGAATAATGGTTGTGATGTTTTGTTCATTAAGAAGGTTGGCACGGCTTGATCTGTCCCCAATGGAAAAATCAATGGGGCGTGCAATACCAACAATGCCATTGATCACTTTGTTTGAAGGTGAATGCCAAAAACCGTGTGTAAAATCAGTTTTGGCAATGACACCTGCAACTGCTGCACTTGCTGGCTGTTCTATGATTTTTCCATCACGATTCACCTTTACAAAAGGGTCAATAAG
>NZ_JBHIMW010000027.1:403-794 GCF_042194445.1 Bartonella sp. MF74HXZ | reverse complement strand
GACGGCAACATGAGAAGTTCGATCCCCGCGATGGCTATTGGTACTGTTGCGTGTGGCATCAATTGAAACGTTTTCTTTTGCCTGTAAGGAAAGATTATCCGTTGCTTGAACATCAGAGCCTAGAATATTCAAATTATTTCCAGAGAGAAGTGTCGTCGAGCCACCAGAGTTTAACACAGATTTATGATGCATGGTGGCATCACCCTGTTCATCATGGTAATGGGTTTCTGCTGAACCGATCGTCAAGTTGCCTTCTTCTGTAGCCATGGCAAGATCACCTCCGGTAGTGATCCCCACCCCGGAGGCGGTGATATCTTGTTTGGCAATCACCGTTGCATTACCACCAGCAGAAAGCGCCTCGGTGTTTAAAACGGTCTCCACGCCGTCAACC
>NZ_JBHIMW010000027.1:0-352 GCF_042194445.1 Bartonella sp. MF74HXZ | reverse complement strand
AATGCCCCCCTTGACTGAGGATATCCCCACCATGCACATGCAATTGGTGATTTGCCGCAATCCGCCCTGAATTGATAATCGTTGAATTGCTCGTATTCTGGCTGGTGATATTGACATCATCGCCCATGATCAAAGCCCCAGCAGAAACAAAGGAGGCTCTGTCTTTTTCAGGGATGTAAAGCACCGGTGCGTAAACATCCATGCCCTTGACCTGTTGGCGCACATAAATCACCATCGGGACTTCTAGGGACGCCAATTGTTCTTCACTCAAAGCCTCACCAAAAGGGAGATTGTGGGCTTTTGCATAGTCTGCCCCGACATCCAGCAAAGTTTTGACTTGTTCAATGGCATC
>NZ_JBHIMW010000026.1:0-900 GCF_042194445.1 Bartonella sp. MF74HXZ | reverse complement strand
CTTTGTGCCTCTCTGAATTATTCAGATAGTACTGAACCTTCTACATTGGCTTTTGTTTTCATCGTATGGTAGGCATCTTTTGGTTATCAGAGGTCACAATTCTTCCATACAATTTACGTTTTTGTATTTCGATAAGAGTATCTTCGTTATCGCTTAAATTTCTGACCATTTGTAGCTTTATATATTCATTTTGGAGCATGGCTGACATGGTCTTGATGCGTGTTTGCAGTTCGAAAACTTCTTTCAGATCTTTTGTTTTATCTATATTATTTAAGAAATCGACAATTTGTGTAAAGCGGTTTTCTGCGTCTTGGAAAGTTTGCAAACTTACAGCTTTATCGACAATTCCACTATATTTAAGACGCGTATTAATTATTGTGCGCATCTCATGAAGCGGCAATGACCAGAAGTCGAACCTTCTCTCTTCATGAAGAACAGAATTGACAAGCTCTGCAAATTGCCCAGTATTTACGCTATTGTAGTGGTAGGTCGGTTTTGGGTAGATAGAAGGCGAATCTTGTATGAAAAAACTCTTGTTCTCTCCTATTGTTGGTTTTTGTATTCTATTTCCTGTTATAGACTGATGGATTTTTTTCGCGTTTTCGATCTGGTTTTCGTTTGTTTTAATTTGTTCTTTTAACAACTCAATAATTGTCAGATAGTCTGCTTTTGAAACAGGGAAAGGACTTTGAACAGTCGGACCTTGAGTCCCAGAACCCCAACTAAAGTTAGACGTTAGAGTTAAATTTATTATTCCCAAAAAGGTAATCATTCCTGTTATAATAAATCTCTTTTTCATCTGTCTCCTCTTTTCACCTGTCTCCTCGCTTGATTTCGGCAGGGATTGTTTTATTAATAGGCACACGGTTCCTATCATTGGGCTGTTTTAGCTTTGGTGCT
>NZ_JBHIMW010000025.1:0-953 GCF_042194445.1 Bartonella sp. MF74HXZ | reverse complement strand
AACAGTAAAAAGAGTCGTATTAAAATGAAGTCGGTCATTCTTGTAATTTTGATTGCAAACATTCTATCAGCTTGTGCATTAGCACCAAAGCTAAAACAGCCCAATGATAGGAACCGTGTGCCTATTAATAAAACAATCCCTGCCGAAATCAAGCGAGCAAATATATGAAAAAGATCTTTATTATAGCAGGAATAATTACCCTTTTGGGAATGATAAATTTATCTTCAGCATTCGGATTTAATTGGGGTCATTCTCCAAATCCAAATGCATTAAAAAAGAAGCCTCCTTCTCCACAACCACCGAAAGAAGATCTGGAGCTTATTAAGCTATTAGAAAAAGGGGAAATTATTGATCTCTTAAAAAAACAGCTTGAGTTGAAAAAAGAACAACTTTCGCAAACAGAAAAAACCTATCAAGCTATAACAAAGAGTCAGAAAACTGCACCTCAGAAAATAGACTTTTCTAGTTTTTTTCTCAAAGAACCAGAATCGCTCTATAAGAATAATCAGTTTTCAAGGAAATCATATCAAAAGGTATTAGAGGAAGAAAACAAAATTTCTGGGTCTTTTGATCAAATGGGCAAAGCTGTTTTTGCGCGTTTACAATTTTTATCGGCACTAGATAAAGCTGTAACTTTGAAAACTTTTGAAAACGTAGAAAATCGTTTTAAATACCTCCAAGATCTATTTAATGAACTTCAAACAAAAGAAAACCTGAAAGATATTGCAGATCTTCAAGCACATATCGATGGTTCATTAGCCCTGATTCAAAATGAATCTATAAAAATGCAAATGGTAGCGCATTTACGTAACGCTGAGCAATCACTTATCAAAAAGAAAAGACGCGAAGTTGATATGAAAATTTTTGATCATGAAGCAAAAGGGATGCCTACCATACGATGAAAACAAAAGCCAATGTAGAAGGTTCAGTACTATCTGAATAATTCAGAGAGG
>NZ_JBHIMW010000024.1:0-1078 GCF_042194445.1 Bartonella sp. MF74HXZ | reverse complement strand
AAGTTTGAGACGTTAAATTATGCTATTGAGGATGTCCGCAAGGAAGCAAGACAAGCAGCAGCGATTGGTTTAGCGGTAGCTAATTTAAGCTATGACGATACACCGGGAAAATTAAGTTTTTCATTTGGTACGGGTGTATGGCGCAGTCAATCCGCATTTGCTATTGGGGCTGGTTATATGTCTGAAAATGGAAGATTTCGCTCTAACATATCTGCAACGAGTGCTGGGGGACATTGGGGTGTAGGTGCTGGATTTAGGATAACACTGAATTAACAATAGAAAATTCGAAATAAATTTTCCTTCTCTTATCAAATGCATTACATGTGACATTTTAAGAGAAGGAAAGTTATTCTCAGCATAAATGAATAGCAATAGAAGATAAGGGCGTATTTCGAGTAAAAATGTATTTTTTATTGTGAAGTTTTATACGAAAAAATCATTTATCATTTCCAAAAGGAATTATTTGAGTAATCGATATTTATTTTTGAGAGAGTTTTTTCCTTATAAGAGAAATATATATTATAATAGTATTATTAATGAATGCGGCATTATTTTTTATGACAAGATAGAGGGGGATGTTATTTTGTATGATTCTACTTCTGATAAGATTATTATTGGATTGCATAATGCCTAAAAGGTGATCAATTACATGACAGTGAGCAGCAGATAAGACAGTTCAGAAAGAAACAAGACAGGCGTCCTCTGTTGGTTTAGCGGTATCGAATTTAGGTTATTTTGATATCCTTTGGTCTTTTAAGTGTCTCATTTGGTAGTGGTTTATGGCGTAGTCGATCGGCTTTTGCTATTGGAGCTGGTTATATGTCAGAAGATGGAAATATTCGCTCTAATATATCCGCAACGAGTTCTGGCGGAGATTGGGGAAGAGGTTCTGTCTTAAGATTAAAGCTGAATTGATGATAGTAAGGGATTCTTTTAACAATATTCATTCTTATTTTATTGAAATGAGGGTGAATATTTTTTTACAGATGCACAGTATTTACCCAGAGATAAGCATAATATTTGATGACGCTATAAACTTTGAGATTTTATAGAAGATTTTTCTATATTTTTGTTGAAA
>NZ_JBHIMW010000023.1:0-1078 GCF_042194445.1 Bartonella sp. MF74HXZ | reverse complement strand
CCTCTCTGAATTATTCAGATAGTACTGAACCTTCTACATTGGCTTTTGTTTTCATCGTATGGTAGGCATCCCTTTTGTTTCATGGTTAAAAAATTTCATACTAAGTTCGCGTTTTTTCTTTTTGATAAGTGATTGCTCAGCGTTACGTAAATGCGCTACCATTTCCATCTTTATAAATTCATTTTGGATCATGGCTAACGAACCATCGATATGTGCTTGAAGATCTGCAGTATCTTTCAGGTTTTCTTTTTTTTGAATTTCATCTAATAGATGTTGGAGGTATTTAAAACGATTTTCTACGTTTTCAAAAGTTTCTAAACTTACAGCTTTATCTAGTATCGATGCAAATTGTAAACGCCTTGAAATAGCCTTCCCCATTTGCTCAAAAGACGCATAAATTTTGTTTTCTTCCTCTAATACCTTTTGATATGATTCCCTTGAAAGCTTGTCACTCTTATAGAGCGATTCTGGTTCTTTGAGAAAAAAACTAGAAAAGTCTATTTTCTGAGGTGCAGTTTTCTGATTCTTTGTTATAGCTTGATAGGTTTTTTCTGTTTGCGAAAGTTGTTCTTTTTTCAACTCAAGCCGTTTTTTTAAGAGCTCTATAATCTCCAGATATTCTGCTGGTAGAGTAGGTGGGGTCGGTGCGAGATTTCCCTTATTACTAAAAGTAGAAAGATCGATTTTAATATTGGGTGGAAGTTTATATGGTGGCTTGAAACCTTTTGGTGGTATTAGATCAAAATCGGTGCTTGTACTGAGACCTCCTGACCCCATACTAGGAATTATAACAAAACGGCTGTGAGGTCCTTCTAGCTTAGTAAAAGTGTCACTTTTTGCTAAGTTTGTTGTTCCAAGAAAAGCACTAATTGCTATGCTAACAATCAGTTTTTGCATATTTTATTCCTTTTAATTTTCACATATTTAGAAAGACTGACCATTACATTATTAATTTCATAAATCAGTTTATGAGATTCCGTTGTCTCCTCGCTTGATTTCGTCAGGGATTGTTTTATTAATAGGTACACGGTTCCTATCATTGGGCTGTTTTAGCTTTGGTGCTAACGCACAAGCTGAT
>NZ_JBHIMW010000022.1:0-1174 GCF_042194445.1 Bartonella sp. MF74HXZ | reverse complement strand
TATTGAAACGTTTTAAAAGAAGCATTGTGATCATGGGCTTTGTTTTAAAAACCCCCCTCACAAAGGAGGGTGTTATGATTAATACGTTTGAGAGTAACAAAAAGCGTTTATAGGCTCTCTCATTCAAAAGAGTGAGTAAAAATCATACGCATCTGTACAGATTAGTGAAAATAAAGCTGCATAAATAACGCGCGGGCGCGGCGGGGGCGCCTGCTTTCAATCCAATTTTCCATTTCAAATTTTATCAACTGTTTATCACATTAGATTGTGAGGGTCTTCTATGTGCAAAAAATACGAATTAACCAGTGAAATCAAAAAAATCAAACATGCTCTTACTCGAAATATTATAAACCTTTATCGCATTAAAGCTTTAAAAGATTTCGATGATATAAAGGCAGGGTCTTTAGGGGGCTTTATTGAAAAGGAAGTTAACCTATCCCATGATGGCAATTGCTGGGTCTATGATGAGGCTTGTGTCTATGGTCATGCAAGGGTGTATGATGATGCAAAAATACGCCATTTTTCTCAAGTCTGTGGTCAAGTTTATGGCAATGCTGAGGTCTATGGAAAAGCTTTTATCTCTCAATATGCTAAAGTTTATGACCATGCTTTTGTCTATGGCAATGCTCATGTTTATGGCAATGTTTATGGGTATGCTCATGTGAATGGTAGTGCCCGCATTCTTGCTGATGCTCATATTTATGACCATGCGCATGTTTCTTATGATGCTACGGTTTTTAGTTATGCACGCGTTTATGGTCATGCCAAGGTTTCTGGCTCGGCTTGTATTTATAGCCATGCAAAAATTTATAATTATGCTGTTATTAATGGTCGTGCAAAGATTTATGGCAAGGTTTATGGGAATGCTTGTGTGAGTGGCTCTTGTGAGATTTATGGCTCTGTTTATGGCAATGCTAAAATCTCATATTGTGCAACGATCTGGGGGCGTGCTTATGGCAATGCAACAATCAATACAAAAAGCAAAGCAAAGTTGGTTCCCAAAAATTATGAGATTTATGAAAACAATAATGTTGTTAAGATTATTGATAAAACAGAATAAAAATAGGTATGGGGGTGCCTTCTTTATGGCTATAAACCCATCATAAAAGAGAGAATGCAAAAAAAAGCAGTGCCACATGATATGACGCGGCTTTCTAAGAATGATTCTTATGAT
>NZ_JBHIMW010000021.1:0-1189 GCF_042194445.1 Bartonella sp. MF74HXZ | reverse complement strand
GATGGCGAAGAGCAAGTTTGAACGAACAAAACCGCATGTTAATATTGGTACGATTGGTCACGTTGATCATGGGAAGACCTCGTTGACAGCAGCGATTACGAAATATTTTGGTGAATTTAAAGCCTATGATCAAATTGATGCTGCCCCAGAGGAACGCGCACGTGGAATTACTATTTCTACAGCGCACGTTGAGTATGAAACGGAAAATCGTCACTATGCGCACGTTGATTGTCCAGGACACGCTGATTATGTGAAGAACATGATCACAGGGGCAGCGCAGATGGATGGTGCTATTTTGGTTGTTTCCGCAGCTGATGGTCCAATGCCTCAGACACGTGAGCATATTTTGCTTGCGCGTCAGGTTGGTGTTCCAGCAATTGTTGTTTTTCTTAATAAAGTTGATCAGGTTGATGATGCAGAACTTTTGGAGCTTGTAGAGCTTGAGGTTCGGGAACTTTTATCCAAATATGATTTTCCAGGCGATGATATACCAATTGTTAAAGGTTCTGCGTTGGCAGCTCTTGAGGATAAGGATAAAAGCATTGGTGAAGATGCTGTTCGTCTTTTAATGAGTGAAGTTGATAATTATATTCCAACCCCTGAACGTCCTGTTGATCAACCATTTTTGATGCCGATAGAGGATGTATTTTCGATTTCGGGTCGTGGAACCGTTGTTACGGGTCGTGTTGAGCGTGGTGTTATTAAAGTTGGAGAGGAAATCGAGATTATCGGTATTCGTCCAACGTCTAAGACGACGGTTACAGGCGTTGAAATGTTCCGCAAGCTTTTAGATCAGGGTCAAGCGGGTGATAATATAGGAGCTCTGCTTCGTGGTGTTGACCGTGAGGGGATTGAGCGTGGTCAAGTATTGGCGAAGCCAGGATCTGTTACGCCTCATACACGTTTTAAAGCAGAAGCTTACATTTTGACGAAAGATGAAGGTGGACGTCATACACCATTTTTCACGAATTATCGTCCTCAGTTTTACTTCCGTACGACGGATGTTACAGGTATTGTTACGCTTCCAGAAGGAACGGAAATGGTTATGCCAGGCGACAATGTTGCCATGGATGTTTCGTTGATTGTTCCGATAGCGATGGAAGAGAAGCTTCGTTTTGCTATTCGTGAAGGTGGTCGTACTGTTGGTGCCGGTATCGTCTCTAAAATCATTGAATAAATAATGCTTGTT
>NZ_JBHIMW010000020.1:0-1189 GCF_042194445.1 Bartonella sp. MF74HXZ | reverse complement strand
CCTTTTTAGCGCATATCTATTCACTTTTGGAACATAATTGGCAAAAAGACATTGTATCTCCAGCATATTCAAGGAGATAAAACATGGAAACTCGCATTCCTGAAGACACACCATTTGATACGAATTTTCTAGGAAAAACATCTCTAGAAGAAAAGTATCCATTCTTTCACACACCCATTTCATGGTCCGCAATCTTTGCGGGATTGGTAACAGCCCTTGCCACCTCAATCTGCCTCTCTTTTCTGGTAGCAGCGTTAGGCTTAAGCCAAATGGATTTCACCTCTTCAACCCCATTGGAAGGCTCTTTCCTCTCCTTTGGCGTGGGTTCTGTTATCGTTACACTGATTAGCCTAGCCTTGGGAGGCTTTGTAGCTGGACGTTTTGCTGAATCGTCAGGGACGCTTCATGGCTTTCTCACTTGGGCTCTCATAACATTGCTGATGACCCTCCAAGCCATCCACGTGGTTTCTAGTACAGCAAAGATAGGAGCTAAAACTGCTCTAGAAAACAGCTCCATGGTCCAACAAACCGTAGACAGCCTAAAAACCAATATTTCCCCCATACTTGCAAAATTAAACAGCGAAAGTCTTGAAAAGTTTTTTGCAAAAAACAGTGACAATGGTATCAATTTTGATCAGCTTGGTAGTGAATTGCGCACCCTTCTCAATAAAAGCGACATTCCTGCTCTCAATCCTGATCGTTTGAAACAAACCTATCAAGCAGCACTCAACGATATTGGTTCTGCGATCACGGCTTTCAAAAATGATCCTTCTCACTATCGCACCACTTTAAAAAATCTTGGTGAGCGCCTGTCTGATCGTGTAGAAGATCTCACGACAAAATTTGATCGAAGTGATATCATCAATGCCCTCATAAAAGATGGCATGACCCGTTCGGACGCACAAACAGCAGTAAACCGTGCCGTTCATATCTATCAAAGCGCCGAGGAAAAAACCGAAAAAGCCATCAAAGCCCTTGAAGAACAGGCAGAAACACTCTCGGACAATCTTGAGGATACTATCAAGGGAGTAAAAAACACTGCAACTAAAGCCACAAAAACAGCCTCCAATATGGGATGGTGGGGCTTTTTAGGAAGTCTGGTAGGCGCCATTGTTTCCAGTGTTTTTGGTTATTATGGTTATAGAAGCCGTAAGGATACTTTCATGCTTTAAAACTTCTACCTCTAAAG
>NZ_JBHIMW010000002.1:0-338438 GCF_042194445.1 Bartonella sp. MF74HXZ | reverse complement strand
ATCAGCTTGTGCGTTAGCACCAAAGCTAAAACAGCCCAATGATAGGAACCGTGTACCTATTAATAAAACAATCCCTGCCGAAATCAAGCGAGGAGACAGATGAAAACAAAACAAGTAAAACCAGTGAAAGCCGAACAACTTAGCAGTTATTATGAAGAAAGCCGTGGCTTAGAACGTGATCTTATCAATGAATTTATAAAGTCGCGCAGAACGGCATGGCGTGTAGCAAGTACTGTTGGTCTTTTTGGCTTATTCGGTATGATATGTGGAGTCGTTGGATTTTCTCAACCAGCTCCAACTCCCTTAGTATTGCGCGTTGATAACACAACGGGTGCAGTTGATGTTATCTCAATCATGCGTGAACACGAAGAAAGCTATGGTGAAGTTGTAGATAGATATTGGCTAAACCAATATGTGCTTAACCGCGAAAATTACGACTACGATACCATTCAACTGAACTATGACACAACAGCACTTTTAAGTGCGGCATCTGTTCAACAAGAATATTATAAAATCTATGATGGAGAAAATGCACGGGACAAAGTGCTTTCCAATAAAGCACGTATCACAGTCAAAGTACGATCAATCCAGCTTAATGGACTCGGTCAAGCAACTGTACGTTTTACGACTCAGCAACTTGACAGCAGCGGTGCTACTACCGGACCAAAACAGCACCAGATTGCAACAATTGGTTACACCTATGTCGGTGCACCCATGAAATCATCTGATCGATTGCTTAACCCCCTTGGTTTTCAAATAACAAGTTACCGTTCTGACCCAGAAATACTGTTAAATGATTAAGGAATTGATTGTTATGAAAAAACTTGCGTTCGTTGTTCTATTGTCTTCGTTTTCTTCTCTTTATACGGTACCTGTGCAGGCGCTCAAAAGCCCATCAAATTCACAATATGATCACCGCATTCGCTATATAACATATAACGAAGCCGATGTGGTTCAAATTGAAACAGTTCTTGGTGTAGCAACACATATTATTCTTGAAGAAGGTGAACAGTATATCACTCATGCCTTTGGCGATTCAGAAGCCTATGCCTTTGCTCATAAAGGGCGGCATATTTTTATTAAACCAAAAGCAGAACTTGCCAATACCAATCTCATCGTTGTAACGGACAAACGGAGTTACAAATTCCGACTACAATTTCGAAATGACCGTGCAGGATCAACATATGAATTAGCTTTCCATTATCCCGATTCAAATGATGAAAAGTCAGAAGAAAACAACCGACGCCTTGCGATTGAACATGGTTTTCACCAAAGCGTCAAAGGCTATAATCTCAGTTATACTATGAGCGGTCACCAAGATATTGCTCCGATAAATGCTTGGGACAATGGGCGTATTACTTACTTCAAATTTCCCGCTAACATGGATATGCCATCGATTTATGTCGTAGATGCTGAAGGCAATGAAAGCTTAATACCACGCACCGTTATCGGCAGTTCTAATGATATTATCGCCGTTCATAAGGTCAATCCTAAATGGCTCATACGGCTTGGTAAACGCGCTCTAGCTGTTTTTAATGAAGCCTATGACCCCAATGGCGTACCAAACACAACAGGGACAGTATCTTCGGTGGTTTATCGTATCAATAAAGGAGGAAAATGATGTTTGACAATAAGGAAGGAGAGGGAAAAGGTACAAAACTGGACAACGTCGAGCAAAAACATATTGAAGGTACTTATGGAGGGTCGGAACTAGGTTCTGAACGTCGTCCGACAATTCCAGGTACCCGTGCATTGTTAGTGGTAGGACTTATTGTCATAGTAACGATACCGATTGCCTTGACTTGGAAAGCTTTTAAAATGCGTAATACCGTGGAAGTTGAGGAAGAAAAACCACAACAAATAGTACAGCAAATTATACCAAACTATGTCCCTCGGATTATAGAAGAGCCAAAGACTGTAGAAGAAGCAGAAAAATCAACGCAAATAGAAGATTCAAACCTAGATATTCCACCGGCCTTGAGTAAGCTTCTTCAAACAGCCATTCCTCCACATATGCTCCAAGATTCTGAAGAATTAGCACGCAAACGTATGCTCAGTTCTAGCCTTAACAACGGTGGTAGCGAAGGATCTACAGATACAAATAATAAAGCATCGAATAAAGATAGAGGTAGTGGCGTATTATTTGATAACCTTCAGCCCGTGCGTTTAGGTCAATCACATGCGATGCAACTTCGTAACCGTGACTTTTTGATTACGCAAGGAACGCAAATAGATTGCACGCTAGAAACAAAGATCATTACATCACAACCCGGAATGACGACATGTCATTTAACACGCGATATTTATTCCACAAGTGGTCGTGTTGTTTTGCTTGACCGTGGTTCTAGAGTCGTTGGTTTTTACCAAAGTGGCATACAACAAGGACAAACGCGTGTGTTTGTGCAATGGTCACGCATCGAAACGCCTTCTGGTGTTGTTGTCAATCTTGACTCACCTGGCACAGGTCCTCTGGGTGAAGCGGGTATTGGTGGCTGGGTTGACAGACGCTTTTGGGAGAGATTTGGTAGTGCAATTATGGTAAGCATTATCGGTGATTTAGGAGAATGGGTAAAAGGAAAAGTTAGTAAAATCAGTAAAGAAAATAAAGAGAACTCACAAAATAAAGGTGCTCAGAATCCTGAATCTATAGCAATCGATGTTCTTCAAAATTCCATCAATATCACACCAACACTTTACAAAAACCAAGGCGAACGAGTAAATATTTTTGTTGCTCGTGATCTGGATTTCAGCGATGTCTACAGTCTTGTCACACGTTAACCCGATACAGAAAGATCAAGCAGTTTTTCAACTTCTGCAACCGCTTGATTGTTTCTTAGAAGATCCCTCGATCACTGAATTATCGATTTGCCGCCCCTGCGAAGTATGGACGAAAAGCTTTAAGGGTTGGCAAGTACATAGCGTACCAGAATTAACAACCACTTTTTTGCAAACGCTCATTACAGCTATTATCGTTTATAACGGTATGGCTCCCAAAAGTATTAATTATGTGCTATTGCCTGGTGGACAACGTGGTACAATTATACAAACACCAGCTGTCGTTGATGGTGCTCTTTCCTTTGTAATTCGTAAACATTCTCTTATAGTTAAGACGTTAGAAGAACTCAAAGAAGAAGGTGCATTTGATGATTTCTCCGACGTAAGTTTTAACAAACCTTCGGAAAAAGAAGCAAATAACTTGTTATCGAAGCAGGACTTCACACGGTTGGAGCCATTTGAAGTTCAACTTTTGCAACATAAACGTGATGGGAAAATTCTTGAATTTTTACAAGAATGTGTCTCTCACAAACGCAACATTATTATTGCAGGCAAGACAGGATCTGGTAAAACAACATTTGCTCGCTCTTTAATTGAAAAGGTCCCTGTAGAAGAGCGTATCATCACAATTGAAGATGTTCATGAGCTTTTTCTACCCAATCATCCCAATCATGTACATATGATTTATGGTAACAATGTAGGCCGTGTTTCAGCTGAAGAATGCCTAGATGCGTGTATGCGTCAGTCGCCCGACCGAATTTTTCTCGCTGAATTGCGAGGTAATGAAGCATGGGAATATCTCAATTCACTCAACACTGGTCATCCCGGATCGATTACAACAACGCATGCCAACAGCGCTTTGCAGACATTTGAACGATGTGCCACCTTGATTAAAAGATCAGAAGTTGGCCGGCAACTCGAGTTAGAAATGATAAAAATCGTCCTCTATACAACAGTTGACGTAGTGTTGTTCTTTAGAGATAGAAAACTCTCTGAAGTCTTTTACGACCCGATTTTTGCCAAATCAAAAATCGCTTAAGGGGAACTTCCTCTCTCGGTAATATGATGCAAACAAAAATAGCCGTCACTAATTATTACGGCTATTTTTTAACTTTTCCTATTCTCTTTACTTCTCCAATGCATTTTCTACACTCTTCATGAATAAAAGAAGAAAAAAGTTAATAGACAAAAACTTTACGAGAAAACCAAATTATACATAAGGCTCTCTCTATTTTCTTACCTTTAATCATTTTTTCCATTTATCTTTTGATAAAGGTATGTTTGATGCAAAAAAAATAGCTATAAAATAAATATTTCAACAAAAGAAAAGAATAAATTTTGAATCGCCTATCAATGAAAGCTTTGTAAAATAGATACTTTCGATCATCACAAACAATTATCGTCATCAAGACCAAAACTTATCGTTTAAAAATTCTAAGTGCTATTTTCAAGTGATTAATAAATGTGTTTTTTAATCAAACAATCTCCAGATACGGAAAACCTCATACGAAATAAACTATCGCATCTATAAACCACTTTCTATTTGGTAATAAAAAGTATAGTGGCATATCAACGTCTTCTTCGGACGAAGAAAGATTCTTAACCTCCGGCTGTTCGTAAACAACCAAATTTCTCTTAAGCAAGCTTTGCTAACCATATTACGTGGCTTATGTCCCTATCCTAAAGACGATATCCATAGATTACACAAGGTAAGCTCTACTCTGAATATTCCTGCTCTCTTCTCTGCACCTCAAAAAACGAAAATTCCTAAAAGCACAGATTTAAAATCCCTCTTCTTAAGATACATCACATTGATTTATAAAGAGTATTCATTATTCTGCATGTTGAATAAAAGATCTTAGTACCGTAGGATTCTCTCATTACATGTCTCTTGCACATTCCAAATAAATAAAACCGTGTAGAATGAAACTGTATAAAAAAGCACTAAAAATGCCTCTTATAAACCGTCCCAAATGCCAAAAACTGTCGCAACATTGGGAGTTGGCAAAGTGTATAATGGCGCCCAGCTTGCTCTTTTATGAAGTGTAAAGATAGAAATGCTCTACAAATTTTATATTGTTCATCGGGACTTTACCCTTATACCCTCCACAAGCCCTGTCGCGAAATGAGCTTGGGAACTTTAAAGAGAGGGTTCTTTAAAACAAGCACGTAAATTGACAAGCCAAATGTATTTGGTTTGGGACGTTCTGTTTTGCATAAGGGTTGTGATCTTTTTAAAGAACGAGAGAAACAAAAGCGTGAAGCAATGCGTAATCTCTATTATTTAAAAGGCATTACTCTAGACGCTTTTGAAAGTCATAAAACTGAACTAAAAATGACAACCAAAATGCAAACTGGTTTGCACCTTTACAGCTTCATATTCCCCAAAAATTAGGAAGCTGTATACCGGTTTCAGAGATTACGCCAACAGAGAGATACGTAATACTCTTAACTCCCATCTGATAGGTAAAAGCTACAACAGCAAAAGCTCTTTTAGAGAAACAACGCCATAAAGTCATTAATAAACCGACAATGAATTGGAGAAATGTTCTAGATTTTTATCAAACACTCTGCAAAGCAACAATAATGATACAACTGGCTTTGCGTCTGCTTATTCTTACAGGTGCTCGTACCCATCTCCTGCATCAATTCGTGAAGATCAGATTGAAGGGGATATATGGACAATTCTTGGCTCGAAAATATGAACGGTCTGCGTGATACTACAGGAGATTTTCGCGTGCCCTTATGATCAGAAGCATTAAAAATTTTAAAACAAGCACGCTTGTTTTTTCGCAATGATTTCTTTTTTCTGTAACCGGTCGTGGTCCTTATTAATGTGAATTTCCTATCACAATATATAAGAGAGATTAGACTAAAAACCTGTCCACGTAGATTTCGCTCTCATTTACGTAATTGGCTAACAGACTCCACCCATCACACCTCAAAGGACGAAACCTCTTAACACGCAAACTAATCTGCAAACAATCCGCCCCCTCGCCTAGAAGATTTCAGACCACTTTAATTACCACATCCTAAATACGATAGTGTTTTATAGCACAACAGAATAAATACCAAAACAATGACTGATTATACCGTTAATACTTGGAAACCTCTTTTTCATGTTAAGAAATATCTTTTATGCTGAAAAATAAAAAACACTTTTACTGCTTAAACAACTTTCTTAAGCATACATACAAGAACAATGAAATACCCTAACATAATAAATAAGATCTAAACCTAGAAATCTCTATTTTTGATAGATAAAAACATATAACATCAAAACCTCCGAAACTCGTCAAAATACAACATATTTTCTTTGATGATTGAATTTATTCAACTCAAACGAACCTACAAACACCGCTTATTCCACATTCGCAACATGTGTTCTTAGAATTCTTACTATCGTTTTCTAAATTTTTAGAGAAACCTATAAATTTGCTATTTTTTCAAACGTCTTATCTGCTCTTTAATGAATTTAAATCTATGACGTTACAATAATTTTAAATTACTTCCCCCTTAACTGTATGATCTATCTCTACAATAAATAGGAATTTTAAGTTCTCCATTTTTTAAGAACTATAAATTTTGTTTTTTAATGCTATTAACAATCCAATCTTTAAAATAAAAAATATGACCTTTAAATATATAAATGATGTTATCAAAAATTCCTAATCCCTGAATATTCGCAATGTTTTCGATATTATAATAAACGTATCGTAAAATGACAAACTGTCATAATGATCACTTCTTTGTATTTCATATGAATAATTTACATGCGTTATAATATTTGCATCAGCATTTATTTTTTGTGCTCTATTTATACAGAGTTATCTTTTTATAAAAAATGATTAATTGAATCTGCATTAAAATGAAAATTTTGATACGAATTTAATAAAAATAAAAACACATGGCATATTGATTTTATTGTTTTTACACAGAACACTATTTAAAGTATAGTTTACCCGAAAGACTAATGCCTTTTTAAAGGCAATAATAACTATGGTAACCACCTCATAAAAGCCAATAAATTTTTAGAGATTAAACCTCAAGAAGCGCAAAAAACACGCACAATTTTCTGTTTTTCTTTTTACTGTTCGTTAATCGGTCAATTTTCAAAGTAATATCCAACTATGAGTTTTCTGCTCAGCCATTGCAAGGATTGCTTCTACAAGGATTGCTTAATTTTTAGAGATTACTTCGCTTTTAGAATGATTATAGCTACTGCACCCTCATAAGCAGCCGATCTTCTTTTAGAGATTTAATTGCTAAAAGGAGATACAATTTTTTACCTTGCGCTTCATTTTCATCAAGCAATAAATTTTCAAAGGCGGCGTTCAACCATGAGTTTTTTAATTTCAGCAATCGCTTTCGCTGGATTTAATCCCTTTGGACAAGTTTGCGCACAATTCATAATCGTATGGCAACGATAAAGACGGAAAGGATCTTCTAAATTATCAAGACGTTCACCACACATCTCATCACGTGAATCCGCAATCCAGCGATAAGCTTGAAGCAAAACAGCGGGGCCCAAATAACGATCACCGTTCCACCAATAACTTGGACATGAAGTCTGACAACACGCACACAAAATACACTCATAAAGGCCATCGATTTTTTGGCGATCGGAGTGACTTTGTAACCATTCTTTTGCTGGTTCAGGAGAAACTGTTTGCAACCAAGGCTCAATGACTCGGTGTTGCGCATAAAAGCGCTTCAAGTCAGGAACCAAATCTTTAACAACAGGCATGGAAGGCAAAGGATAGACTTTAATGGGGTGTTTTACATCATCCATCCCTTTGGTACAAGCCAATGTATTGGTTCCATCAATATTCATCGCACATGAACCACAGATGCCTTCACGGCAAGATCGACGAAGTGTCAAAGTTGGATCAATATGGTTTTTAATAAACAAAAGCCCATCAAGAATCATTGGACCACAAGCAGAACGATCTACGTAATAAGTATCCAGACGAGGATTATTCTCATCATCAGGCGACCAACGGTAAACATGAAATTCTATCAGCTTTGTCGCACCTTCAGGTTTAGGCCAAACCTTCCCCGGTTTGACTTGAGAGTTTTTGGGAAGCTTAATTTGTACCATAATTCGTGTCTCCCCTTAATAAACCCGTTTTTTAGGTGCAATGCGTTTTAAATCGATCCCACCATCAGCTTCAGATGTTAACGGGTCTACATGGACAGGTCGATATGATAACGTCACCTTACCCTCTTTTGACAAATGTGAAAGCGTATGTTTACGCCAGTTTTTATCATCACGCTCTGGATAATCTTCACGAGCATGAGCGCCACGGCTTTCTAGACGGGCTTGTGCAGAATGAACAGTCATGATTGCATTCGCCATGAGATTTTCAAGCTCTAACGTTTCAACCAAATCAGAATTCCATATCAGAGAACGATCTGTGACTTTGAGGTCAGACAATTCCCCCCAGATTTTATTCATCCGTTGACATCCTTGTTGCAAAGAATCTTCTGTACGAAATACAGCCGCATCTTCTTGCATCGTACGTTGCATTTTTTCACGCAATAGAGCTGTTGGTATCGCCCCTTGCGCAAAACGTAAACGATCAAAACGCGCTATAATTTCATCAACAGCTTCTTCATTGATGGGTGGAATTTCTGCATTCCGATCAATAACTTCACCCGCGCGAATGGCAGCAGCACGACCAAACACCACAAGATCAATTAATGAATTTGACCCTAAGCGATTAGCTCCATGAACAGAAGCACATCCTGCTTCTCCTACCGCCATCAGCCCTGGTTGAATACGATCAGGCGAATCAGCCGTTGGATTGAGAACTTCCCCATAGTAATTGGTAGGAATCCCACCCATATTATAATGAACCGTTGGCAAGATGGGGATAGGCTCTTTTGTTACATCCACACCTGCAAAAATCCGTGCTGATTCCGAAATTCCCGGTAAACGTTCGTGCAAGATTGCAGGATCAATATGATTGAGAACCAAATGAATATGGTCCTTCTTAGGTCCAACGCCACGTCCTTCACGAATTTCAAGTGTGATACAACGCGAAACCAAATCACGTGAAGCCAAATCCTTAAAGGAAGGTGCATAGCGCTCCATAAAGCGTTCACCTTCAGAATTGATTAAATAACCTCCTTCACCACGAGCTCCTTCTGTAATTAAGCAGCCAGAACCGTAAATCCCTGTAGGATGGAATTGCACAAATTCCATATCCTGAAGTGGCAATCCAGCGCGTGCGACCATTCCACCACCATCACCCGTACAGGTATGCGCCGATGTCGCGGAAAAATAAGCCCGTCCATAACCACCGGTTGCAAGAACAACCATTTTGGCAGAAAAACGATGTATTGTACCATCATCGAGATCCCATGCCACAACCCCCGTACAAACCCCATCAGTCATGATAAGATCGAGTGCAAAATATTCAATAAAAAATTGCGCATTATGCTTTAAGCTTTGTCCATAAAGCGTATGCAAAATGGCATGGCCTGTACGGTCAGCTGCTGCACAAGTACGCTGAACAGGTGGACCTTCACCAAATTGTGTCGTATGTCCACCAAAAGGACGTTGATAAATTTTGCCTTCTTGCGTCCGCGAAAAAGGAACGCCATAATGTTCTAATTCGTAGACAGCAGCAGGTGCATTACGCACCAAATACTCCATTGCATCGGTATCGCCCAACCAATCAGAACCTTTCACGGTATCATATAAATGCCACTGCCAATTGTCAGGTCCCATATTTGAAAGCGATGCAGCAATCCCCCCTTGTGCTGCAACCGTGTGTGAGCGAGTTGGAAAAACCTTCGTAATACAAGCTGTCTTTAATCCTTGTTCCGCCATACCAAGTGTTGCACGTAATCCTGCACCACCTGCCCCAACAACAACAACATCAAATTTATGATCTACAGTGCGATAAGGGGCGTTACCTGCTTTAGCGCCCAGAGATGATCCTGTACCCGCCATACTTGTTTAACCCCCTAATGCAATTTTCAAAAGAGAAAAAATAATGACACCACCTATGAGAAAACAAAATGAAATATTTAACGTCAAAAAGAATATCCGAAAACCTTCACGTGGAATATAATCTTCAATGACCACTTGCATACCAAGCTTCATATGATAAAGGACTGAAAAAGTCATTAATCCCATCAAAATAGCCACAACAGGATGTGCAAGCCGTGCACGCACAATGCTATAATCCTTGCCTACAAGCGAAAGAATAAGAACAATAAAAAATATCAAAAGCGGCAGATTGACAAGCCCAGTCAAACGCTGTAGCCAAAAATGCTCTGTTCCTTCATGAGCACTCCCACGCCCCCGTACTTTTCCAAGTTCCGTTCGAAAATCTTTTTTCATATCTCTTTTCACCCCCAGCTAAACAACGCTATATCCAATAATCCAAATTACAAAAGTAACAATAAGAGAGATAAACACTGTCGCCCAAGCAGTGACTGTTGCCTTTTCTTTTGCCAAAAGGCAAGGCATCATATCCCAAACAATGTGGCGAATACCACCAACCATGTGATGAACCCCTGCCAAAGTATAAAGAAACAAGATACACAATCCAAACCAAGAACTATAAATCTCGTGAACCGTTCTGAATGTCTCCTCCCCACAAGCAATAGCAATCAACCAAACAGCAAGAAAGACCATTCCAACATAAAGTGCCATACCCGTAACGCGATGCGCAATGGACATAGCCATAGTAATTGTCCAACGATAAATACTTATATGAGGGGAACGAGGGCGCTCTTTTATCCTAGTTGTCTCTGTCATAAAATATCCTGACCTGGTTTTTACTGCAACCGCAATGAACGAGAAAGTCCGCATAAAACGACTAAATATATTATCTCGTTTTTACTTGTTTGGCATCTCAAGATACCAATATTACAGGTCGGTTGTCTCAAATAACGGATTAAAGGTCACGCATAAAAAAAACCGATTACTCCACGGATATAATCCGCAAAACTCGCCTTAATCTAATACAATTTTATCTTCACGTCAAAGGTCTAACATCTTTTCTCAGATATAAATAGGCATTTTTTCAGATTAAACTTATCTTTTTGATTATCCACGATACATGCAATGATATCTAAATTCACCCGTTATTAAGAATAAAAAGAAGCAAAAATTGATAGATTAAACATTTTTATGTCCCCTCCAAGCCTTTTAAAAGACAAAACGAATCACAAAAGACACAAAAAAGCGGCATAAAAGCCGCTTTTGCATAAAGTTTAGCCGATATAATCTTTACTCAGCAACTTGCTTTTCAACATCTGTGCTTACAGCTGCTGCTTCTACTTTCGCAACAACCTTTTCAGCTTTTTTCCGATAATCTCTCTTTTCAGCGATACGTGCAGCTTTACCTCTCAAACCACGAAGATAATAGAGTTTTGCACGGCGCACTTTACCACGGCGCACCAGCTCAACACCTTCAACCAACGGAGAATAAACAGGAAACACCCGTTCCACCCCTTCACCATAAGAAATCTTGCGTACTGTAAAGGTCTCATTCAACCCACCGCCTGAACGCGCAATACAAACACCTTCGTAAGCCTGAACACGCGTCCGCGTACCTTCCGTCACACGCACCATGACACGGACTGTATCTCCTGGCTGAAAGGCTGGAAATTGGCGCTTTTCTTCAATTTTTGCACATTGTTCAGCTTCAAGTTGTGCGATAATATTCATTTCTTTTATCCTTCATGTTCTTTATCGAACAGTCAGAGCGCTCAACTCTTACCCAAAAAGCCTTTATTAAGAATAAGGAGCTCTTTAGGCTATGCCTTACACAGGAGCGAATACACCATTCCTTCATTTTAATTTTGGAACTACAGAAAACCTTTTATAAAAAACTCTCTAAAAAGAGAGCCATGCAATACACCACCTTATCATATGAATCAAGTTTTCTGATGATTTTTATCATAACGCGCATAAAGATCAGGGCGACGTTGACGTGTTAACAATTCGGCTTGACTTTGACGCCAATCTGCGATCGCTTTGTGATGACCTGAGAGCAACACAGGCGGAATACCCCGCCCTTCGAAAAGAGAAGGTCGTGTATATTGCGGATGTTCCAGTAAGCCATTTTCAAAACTTTCACACTTTGCAGAAGCTGCATTCCCCATCACTCCAGGCAGAAGACGTATAATAGCATCTAAGATAACCAATGCGGCTGTTTCACCCCCTGAAAGAATATAATCACCAATAGAGACTTCTTCTAATTCTCGTGCTTCTATGACTCGCTCATCAACCCCTTCAAAACGTCCACAAACTAACGTTACACCCGTATCACGAGCCAAGCTATGCGCAAAAGCTTGGTCAAAAGGGCGCCCACGTGGACTCATCAATAATCTTGGCGAATCCTGTGGACAAAAATCAAGAGCAGCCGCCAATACATCCGCCCGCATTACCATACCAGCCCCCCCACCAGCAGGTGTATCATCAACGCTATGGTGTTTGTCCAAAGCAAAATCCCTAATCTGTACCGTCTCCAGTGACCAAATTCCGCGCTCTAAAGCTTGCCCTGCTAAAGAATACCCTAAAAAACCAGGAAACATTTCAGGATAAAGGGTTAAAAC
The DNA here is from genome assembly GCF_042194445.1 of Bartonella sp. MF74HXZ. Lineage (NCBI taxonomy): Bacteria > Pseudomonadati > Pseudomonadota > Alphaproteobacteria > Hyphomicrobiales > Bartonellaceae > Bartonella > Bartonella sp. MF74HXZ. Next base: position 326,084 of record NZ_JBHIMW010000002.1, on the reverse strand, counting down.
GCGCGCCTGAAATTTCATTTTATTTCTCATCCTTATTTTCTTAAACAGACTCTTAATAGCAAAAATAGCACAAACAAGACCTTTAACGTTATAGCGTTAATCTGAATCTCCTTGATCTGCGCCATATTTAATACGATCTTTCTAAATACTTGCACTAAAAAAAGACTCTAAAAATTCAAGACTATCTCGAGATAAAGTGCTTACAATATCTGCTCAAAGGTGCATTTTTAATATTTCCACACTCTCCACTTTTTATTAACGAAATTCATCAGTTATTTTGACCTTCATCTTTATTTTTAGATTCAAGCTATTTCCTTTTTATCATTGTCTCCCCCATCACTTAAACCAGCTGCCATGGGATCAACAACAAGAAAACCAGAATCCATACAAATTTCTGGTACCGCCACCTTACTAAAGGGAATAAGAACTCTTTTATCCGTATTCAAACGTATTTCAAGCAAATCACCAGCCCCGAAATTAAAGAAACCACACACTTCCCCTACGACTTTTCCCCCACAGTCTTGAACACGCAAGCCTATTAAATCAACTTGATAAAACTCATCCTCATCCAGATCATCAATTAATTGATCACGCATTACATAAAGGCGAATACCTTTTAAAGATTCAGCAACATTACGATTTTCTACCCCTTTAAAACGTACAATCGCCTTATTTTTTTGTATGCGAAGAGTTACAATTTCATAAGAACGCCCCATATCATCATAAAGAGTGCTGTAGGACTTGAAACGCTGTGGCTCAGCACTTAGAATTTTAACAAAAACATCTCCTTTTATACCATGAGGCATACCAATAATGGCAAGATAGACTTTATTTTTAAGCTTTTCTTTATTATACTTCATGCGAAAATATTATCTCTCAAAAATGAACCCTTCAATCTTATAGTTTTCTATTCAATCTTGTTGCCATATGAGACAATCTTCTAAAAGACCTTTCTTGGTAACAAAAAACAAATTAATAAAGGAGAAAGTCTTATGGCAAATATTATGCTATTTTACAAAGATATCACACCAATCAACAAAGTTTCCCATAAAAATCTAAAATTTGCTCCTCCAAGTGATATGTCTTTTGCCAAGGATACTCACTGGGTTCCTTTAGCAAGTACTGAATATTTTCAAGCAGCACTAGACTATCCTATTTTATTTATGTGCGCCGAAGATGAACAAAAAAAACGGCACTACACATCCGCGGCTCTTGTCGGTCTTTCTAATGACGAAAATGACTATATCGCTTCTGATAAAAGTTGGAAAACCAATACTTATGTCCCTGCTTTTGTCCGTCGCTATCCTTTTGTTCTAGCACAAATTAGCAATGAAAAAGAACTTTCTGTTTGCTTTGATCAACAGTCAGGTATGTTTAATGAAGTTGCAGGAACAGAACTTTTTAATTCCGACGGCTCTATTTCTCCTTTTATGGAAGAACGTATTCGTTTTCTTGAAAGTTTTAAAATCGCTATGGAGAAAACCTCTGAGTTTATTGATGCTCTTGTGGAAATGGATCTTCTAAGCCAAAAATCCATCAATGTGAAAAACGATAAAGGACTCTCAGCGCAATTGGAACATTTTTGGGTTGTTGATGAAGAAAAATTGAATAAATTATCAGCAAGCCAACTTGCCAAACTTCATAAAAATGGCTTTTTAGGATTAATTTTTGCGCATTTGATGTCAACGCACAATCTCTTAAAAATACTCTCTCTCAAAGGTGAAAAGCAACTTATCAATCGTGAAGAGCAACCCCAAAACAAGAATGGTCATTCTAACGATGAAAAATCTAAAAAGAAAGAAACTCTCAACTAGATAATGCCTATCAAAAACGACAAGAGAAAAGATGAAAATATTCCTCTCATTCCAGCAGACCATGCAATTTTAAACGCAAGGAAAAATTGGTTAGAGTGTCTCGTCCAAACACGTCGTATGTCGGCACAAACAGTGCAAGCCTATGAACGTGATACGCGGCAATTTTTGTCTTTTCTCTGTCAACACTTAAGCCATACACCAACCCTTACAGATCTTGCTCATTTACGCATCAGTGACTTGCGTGCTTATCTTGCTTATCGGCGTACAAACAATGTAAGTACTCGCTCTTTAAGCCGCGGAGTGGCAGGCATACGTTCTTTTTTCAAGTACCTATCACGTGAAGGAATCGTCAATGTTCCCGCGGCTCAACTTATCCGAAGCCCCAAACACCCAAAATCACTCCCAAAACCTTTAGCGATCAAATCAGCACTTCACATAGTCAAACAAGAAAACCAGCTAGAAAATGAACCTTGGATTAGTGCTCGTAATGCGGCTGTCCTCATGCTTCTCTATGGCTGTGGAATGCGAATATCAGAAGCCTTAAGCCTCACACCAGAACAATTTTCTGATCCTGAAAAAACAAGTTTATTTATAACAGGAAAAGGCGGAAAAACACGCCTTGTTCCTCTCATCAAAATTGTTTACGAAGCTGTACAAAATTATCTCAAATGTTGCCCATATCCTTTAGTGAATAACCAACCCATATTTCGCGGAGCACGAGGCGGTCCCCTACAACCCGCCATTATTCAGAAAACTGTACGCAACTTACGAGCAAGCCTTGGTTTACCAGAAACTGCAACGCCTCACACACTGCGTCATTCTTTTGCCACCCATCTTTTATCACGGGGGGGAGATTTGCGCACAATTCAAGAACTTCTTGGGCACGCTAGTCTTTCCACCACACAAATCTATACCCATGTCGATACAGACCATTTGTTAAAAATTTATCAAAAGGCCCATCCCCGTTCCTAAAAAACGCCTCATTAAAAAAATTAAAGAGTTTCAACCTCAAGTGCCAAGGCATGGACACAAGTAGCTAACTCTTCTTGTAAAACTTTATAAATCGCGCGATGTATTTCTACGCGTGTCATATTAGAAAAAGAAGAAGATAAAATTTTCACTCGAAAATGTGTTTCTCCTTTACCATCAAAAGCATGTTCATTATGAGGATGCCCCTCATGAAGATGACTTTCATTAATCACTTCAAGCTTTTGCGGATGAAAAGCATCCTGAAGCTTTCTCTTGATTATTGTTTCTATAAACATTTTTCATTCCTCAAACAAAATGAACGTGCAAAAATACACCTTTTTCATAATAAAATAAGTGTGAAAACAAATTTTTCAAAAGTCAATTCTTGTAAAATTAATCAATTTTGCATAAACACAAGAGTATGACAATAACATCTAAATTATTCGATTCAATTCGCATAAGCTCAAATAAAAAACAAAAAGCTGAGCCAGAAGCGCAGCAGTGTCAGTGGGAAGGTTGTGAAAAAACAGGGTCCCATAAAGCACCAGCAGGTCGAAATCACGAAGGACAATATCTATATTTTTGTATTGAACACGTACGCGCCTATAATAAAAATTTTAATTACTTCTCTGGTCTTAGCAATAAAGATATCGCAAAATTTCAAAAGGATGCTCTCACAGGACATCGTCCGACATGGCCTACAGATCTGAGCAATGTTACATCGAAAAAAACAGCCGCTAATTATGCAAAGATTCGCTCTGGAACAGCTGCCTATCAAAATCGCATACGCGATCCCTTCACGCTTTTTACTGAGCGGCATTCAAGCAATAATTTCTCACGAAAATTAAAGCCCTTAGAAGCAAAAGCTTTTGATACACTGGGACTACAGGCAAACGCTTCAGCAGAAGACATCAAAATGAAATATAAAGAGTTGGTAAAAAAGCACCATCCTGATTCCAATGGTGGTAATCGTGCTTCGGAAGAGCGCTTTCGTGATGTTTTACATGCTTATAATTTGCTAAAAAAGTCTGGTTTGTGCTAAAAACATGTACTTGTATGAGCCCATTTTCATTTAGACCATCATTATTTGCGCAAGATATTATCTTTTTTTTGCAAAACATTATAGAATACGTAAAAATCTTCCTTCACATCTAAGGCTCTCATTATAGAGCATTGCATAAATGCTCTAACTCTTGTATCGTTTTCTAATGAATAAATAGCGTCCCTCCCTTCCAAAAACACAATGACAAATTTTACCGTTGAAAATTTACCCGATATTACACTTTGTGCTCGCGATCTATTTCATATTGAAACAGATATGGAAATCCCTGCTTTTAGCACAAAAAGTTCCCATGTTCCTGATATCGATCCTGATTATCTTTTTGATCAGCAAACAACTTTAGCGATTCTCGCAGGTTTTACCTTTAACCGTCGTGTAATGGTTTCTGGCTATCACGGTACAGGGAAATCAACGCATATTGAACAAGTTGCTGCACGTCTCAACTGGCCTTGTCTTCGCATTAATCTCGATAGTCATGTAAGTCGTATTGATCTTGTAGGAAAAGACGCTATCGTTTTAAAAGATGGCTTACAAATCACTGAATTTAAAGAAGGCATTTTACCATGGGCTTATCAAAATAATATTGCTCTTGTTTTCGACGAATATGACGCTGGGCGTCCCGATGTTATGTTTGTCATCCAACGCGTTCTTGAAACCTCTGGAAAACTAAGCTTACTTGATCAAAGCCGTGTCATCTCTCCACATCCAGCCTTTCGTCTTTTTGCAACAGCAAACACCATTGGTCTTGGTGATACAACCGGTCTCTATCATGGTACCCAACAGATCAATCAAGCTCAAATGGACCGCTGGTCTATTGTTACGATACTCAATTATTTACCCCATGATAAAGAGGTTAATATCATTTGTTCAAAGGTCAAATCTTTTCAAACGGCTGAGGGGAAAAAGACAATTTCACAAATGGTTCATGTTGCTGATATGGTACGCCAATCTTTTATCAATGGAGATCTTTCAACTGTCATGAGTCCACGTACCGTCATTACTTGGGCAGAAAATACAACAATTTTTCAAGATGTCGGCTTTGCCTTCCGATTAACCTTTCTCAATAAATGTGATGAACTCGAACGTGCCACTGTTGCAGAATTTTATCAACGCGCCTTTGGACAAGAACTTCCCGAATCACTCGTTCATGGTGTTTCGCCTTAAGGAATCTGTCACTCATGGCTACCGACATTGGCGACAACAAAAATCTGGCAAAAGACTCTTCCAACAACACTCTTAATGCTGAAGCTTTTAAAAAAGCACTTTCCACCTGTATGCGTGCAATTGCAGGCACAAACAACCTTGAAGTTTCCTTTAGTCATAACCGACCATCTTTAAGCGAAAGTTGTGCGCGTTTACCAGAATTACCTCAATACGCAACGAATAAAGACATCACCATTACCCGCGGATTAGGTGATTCCATGGCTCTACGCAAAGCATGGCATGATAACCGTATTCACATGCAATTTGCTCCACTAGAATCAGAAGCACGTGCTGTCTTTGATGCCCTCGAACAAACACGTGTTGAAGCAATTGGCACTTTAGCCATGGAGGGACTTGCAAAAAATCTTGATATCATGCTCGCCGATAAATACAAAAGAGCCCATTATCATAAAATTAGCAACCAAAGTGAAGCCCCCATCCAAGAAGCGATTGCACTTTTATTGCGTGAAAAAATAACAAAGCGCACAGCTCCAAAAGAAGCAGGTCCTGTCTTAGAATTGTGGCGTCAAGAACTCGAACAAAAAGCAGCAGCAGAACTCAATGAACTCCCACATCATATTTACAACCAACAAGCTTTTGCACAGATTGTTTGCCAAATGCTTGCTACACTCAAAATGACAGTGCAACAAGTTAAAGCTTCTAACAGTGAAAACAATAAAAAATTTAAAAACGAATGTGAACCTCAAGACCAAGCAGAAGAAGAGAGTAAAAACAAAAAACACGCTCAAAGTGAAGAACAAACCAGCACTGAACAAGAAAGTGAGGTGCAAGACGACGGAAAAACACAAGCGACACAATCAAACAACAATGATCAAGCTGACGGCGAGCAAAAAAATGGACCTTGGCAAGAAAAGCCGAGCAGAGCCAAACGCCTTTTTTCCGATTCGGAACAAATGGAAAGACTCGGTGATTATAAAATCTTCACTCGTCAATTTGATGAAATTTTGGAAGCAACAGATTTTTGTTCTGAAAACGAGTTAGATCACTTACGCCGTTATCTTGATAAGCAAATCAATCATCTTCAAAACATCGTTGGCCGTTTAGCAAACCGTCTCCAGCGCCGCTTGATGGCGCAACAAAATCGCAACTGGAACTTTGACCTTGAAGAAGGATATCTTGATACAGCACGGCTTCCACGTCTAATTATTGATCCTATGCAACCCCTTTCTTTTAAAATGGAAAGCAACACCCAATTTCGGGACACAGTTGTTTCACTCCTCATTGATAATTCGGGCTCAATGCGCGGACGCCCCATTAGCGTTGCCGCAAGTTGTGCTGATATTTTGGCACAAACTCTTGAACGTTGTGGTGTCAAAGTTGAAATTTTAGGTTTTACCACTAAAACTTGGAAAGGAGGAAAATCGCGCGAACAATGGCTTACCCAAAACAAACTTCATAATCCTGGACGCCTCAATGATTTATGCCATATCATCTATAAAAGTGCTGATACCCCATGGCGTCGCGCACGACGCAATTTAGGTTTAATGATGCAAGAAGGATTATTAAAAGAAAACATCGACGGAGAAGCTTTAATTTGGGCTCATCAACGCCTTTTATCACGGCGTGAACAACGTCGCATCCTCATGGTCATTTCTGATGGTGCTCCTGTTGACGATTCAACATTATCGGTCAATGCCAGCAATTATTTAGAAAAACACTTACGCGCAGTGATTCAAGAAATCCAAACACATTCCCCCATTGAACTCATTGCCATTGGAATTGGTCATGACGTCACACGTTATTATCAGCGTGCTGTAACAATTATGAATGCTGAAGAACTCGCTGACGCCATAACAAAACAATTAGAAATACTTTTTAGTGATAAAATGCCTCATATTCATAAGAAATAAACCTACCTTGAAACAGCCAACAGTTACATCTTAAAAAAATTATCTCTATCATTAAACCATTGGAATTTGATGACTAACAACCTGAGAAGATAATCCCACAAATTGAATATCGAACTTTAAGGAAGCTTCTACTTTACTGGATGCATTATGAATTCTAAAAGAAATGCTCCAACCATCTTCAAAAATTATAATGAGTTTGTTTTTACTTTCTGGTTTTATTGCAACTGATAAAATTTTGCTTGGAATTTTCCATTTACGACCATATCCCAGAGTGCCATTCAAATTAAAAGACTGAATAATAACCCGTTTTTGTTTAGATCTTGTATCTATCATAATCTTATAAAAATCATAAGAACCTATAACATACTGAAACAATAGCTTCACAAATTTATCTTGATAATCTAAACAAAGCCTTTGAAGTTCTTTAGAAAAAGCTTCTAGGATTGGAAGATAAACTCTGCTGTCTTTATCCTCTATATCTCTAAAGAACATCTTCTTATCTCTAAGCTCTGCTAAATAATCAAAAATAGGTCTAACTTCATTGAAATAAAGGCTGCTACACGGGGTAACCTGCCCATTCTTTACCAAAATCTATTTTACCAGAAAGGCGAGGATGTTTGATAGCGCTATGATTATGTTTTGCAGAAATACCAATGTGATTTTCAGGAACTTTTAAAATAATATCACAGACATCTCCTTTGATTCCAACAAAATCTTCCTGAAGAACAATAGTTTTCGTGTTTCTAATATTTTTATCATGTAACTGTAAGAAAACAGCTGCTTCAATAGAAGCGAGATTTAAAAGCCTTTTTTCAGTATCATTAAATAAATTATAAAAAGACTCCGCTATTTGAAAGGACGAGTTAAACTCTACAGAAGCTTTTGTTGCTTTTTTAAACCCCATGGCCAAAGCATATTCAAAGGCTTTTCCATTTTCTACCTGATTCATACAATTTCCTAAAGATCCTTACTCAAAATTACGAGTTCATTTGATTTTTTATTGTTTCCCATACCGTAAGTCCATTCAGGATTAAGTATTGTATGTCCTTTATAAAGTTCTCTAACTTCCACACAATCATTATAAGATAAAACCCATCCTTGACGCTTTCTCAAAAGTTCAGCAAGAGCTTGATGATCAAAAGAATTATGTTTATCGCCTTTGTGACCGTAAAGTTTTTGATTAATAAGATATGGAGGATCACAATAAAGAAAATCGTTAAAGTGTTTAGGAGTACTTTTTGAAAAATCTCTGTGTTCCACTGTGAAATTTTCAATCTTAAAATCTTTAAGTCGTTCAATAGAATGATAATTGAATCGAGGATGTCCTAAAGACATACCGCCAGAAAGTGTTGTTCCGAAAAAAAGAGCAATTAAGAGTAAGAAAAAACGGCAGCAATTTCTAATTGATTTTTAATATTCCCAAAAGTTTTGTGGAGATTATAAAACATTACGGGAGTCATATCTTCATATTCTCTCACTTTTTCTGCAAGAGCTGAAGCATCCCTCTAAAGCATCTGCCAAAAAACAACAAGCGGCTTAAAAAGCATCATAAGCATAAACTTTTGTTCCTCTTTTTGCTAAGGTTAATTCAATTGATCCCCCTCCTACAAAAGGAGAACATAAAGTTTTTTGCTTCCTTATATAGTTATTAATAATCATAGGAACAGCACGACTTTTCCCTCCCAGATAACGAAGAGATAATTTTACAACAGGCAACTCCCTAGTCTCTCTCTGTTTTTTCGAGGAAGTTAAGACCAAATTATCCAATAAAGCTTTGTATGATCTCTTTGATTTATCATTTTGTTCATATTATCAGCTCCAAGTATCACATTTTCTAACCTACAATTATCTAAAATAAATACTCGAAGCGTTTGCCAAATTCTACAGAGATCGCATTATAACAAATTGTAAATTCATTAACATATCTGCACAAACATTTGTTACTAAAATAATGATAAATACCAGTATAACCAAATTTTAAAACTGTCAAAAAGGACTTGATACCATTGGTATTTATTTTTCTATTTATATACTACCCAAATGTATATCGAAATATTTTTTCCTTTATAAGAACCAAGTTTCTTATAGCTCAAATAATCATAAGTAAGACATCACAATTCTTAACAAGACATTTTTTGGCCTTTATAAGAGCTTTATTACCTGTTTTTAATACTGATAAGATGCTCTTATCTCATACTGAATCAGTCAAAACTATCTCCTTACACATCATAAGCATAGATGATGTATGGATAAATACAACTTGAGAAAAGAAGCAAAATCCCTTTTTTGAATCCACTCAAATTCTGTTCTTAGAAGACATAACGCACAACCTTCTCTGCTTTAGCAAAACAAAAGGACAAAGATCATTATTTGTTACAAACAAAAGAAGAATCATCCTTTGAATGACTTTGATAAAGAGGAAGCTTTACAATATTAAGAATTGTTCCATAGGGAATCAACATAAACAGGCTCATAACAATTTTTACCGAAAAATCACCAAAAGCAAGCGAGAGCCAAACTGGCATGCCTATCCCTCCCAAAACAGTACTCTCCACCAGTGAACTATCAGCATAGTCTGTTATCTTATCAAGAACAGCAAAAGAGCTAGAAAAAGCAAGAGCAAAAAACAGCACTGTATCCAAAGCCGAACCAACCAACGCTGCTGCTAAAGGTGCTTTCCACCATGTTTTACGTCGCAAAGGAGTAAAAACAACAATATCAAGGAGTTGCCCAAATAAAAATGCAAAACTAGAAGCAAGTGCAAGCCGTGGTGTCGCCAATATCCAAGAAACAAAGATACCCGCAAAAAAACCAGCATAAACCACACGCCGCGCAGCAGATGGACCATAAAAACGATTGGTCAAATCATTAATCAGAAAAGCAAATGGATAGGTAAAAGCCCCATAAGTCAACAGCTCATTTAAATCAAACCAGTAGACAGGATATTGAACAAAAATATTAGAAGCAGTGACAGCAAGGCACATTGCTAAAATAGAAAAAACAATATACCTCTTCTTTTGCTGTTCTCGTAAAGGACTGCTTGAGGGCATTTTTTTAACCTATAATACGGAACCAATAAAATTAAACGATCAACCTGAAAAAAACTTAACTTCTAGAACAGAAAACCGGAATAAAAGCGCCAATAAATCAAAAAGAATGGCGCTAACAATTACGCTGCTTGTTCAGCCTTTTGCTCACCTTCTTGCTCAGCTTTTTTCTTAATGATTTGTCGTTTTAGCAAACGCGCACGTTGCGACAACTCTTTATCGTCTGCTTTGACTAAAAAACCATCAAGTCCACCACGATGCTCAACAGAACGCAACGCACTTGCTGAAATGCGCAAGCGATAACTTTGCTGCAACACTTCTGAAATCAATGTCACATTGCAAAGATTTGGTAAAAAACGACGCCGAGTCTTATTATTCGCATGGCTAACATTATTACCATACAGAACCGTCTTCCCTGTCAATTCACATGCACGAGACATAAACTTCACCCTTAAACTCTAAGAAACTTTCAAATCCCCATACCCAAAGGACACAATGAACGTAAAACACGCACAATGCAACCTTGAACGGGCATCATTGGGAAGTCTCTTTCTAATAGGGGGTCGACAACAAAAGGTCAAGTCTTTTATAAAACCTTTTTCATATCTTACTGGCTCATTCTTCATCTTTTTCCTCAATAAGGCGTGCAAATTCCACCAAAAAGCGTACAAAATGTTTTTTTTAAATACATACCATGTTAGAATAAAAACTTATTGTCCCGAAAGGAAGCATAAATCATGAGCAAAAAAGAGCCCCCCATGACAAAGCTTCAGGAAGATTCTTGCCGTTTTTCTTCTTTTTTGTTTGGAACTTTATGTATTTGTTTTTTTCTTCTCTTCAGTGCATTAGGTATATGGCAAGTACAACGGTTAAACTGGAAAACAAATCTCATCACCAGTGCCAATCAGCGCATTCATTTGCCCCCCATAAAAGCCCCCCCAAAAAATCAATGGTCAGATGTTACTTTTGAAAAAAATGAATATCAACCTGTTGTTACCACAGGAAAATTTTTAACAGATAAAAATATTTTAGTCACTGCTGCCGCTCAAAATACTACAGGCTATTGGGTTTTGACTCCTTTACAAACGGCTGATAATACACTGATCTTTATCAACCGTGGCTTTATCCCCATGGATGAACGTAACAATTTTCAAAACTCAGAGCAATCGCATACAAATGCCTCATCTCAGCAAAATTCGACCACAGACACAGAACAAACAACAATTATAGGTTTATTACGCATGAGTGAAAAAAATGGATTTTTCCCGCGTAAAAATAATCCGGACAAGAATTTATGGTATACGCGCGATCTCCCTGCTATGGCACAAAAACTTGGTCTGTCCACTGTTGCCCCCTATTTCATTGATGCCAGAAAAACATCTCCACAAGCAAACCTTCCCGTCGTTGGTCTTACGATTGTCCATTTTCGAAATAATCATCTCGTTTATGCAATCACGTGGTTTATTTTAGCTGCTGGTGTGTTAGGAGCTTTTCTTTTTCTGCTACGGCAAAAAAACTAAAAAAAGACCTCTTCCATCTCAAGTAACAAAAATTTTTAGAATCTTGGAAACTGATAAAGAGAACAGAATCTACTAACTTGCGCCTTTGTTAAATAAAGATCATAGGCATACAATGAATCTTTATACCATCCACAAAAGATTTACGCGACACTCTTCAAAAAACCATCATAAAACGAGGGATGATTCATTAAAAATGTAATGCCCAAAAATGTGAAACAATGCATTATCTCCACTCTTAAAAAAAATTCATTCTAAAAAAACATTGTCATAAACGCTTTTGAAAAACATACAGCCAAATTTAAAAATGATAGGAAAGATAGGCACTCATTTTTGCCTTTATAATTTTATATTCTTGCTTCATTAGATTGTTTCCCATCTCAGAGATTACTCCAATTGATATACGCAATACTTTCGCCTTCATCTAGTATAAAAGCTAATATAGCAGAGAACATACGGATGCATTTTTTGTTTCAAAACTGCTATGAAGATGAGATGTTGAGTTATAAGCAACAAAAAAACATTTAATGTCTCAATGAGACTTTATACCTATCACCACATCTCAAATGAGAGTGTTTTTACAGGATAATAAAAAAAGGTGAGTCACCCTATATTCTAAAAAGACAGTTTATCCTTTCAGTGTATTTTGCTAAAGGCTTATGCTATAAATCTATAAGCTTGTTTTACTAGAATTTTAACTCTTTCATTTTTAAGGCTTCTGTTATGGGTGTTATTGCCAAAAATTTTCCCATACCTGATCTTCATCGGGTTCGTCGTGTTCTCTTTTCTGTGTCTGATAAAACGGGTGTGGTTGCTTTTGCACAAGCCCTTCATACTACTTACAATGTTGAATTGATTTCAACAGGGGGAACAGCCAAAACCCTCATAGCGGCTGGTTTACCCGTAAAAGATGTTGCTGAAGTTACCGGATTTCCTGAGATAATGGATGGGCGTGTAAAAACACTCCATCCTTTGATTCATGGTGCTTTGTTAGGGGTAAGAGAAGATCCTAGCCATAGGGAAGCTATGGAAAAGAACAGCATTCATGGAATTGATCTTTTGGTGGTGAATCTTTATCCTTTTGAAGAGACGATTCTATCGGGAGCCGATGGGCAAACGATTCTTGAAAATATTGATATCGGTGGACCGGCGATGATTCGCGCCGCGGCAAAAAATTATGCTTATACTGGTGTTGTAACAACGATAAAAGATTATGATTCGATTCTAGCTGAATTAAAGCAGCATAATGGATGTTTAAGCTTATCTATGCGTCATCAGCTAGCAATGCGCGCTTATGCACACACCGCCGCTTATGATACGGCAATAGCATCGTGGTTTGCACGGGATTTAAAAATTGAAATTCCATCGTGGCAGAGTTTTTCTGGTCATCTTGAGAGTGTTATGCGCTATGGGGAAAATCCACATCAACAGGCAGCATTTTATCGCAATAATGAAAAACGTTTTGGTATTGCAACAGCAAAACTTTTACAAGGCAAAGCACTTTCTTATAACAATCTGAATGATACAGATGCAGCCTTTGAGCTTGTGGCAGAATTTGATCCGCAAAAAACCGCTGCTGTCGCTCTTATTAAACATGCCAATCCTTGTGGTGTTGCGGAAGGAGAAAATTTGAAAGAAGCTTATTTGAAAGCTCTTATGTGTGATAATGTATCGGCATTTGGTGGAATTGTTGCTTTAAATCAAACCCTTGATGAGGAATGTGCTGAAGAGATTGTTAAAATTTTCACAGAAGTGATTATTGCTCCTGATGCCACAATGGCGGCACGTGAAATTATTGCCAAGAAAAAAAATCTTCGTTTGCTCATTACAGGTGGAGTTCCTGATCCACGCTGTGGAGGACTTCTTGCGAAAACACTTGCAGGAGGCATTTTAGTGCAATCGCGTGATAACGTGGTGGTTGATGATCTTAAATTGCAAGTAGTGACAAAGCGGGCACCAACTCAAGATGAAATGCGTGATCTTCAATTTGCTTTTCGTGTAGCAAAACACGTTAAATCAAATGCTATTGTATACGCGAAAAATAGCGCAACAGTTGGAATTGGAGCCGGACAAATGAGCCGCATCGATTCAGCAAAAATTGCCGCAAGTAAAGCAGCAGAAAGTGCGCAAAGAGCAGGCTTAACAGAAACTCTCACAAAAGGATCGGTTGTTGCATCAGATGCATTTTTTCCTTTTGCAGATGGTTTATTAGCAGCAGCTGAAGCAGGAGCAACAGCAGTTATTCAACCAGGAGGCTCCATGCGTGATGAAGAAGTTATCACGGCTGCTGATGCGCAGGGTTTAGCGATGGTTTTCACAGGAACACGACACTTCCGCCATTAATAATTTTGCTGATTCTCTCTATTATATGAGACAAATGTTTCAAGGAACTGTTCATAATCATCGTATGACTATTGATAACTGTTGAAATGGAAGCAGTTATTCAATCCAAAGAATCTACTCGTGAAGAAGTTTATCACCACAGAAAATGCACATAATTTAATCATTATTTAGGGATAGGATATTGTCGTTGTTAATATTTTAATGGTTTCCCTTTCACATGAGCAAAATGTTAAAGGGGTATTATCTTGTATGTAGATGCATACCTGTTATGATATTATAACACAACTCTTTTTAGTAATATGCTCTATTCTTAAACCAAAGAGTGAAATGAAAAGTTTGAGTAGAGGATATGAATATTCTACGTTTTTATAGTAATTGGCGCCGTTATCGTCGAACCGTTAATGCATTAAGTTGTCTTTCAACATATGAACTCAGCGATCTTGGAATTTGTCGCGGTGATATTGATTCGATTGCACGACGTTATTCGCGTAAATCTTTATAAAAGTTGTTTGAAGCATTTGAGAGAGTGCTTTGCTATGAAAAAGCGCGCATTTTGTGGTTTGTTATTATGACTTCATTTTTAGTATAATAACAAAGAGTAGAAGGGTTGTCTTTCTCGGGCATTGCTATGTATTGTTTCTCGAACTCTCAGTGCTTCTATGATGTAAAACTTTTGATTTATAATGATAATTTAGCGTTATTCATATTGAATTAGAACCCCGAATACCGTAAGATTCTCCCATCAAAATCTATGTATGTTGAATCAACCAAAACCATTCGCTTGCACGTTACAAGCGGAGGATCCTGTGTGGATAAAAACTATTAAGAAAAGGCTAAAAATGCCTCTTATGAATCATCTCTAGTGCCAAGAGCTGTTCAAAACATTAGGCACTAATAAATAGTGTGATGGTGCTGAATTGCTCCTTGCGTAAAGATGAGGTGCTTCATGGATTTACCGTTATACCCATCACAGACATCGTCGCGAAACAGGCTTGGAAGTATTAAGGGATTTTTCTTTAATATAAGTCCGTGAATATGCAATAAATAGCGCTCTGTTTTTCGTGAGAAACGTAACCCTATTAATGCAACTCTCTCAGAGATAAATATTAATCCCAACAGCACACTTAAGAACTTATAGAAGATAAGCAACAGCTTTATTTTCTCTCCACATCTTTAAAGAATGAAGATCCTTAACCAGTACTCATCTGTCAACAATGGTCTATCAAAAACTCTTTTTTCGAGAGCCAATCCCTCTTAGCATCACCTCATGAGATTCTATGAGCAAACCTTGCCTAAAAACATCCAACCTATACTCTAATAAAATGCTTCATGTATAAAATTTATATGATCTTCAAATTTTGAGAATATTACCACAATAAACGATGATGTTTTGCGACACGAAGATAAAACGCAATATACTATGGGTTGGAATAATGTTCTGATTTTTTATCAAACGCTTTACGGATAAAACGCCAACGAACTTTTTCCTGAAATGCAGGACGAAAATATAAAACAATCTGTTGTGTCCGCTGTGGACCTGTTAATTCTGCAAAATCAATCGAATCTTCAAGACAAATATCTGCGTCAGGCGATACAAAATACCATACTTGTTCGCTCTTCACGTTCTCGTTCTTTACAGCTAAACACACACGTTTGCCATCATAGTTAACTTCAACTTGTGGATGAAGATGAAACCGAACAGCAACATGATCTTGTTCATTTTGCACACTCTTGTGTCTCTTTCCCCCTTTATTTGGCATAAAAAAGCGATCAAAACCTTCGATCATATCTCCATTTGTTGCCAAAATAAGACCACGCTCATGAATAAGATTAAAGGGTCGCACATAACCATTATGACTCGCAATAAAACCCGTCTTCTCTGAATCCTCTATACGGCGCACTTGAACATCCGTTGGTCCATCAAACAAAAATGGCGCGCCATTTTTCTTTTTCTGATAAAAAGCACCCACTGAACAATCATTAAGCGTAGCTGTTGAATGTGCTGCAGTAACACGCCCTAAATGTCGATAATCTTCCCGACCATCAGGATTAACACCAGTATTGATAATAAAACGGTGCCCTTGTGAAGACATTTCAAAAGACAAACATCCCGAACAAGCCTGCTGTGCTACAAAGCGGGGTGGAAACTTTCCTGTATCTGCAAGCACTGTTGTTTGATTGGCTTTTAAGCGCTGAAATCCTGAATAACGGGCATAACTAAAAGGATGCCCTCCTGTTTCATCAAGCTCCAAAAGGGACGATAACCGTTCCGACACAAGGGGACCAACCCCATTAAAATGAGCCAACGTTTGATCCTCATGGATAAAGAATCGTAAAGCTGGCAACATACGCTCAACAGAATCAATCAAAATACGTGGTGCTGTTTCATTGCTACGCATAAAAAGATGCCGTAACGACAATAAATCCGATAACAAATTCAGCAAAATAACAGGACTACGAGAAATATGCCCACCATCAACTAGGATTTGACGGGAAAGCTCTTTTATAAGTGTGGTTTGTACCTTTTTTTTCACTGCCACAGAAACAGGCAAAGCAAGAGATGCGAACGTCAAAGCCGCTGCTGCTTGTAAACGTCGGTCATCATGCTCCATACTGCAAATTGTTACGCGCAAATAACGAAATTGCAAACCAAGCGCACGTAAAAAGCGTTTTTCAAACCGCTCACTTGCTCCTTCTAACAACATTTTCGAGTGACAAATCCATGAAATCAAGCGCCGCGCCACAACAGGACCACTCCAAGCAAGCCCTTTTACCTTCTTGCCAGCATGGTCAAACCAATCTTCTAAAAGAGAACGTGCGTGTGCAGAAGCTAAATCACTTCCTGCTGCCTCCATATGGCGCAACCAATGAAAATCATGTAGAGCTGCTTCCCATTCTAGCGTTGGTGGAACCAATGCAAATGGCGAAACAGCACCAGAATGAACAATGTGACCAGCAAAAGCAAAACGACCATGATAAAATTCATGCGCCATCATAGGATCAGCCACATGCAAATCCATGGGATGCGCTAAAATTTTATGAGGACGAAACCCTGAAAACCGCCAACGAAACAATGGTCCAACCCATAAACGCCGCATAACATTCTGTATCGTATCGATACAGGCTGCCACTTTTACCTGAGGAGCTTTTACCGCAACCGCCAAAATTTCATCTCCATTTATGCTGATTCAAATACAATTTCGACCATTTTTGTAAATGAAGAGTTAATTAAGCAATTTTTCGTAAGCGTGCAGCAAAAAAACCATCCATTCCTAAAAATGCGGTTTTCTCAGCATCAAAATTTTTATGACAAAAATCCGCAGGCGTTGTACGTAACATCCCCCCACAAAGCAAATGTGCCAGTGCTCCCATTTCCTCTGGATAAATAGGTTCTAAAACAATGTCATTGCGTGTCGATAAAATTTTTTCAATAAGATCTTCACCTTCTTCTCTTGCCAATGAACAATTGGAAAAAATAATCCGTCCCCCCACCTTTACCAAGGAAATTGCTGCGACAAGTAAATCATTTTGCAACGCCGCTAACTTGACAATATCATCCCTCGATTTCGTCCATAAAATATCTGGATGACGACGGATCGTTCCAGTAGAAGAACAAGGAGCATCGAGAAGAACCGCATCAAAAAGCTGTGTGGGATGGAAATTTCTCACATCGCCCTGCCAAATGTGAACTGAAAAATGAAGCCGTTCCATATTTTCTTTTAAACGCTTTACGCGGTTAGCAGAAAGCTCAATTGCTGTCACCTGCGCTCCTTGTAAAGCCAATTGTGCTGTTTTTCCCCCAGGGCTCGCACAAAGGTCAGCAACTCGTTTACCCCGAAGTGTTCCTAATAAACAAGCAGGCAACGCTGCAGCAAAATCTTGAACCCACCAAGTTCCTTCACTATAGCCTGGTAAATCAGAAACAGAACACTCCAGACGATTCAATCGAACAGAACCATTGGGCAACACCACACCGCCAAGCCTTTCAGCCCATCCAACACTATCAGATTTCACTGTCAAATCAAAAGGGGGTTCCACACTTTGAATTGCTATAATTTGATGCGCCTTTTCTGTTCCATAAGCTGACATTAAAAGCTGTCCAAACCACGCTGGCACACCTTCAATGGAAGGAATTTGTTGGCGTAAAGACACCGCCTCACGTGCAATATTGCGTAAAAGAGCATTCACCACCCCTGAAAAACGGCGCATTCGAGGGTCAAGTTTCGCCACACGCACAGCTAAATCAATAGCCGCATGATCTGGAATATCAAGATAAAGAATTTGTGCAACACTGATATGCAAAAGATGCTGGAGTGAAAGTGCTTGTGAAGGCAAAGGACGCGCTAAAAGGCGTGAGAGAGCTGCCGTAATCTGCCCTCGATGACGCAATGAAGCTGTTAAAATAGCCCGACATAACAAACGATCTCGTTGTGAAAGCTTTAAATATTGTGGATGTCCGTGTTCATTATCCGTCAAACCAGACAAAGGCGTGTGCTTATCAACTACCGCCCCCAAAAGACGCACACACACCTGCCGAACAGCTAATCCTGGAACATTTTTTTCAGACACATGCCCCGCTTTTTTGTGTTTCAAAACACCACCTTTATATCACTGTTTCCTTAAAAACTCCCTCAATAACTCTATGAACGAGATCTTTTTGAATTTTCATAACGAAGCCAAGAAGGACGTTTTGTAACACGCTGAAAAGAACTGTTTTCTTGCTCACCTAATGCATGAGCCTGACCACTATGAAAATCTCCATAGTTCATCCCGTTGCTTTTTTCATGTATAGTGTCTTCTTTATTCCATCCCACACTTTTGGCAAGAGCCCCTTTCATCTCTTCTGCTTGCTGATAAAGAGCAGCAATACGATTTGCAGTTGCTGGATGTGTAGAAAAAAGACTATCCGCTCCCTCACCACTCAAAGGATTAATAATAAACAGATGCGCAGTTGCTGGATTATGCTCTGCTTCTTCATTATATACTCCACGTCCCCCATCAGCAATCTTACGCAATGCCGAAGCCAACCATAAAGGATTACCACATATTTCAGCCCCTCTCCGATCCGCAGCATATTCACGCGTACGACTAATCGCCATTTGCACCAGCATCGCTGCAAAAGGTGCCACAAGCAGTGCAATAAATCCTCCAATTGCCCCAGCGCCATGAGAATCTTCTGAAGAGTTACGCGGTCCTCCCATAAAGAAAGCAAAATTACCAAGCATTGAAATTGCCCCAGCAATCGTTGCTGTTAGAGTCATTGTTAAGGTATCACGATGCTCAATGTGTGCGAGCTCATGCGCCATAACGCCGGCAATTTCCTCTGAGCTCAACCGCTCTAACAATCCAGTACTTGCAGCAACAGCAGCATTTTGCGGATTACGTCCCGTCGCAAAAGCATTTGGCTGTGCATTCTCAATAACATAAACCTTTGGTTGAGGAAGAGAAGCCCTTTGCGCTAAATCGCTTACAATCTTATAATAAACTGGTGCTGAATGCTGATCAACTTCACGCGCCCCGTACATGCGTAAAACGATTTTATCCGAATTCCAATAAGAAAAAAAGTTTAAACCACTTGCCATCAAAAGAGCAATGACCATGCCACCGCCCCCTCCAACAAGATAACCAACTCCCATAAAGAGAGCAGTTAAAAAAGCCAAAAGCATGGCTGTACGCATTATATTCATTACTCAAAAAACTCCATGATAAAAGTCAATCAATATTATATGATGGTGTTTTCTTTCTGCTTCTTCAATGGAATAGGTGTAAAATGAATAAAAAAGATGAGAATACAAGCAAAAAAAATACAACTGTCGTTAAACAGCAATCTCTTTCTCCCGCAGCACAACGCGCCCTTAAAGAAGCTGAAGAAAGGCGAAAAAGCGCAGCAAAAAAAGAACAACCTTTAGAAAACGGCGGACGCGGCGGAAAAGACCCTTCCCGCTATGGAGACTGGGAAATTAAAGGCCGCGCTATTGACTTTTAAAACCATTGATTTTTAAAAAACCAGCGCTGTTTAAACAAGCAGCTTTTTAAAGAAAATCCGTTTTTGATAGACAAAAACGGATAATATTTATTTTTCTAAAGCTTTTAAAGACACGTTGATTAAACAATCATGCTTCTCATGCTGAAGCAGATTCTGCTTCAGCCGCTGCCGCTGCTTCTTCTGCCGCTTGCTTTGCTGCTGCTATACGTTCTTGTGCTTTTTTACCCGGTTCACCTTTATGTGGATTATTACGGGTTGGACGCTTTTTCAAACCAGCTGCATCTAAAAACCGTAAAACGCGATCTGTTGGTTGTGCCCCTTGCCCAAGCCAATATTGAATACGTTCTTCATTAAGTTTTACCCTCGGTCCATCTTTAGGCAACATTGGATCCCATGCACCAACACGTTCAAGAAACCGCCCATCGCGCGGACTACGAACATCTGCAACGACGATATGATAGTAAGGACGTTTTTTTGAACCTCCACGGGACAAACGAATTTTCAATGCCATATTTTATCTCCTATTGTCAGCTCTGGCTTTCGTTTAAATTAACTTTTTTTATTTTTTGCTCTTCAGCAATAACTTCATGATGACGCACAACTTCTTTAATAATAAATTTTAAAAATCTTTCAGCAAAATCAGGATCAAGATGACTATCTATAGCCAATTGCCGCAAACGCTCTACCTGATATTGCTCACGCAGAGGATCTACTTTAGGCAAATCATAACGCGCTTTTAAGCGCCCAACAGCTTTCGTACAACGAAAACGCTCTGCTAAGATATGAATCAAAGTTGCATCAAAATTATCAATAGATGCTCGTAAATGTGCCAATTCGTTTAATACTGTTTCCTGCATCATATTCCTTTCCCTCTTTACATCTTATTTTTTCTTAGGATGCTGAGGAAATTTTCCCCTATCAGCAATGTCATTGGAAAGACCAGGAAATGTAGGTCCACGCTTGGGAAGTCCGGGCAAGAGCTTCCCTCCATTACCATTTTCAATTTGCTTTTGAAGTGTTGAGAATTGCTTTGGATCCAATCCCGACAAATCAGGCATAGCTGGAGAATTCCCCCCAAAATTTCCCATACCACCAAAACCCATTTTGGAACCAAGTCCTCCCAACATTTTTCCCATAAAACCACTTTTTCCTTTACCACCCATAGCTTTCATCATATCAGCCATTTGGCGATACATTTTCAAAAGTTTATTAATATCAGCTGCCGTTGTACCAGATCCCTTAGCAATTCGTTGTTTGCGGCTATGTTTTAAAAGCTCTGGATTCGCCCGCTCTTGCGGTGTCATAGATGAAATAATGGCCAATTGACGATCAAACAAACGATCATCAAGCCCCGCAGCCGCAATCTGCTCTTTGACCTTCCCCATTCCTGGCAACATGCCCATAATACCGCCCATTCCACCCAGTTTTTTCATTTTCTGCAACTGTTCTGCAAGATCATTTAGATCAAATTTTCCGGCTTGCATTTTTTTTGCAAAAGCAGCAGCTTTCTCATGATCCATTGTTTCAGCAGCTTTTTCAACCAAAGAAACAATATCCCCCATTCCGAGAATACGATCAGCAATACGGCTGGGATGAAACTCTTCTAAAGCATCTATTTTTTCACCAGTTCCAATTGCTTTAATTGGTTTACCTGTAACCGCACGCATAGAAAGAGCAGCACCACCACGCCCATCACTATCCATACGTGTTAAAATAATCCCTGTAATCCCTACACGCTCATCAAAAGAACGAGCAAGATGAACGGCATCTTGCCCTGTCAAACTATCAGCCACCAACATAATTTCATGAGGAAGGGAACATGCTTTAATTTCAGCCAATTCGAGCATCAAAGCTTCATCAATATGATTACGTCCTGCTGTGTCAAGAAGAAGCACGTCATAACCACCCAATTTAGCAGCCTGCACGGCACGTGATGCAATATCAACGGGCAGCTGTCCCGCAATAATAGGCAAGCTTGCAAGTTTCGCCTGTTCTCCCAATTGGCGCAACTGCTCCTGTGCAGCGGGACGACGTGTATCTAATGACGCCATAAGAACTTTTTTATTGTGCTTATCAGTGAACCGTTTCGCAAGCTTTGCTGTTGTAGTTGTTTTTCCGGAACCTTGCAAACCAATCATCATGATAACAACTGGAGCTGGTGCATTTAAATCACTCAGAACGCTTTCATTTCCAAGAATATGAACCAATTCATCATGAACAATTTTAACCACCATCTGGCCTGGTTTAATTGATTTAACGATTTCGGCCCCAACGGCTTTTTCCCGAACCCTATCGGTAAAAGAGCGTACAACATCAAGAGCAACATCAGCTTCCAATAAAGCGCGACGAATTTCACGCAGCGCCTCTACAACATCCTGATCCGATAAAGCGCCACGTCCCGTCAAATGAGACAGGATAGAACCAAGTCGCTCTTGCAAGGATTCAAACATCATTTACCTCATTGTTGCATAACAAACAAACCAAAATAGCATCCGAGAACGCATCGCGCCGTCGGATGTTGACCTCTGAGATCTCTTTATACCCTTAAACTGGGGTCTCAGTCGGTGGCTCCAAGTTAATTTTGTCACTGAAAGCTTGCTCCTTCAAACAATAAAACCCCAGCTTTGTCAAGTTTTATCATAAAATGTCTTTTTATACGAAGAAATAAAAACAGCAAATACTATACTTCAAAACTTTCAACTTCAACACGCATAAAACAACCTGTTTCCTGTTCCATACTCCATAATTTCCCGCTAGAGATATCAAACCAAACCCCGTGTAATGTCAAAAAACCTTGATCTTTGCGAAGCTTTATCCACGGAAACGTCTCTAAATTTCTCAACGAATGGCGAATAGAAAGCTGCTCTAATGCCGTCTGTTTTTCTGGCCAAGACAGCGACTTATTATTCAAAACGATTTCTGCTGCTGGTGCTAAGAGACTTATCCATTGACCAATAAAATCATTTGATGATAGAGATTTACATGTCTCTTTAAGAGCAGTACGAATGCCTCCACAATGGGCATGACCAAAAACGACAATATGTTTCACCTCGAGCAATTGCACAGCATATTCAAGAGCTGCTGATGTTGCGTGATATTGATCATCAGGAGAAAAAGGAGGAACCACATTTGCCACGTTGCGCAAAGTGAAGATTTCCCCTGGCTTAGCATCAAAAATCATTTCTGGCACTGCACGCGAATCACAACAAGCAATGACCAAAACTTCAGGTTTCTGCCCTTCAATCGCCAATTGCTGATAATGTGCTATTTTATATAAAAAATGATTGTTTATAAAACTTTGGTAACCACTTAAAAGTCTTGCTGGTAAACGCGCCATTCTCTCTTTACTTCTGCTTCTTTTTTTACTTTACATTTTGTATATTTAAAAAAACAAACTATTAACATACAAAAATACTAAAAATGCCCTTTCTCTGACGCAAAATATTTCTTTAAAGTACAAACTATTACTAAAAAATAGCAAAAACAAACTCATTCTTTCCAAATAAAGAGCTGTTTTCTTCAGGAAGAAGGTGTTACAGTATACAAAAATATGATGGTCTGCTTTTAAAAAGAGAAGGCCCCTAAGAGCAAAAAGGGAGAGTGGATGTGTTGCAACCAAAAAAAACAGAGACAAAAAACACCCAAGATAAAATAGAACAAATCCTTTTTGCTCAAACCGATGAAGAAGATATTGTTTATTACGAAAATAAAGAACTTCAAAAAGCCGCAGCCGTCGCAGTAAAAGCTTTTAATCTCCATCAGACGGGAAAAAATACTATCTACTTTGAACAAAATTTGACCCGTAATAACAAGCCTATAACCGCTATCACGCTTGTCAATGATAACAAACCCTTCCTTCTCGATTCTATTTTAAATGTTTTCAATCAACACAAAAACCATATCTATTTGATTGCGCACCCTATTCTTGATTGTGCTTCTGGAAAACGCATCAGTCTGATGCAAATTCACATCGAGTCATTAAACAAACAGCAAATACAAAAACTTGAAAATGAACTCACCTTAGTTCTTGAACAGGTTAATGCTGCTGTACAAGACTGGAAGCCTATGCTTGAAGAAGTTAAAAAGCATATTCATGCCTACCAAATAAGTCTTCCCCCGCACTACAAACAAGAAGGCGAAAAAGCTATTGAATTTCTTCACTGGCTAATGGACGATAATTTCATTTTCCTTGGTATGCGCACCTACAACTTCATCAAAGACCAAAAACCCCTAAAATCCTTTACAGCGAGTAATATTGAACTTGGTATACTCACGGATGCTTCTATTCATATTGTTGACGATGAAAGTATGAAAGAACCTCCTCAAGAAGTTTTATCCTTCATGGAAAGCGATAATCTGTTTATCGTGACAAAAGCTAACAGCCGCTCCAAAATTCACCGTTCTGTCTGGCTCGATTATATTGGTCTTAAAATTTTTGATAAAGAAAAACAACTCTGTGGAGAATTACGCATTGTAGGGCTTTTTACCTCCTCAGCTTATACACGTTCTATTTTGCAAATTCCTTTCTTAAAAGAAAAAGCCCAAACTATTATTCAACGTCTTGGACACAATCACGCCGATTATTCAGGAAAAGCACTTATCAGTGCTTTAGAAACCTATCCAAGAGATGAAATGTTTCGCTCTGATGTTGATACATTGACAGAAAACACCAAACTTATTCTACAATTAGATGAGCGCCCACGTTTACGGGTTCTTGCCCACACTGATTCTTTTGGGCGCTTTGTTTCTATACTTGTCTACGTACCGCGTGACCAATATAGCAGCAGCCTGCGTGAAAAAGTTGGCGAACATTTTGTTGAGCTCTATAAAGGCGACTTTTTTGAATCTTATCCGCTATTTTTGGAAAGCACCCTTATACGTGTCTATTATATCATCCATCGCAAAGGAAACGAAACTGTTCCCCTTCACGAGCGCTCCACACTTGAACAACATGTACGTTCGATTGCACGAAGTTGGGAAGACAGCGTTCAAGCCATCGCTCTTGCCCAGAAAACAACAGAGCAACAAACACGTCTAGCCAGCGAATTTCCCAACAGTTATCGTGATTTATTTTCAGCTGAAGACGCTATTAACGATGCCGGACATATTTTAAATCTTCATGATGAGAAGCCCCTTTTCGTGAACTTTTATCACGCACAAAACAAAGAAAAACGTACCATTTCTCTTCGGCTTTTTCACCGCCATGAAGCTCTTGCCCTTTCCAAACGTGTACCACTCCTTGAAAACATGGGGTT
Organism: Bartonella sp. MF74HXZ; assembly: GCF_042194445.1. Classification (NCBI taxonomy): domain Bacteria; kingdom Pseudomonadati; phylum Pseudomonadota; class Alphaproteobacteria; order Hyphomicrobiales; family Bartonellaceae; genus Bartonella; species Bartonella sp. MF74HXZ. Next base: position 301,019 of record NZ_JBHIMW010000002.1, on the reverse strand, counting down.
TCGCGTTATTGCCGAACAAACCCTTGAATTACCAGATGGCTATGGGCACTCTGTGTATCTTCATGATATGCAGCTGGAAAGCACTTTCCAGCTCTGTATCAATTTTGAAAAAAACGGTCAAAAACACGCCGAAACCTTTGAGGCCATTTGGGCACAAAATGCTGATAATGACGCTTTTAACGCGCTCACCCAAACAGCTGAACTTGATTGGTATGAAATTGTTATTTTGCGCCATTATGGGCGCTATCTCCAGCAAGCTGGTATTCCTTATTCGCAAGATCGCGTTGCCCAAACTTTAAATGCTTATCCTGACATTACCCAAGATCTTTATGCTTTATTTCATTTAAAATTTCACCAAAGCCATACAGAAAAAGAACGGGAAAAAAGCCAACAGGTTATTCAAAAGCGTATTGGAGAAAAATTACGGAAAGTATCTGGTTTAGATGATGATCTCATCTTACGCCGTTATTGCAACCTTATCGATGCAAGTTTACGAACGAATGCCTTTACGCCTCTTGACGATGGAAGTCCTCGACGTATTTTAGCCACCAAATTAAATCCGCGCCAAATTGAGGGTTTGCCTGAACCACGCCCTTACCGAGAAATTTTTGTTTATGGACCGGAAGTTGAAGGGGTGCATTTGCGTTTTGGACCTATCGCTCGTGGCGGAATTCGTTGGTCTGACCGTGCATTAGATTATCGCACCGAAGTCCTCAGCTTAGTCAAAGCCCAACAAGTTAAAAATGCGGTTATCGTTCCTGCAGGTGCAAAAGGTGGTTTCTATCCCCATCGGCTTCCCCAAACAAATGACCGTGCTCTCATCGTAGAAGCAGCACGACAAGCTTATACAGACTTTATCACAGCTTTGCTCTCCATCACAGACAATCTGATTAACGGCAAAATCAGTTCTCCCCCCAATGTCATCTGTCATGATGACCCTGACCCCTATTTTGTTGTCGCAGCAGACAAAGGAACAGCAACTTTTTCTGATACCGCCAACGCCATCAGCCAAGCAAATCACTTTTGGCTCGATGATGCTTTTGCCTCTGGAGGCTCAGCAGGTTACGACCACAAAGCCATTGGTATTACAGCCAAAGGTGCATGGGAAGCTGTCAAAAGACATTTTAGAGAAACATTTGATCAGGATATTCAAACAACGCCCTTCACCTGTGTCGGTGTTGGAGACATGTCTGGCGATGTCTTTGGTAATGGAATGCTGCTTTCCAAACAAACAAAATTGATTGCCGCTTTTGATCACCGCGATATCTTTATTGATCCAGATCCAAGCATAGACGAAAGCTATGCAGAGCGTATGCGCCTTTTTAAACTTCCTCGCTCCAGCTGGCAAGATTACGATCAAAGCAAATTATCAAAGGGCGGTGGTATCTTCTCACGAAAAGAAAAAACCATTACTCTCTCACCTGAAGCAGCACAAGCCATTGGTTTTGAAAAACAAACAGGTACACCCTTTGAAATTATCTCTGCTCTTCTCAAAGCCCCTGTTGATCTTTTATGGTTCGGCGGCATTGGTACTTATATCCGCGCTGCAACAGAAAATGATGCCCAAGTAGGTGATCGTGCAAATGATGCGATACGCATTACCGGAGAGCAAGTGCGTGCAAAAATTATTGGCGAAGGGGCTAATCTTGGTGTTACACAACGTGGACGGATTGAATATGTCTTAAATGGTGGTCGATGCAATACGGATGCCATTGACAATTCTGCTGGTGTGAATTGTTCTGATATTGAGGTCAATCTCAAAATTGTTCTTGCATCAGCACTACGCGCCAAAACATTAACCCGCGAAGAACGCAATAAGCTCTTGAAAAAAATGACACCTCAAGTCGAGCAACTCGTCTTGCGCAACAATTATCTACAACCCCTTGCTCTTTCTTTGGCGGAAAATCAAAGCACTACTGATTTGCCCTATCAAATACGCTTTATGCACGATTTGGAACAAAAAAAGCTTCTAGATCGTAGAGTTGAAATACTCCCTGATGAGCAAATTTTACGACAAAGAACAACCCAAGGCAAAGGTCTTCTCCGTCCAGAACTCGCTGTTATTTTTGCGTATGCTAAATTAACCTTAAAAGAAGAAATTGCTAATAGCCCCATTGTTGATGATCACTATTTCAATACAACCTTGCTGAACTATTTTCCAACACAAATTCAAGAAAATTTTAAGAAGGAAGTCATTAACCATCAATTGCGTCGTAATATTATAGCAACACTGATTGCCAACGATATTGTAAATCGTGGAGGCCCCACTTTTGTTAATAGACTACACGATGCAACAGAACAAAAAGCTGAAAATATTATTCGCGTTTTCATTGCCATTCGCGATGGTTTTGAAATTCCTCAATTGTCTGAGCAAATTGATAAGCTTGATAATAAAATACCCGGTCTTGTCCAAAACAAATTCTACGCAGCAATGACCCCAATGCTCTTTGAAACAACCAGTTGGGGTTTACACAACATAGATCTCTCACGTCCATTAGAAGAAATTGTAAAAACAATAAAGCAAGCCCGTAGCGTTATTGAAAAAGAGCTTATGCATTCTCACGACAACGATATTAAGCAAAAAATTGAAGAAAAAGCATTGCACTACAGCGAAGATGGAGCACCAAAAGCATTAGCGAAACAATTAGCTCTCTTAGAAGCTGCTTCAACAATCTGTGATATTTCTTTAATTGCAAAAAAAAGCAACAGTGATCTTATTAAAACCGCAGAGATCTATTTTTCACTTGCGCAAATCATTCGTATAAACCGCATTAACGAAGCAAGTCGTATAATTCCTGTAGTAGATTATTATGATAGTATGGCTTTAAGCCAAGCCAAAGAAAATGTTTCTGAAAGCTTACGGCAAATCGTTATGAAAATCCTCAAAAATTATGGAAAGAAAAAAGATCCTTTTGACACTTGGAAAAAAACAGAAGAAGATCATATCCACAAAATTACAAACCACATTAGTGCCCTTATTGAAAATGATCTCAATATTTCTCGTTTTACTTTTGCAGCAGGATTGATTTCTCAACTGCAAAATACTGGCTTTCAAACCTAAAGCAAATACAAAACGACCCATTCAATCTCCCGTTCTATCCATCCATGACTAATCAGTAAGGAAAGAACGGAAGCGCTATCCCGCATTTTTAGACAAAGCACTTAAAATAAAAAATAAATTCAAATTTTACTGTCAAACATCCTTCAACATAAAAATATAATATATTGATTTACAATCATAATTTTATTATTTTTATGTTGAAGGAGAAGCTGATATTCTAAGTTTGTCTCATTTCAAATCTGTTTATATTCAATCAATTAAACGTATTTCCCCTTGCATATTGCAAATGGGAAAATCGTATAGATAAAAAACATTAAAGAAAGAACTAAATGCCCCTCATAACCACCTCAAATGCCAAAAGCTGTAGAAACATTAGGAGTGGGAAAATATAAATATGATGGTGCCCCCCTTAGCTTCTTACTCCATAAACGAAAAGATGGTGGTGCTTAATGGCTTTATCATTATACCATTCATAGGCAACATCGTGAAATAGGAAACACTGAGAAATATTTTTTTAACAAATGCGTAAATGTGCAATACAAATATATTCTGTTTTACGTGAAAGATATATCGCTTCATAAAAAACATCAGAAACAAAAGGATATGCAATCCATTATTTAAAAGATATGACTGTAACTGCTTTTGAAATGCGTAAAATCGAATAAAAAATGACAGTAAAAACGGACGTCCATTCTCCTCTTTACAACTTCATATTCTCATCCAACTAGGCTGTTTTACCTATTTCAAAGGTCACTCTAAACAGACATATGCAATATGCTCAAAACTCCATACATAAAGAAAAAAGGTTCCTAACACAGCACCACACTACCTGTATAAAAAGGCAATTCAGCATACTTTAAAATGCCACTTTTTCCACACAAACACTGTTGCTATATGTAGTTTGACATAAGATTTTGTACTAAGTGAAAAAAGGTGGGATTAGTTAGGAGTAAGTGGTAATTTTTTATTTTTACAGCTATTTTTTACCATTAAATACGCATTTTGTTAAAATAGATTTTGACACTCTAAAATTGCAAAAAAGTGTGAAAATCAGAAAAAATCGAAATTTGGTGGTAAAAATGAAAAAAGGCTTGGGTACAAAACCTAAAGTGGAGCGAGACGACCAAGTTTTAAAAAACCTAATTTTACCCACCCATTGTTAATGAGCAAGGGGAGAACGGGAGCGCCATCGGCATTTTTAGGCAGTGCACCCAAAATAAAAAATAACGCTTGAAGATTATTGTCCTGCGCGGGAAATAAGCGCTGCAAAGTGTTAAGAAGCTTCATGGGCTGAATATGGACAAGTTCGAATTCTGCTGTCAAATATCCTTCTTCATCAAAAGAAAAAGGTCCACTAATACGTAACCCACCACCTGTATGAAAAGTCAATTCACCTTGCTTTAAAAGCCCACTTTTTCCATACAGTCGCTGTTGCCAATTTTTTCCTTCATCTTCAGACAAAAAAGAGATGTCATTTAAAATCACTTTCAAGTTACCATCAATTTTTGGGACATCAACAAAAGAAGATGTAAAAACTAGAGAAACATCAAAACCGTCAAAAGTTATATTTCCCAATAAATCATTATTTTCATGTTTCAGATCAAAGCGCAAAAATTCTGCCGTTATTTTTTGAGGCGTATCTTTTGTCTCTACCGACTGAGTAATCATGTCATGCGTATTTTGCAAAGATGCTTGATCTTCTACATTTTCCTGTGTCGTTTTTTTATCTGTTGTTTGTGCTCCTAATGCTTCTTGAGGCTTTTGATCTTCAAGGGAAGAGGAAAGAGGTGAAATTTCAAGCCCTTCAGCTATAAACTTCAATGTTTTACCCGTTTTCCAATAAGGTTCTGTTTCAATAACCAAATTGCGCCAACGCGATACTATGGAAGTTTGTCCGGAAAAAACAATTGATGCAGGAGAATGAACATTAAACTCGACCAAATGAGGTGCATAAATTGGTGCACCAGCTGTCAAACGCCCCGTCGATACAGAAACCCCATGTAAAGGCCAAGAAAATTGAAAATTGTCGCAAACAACACCGATACGTAAAGGATAACCATCCTTGCGCACATTCTCACATACCGCCGCCATGTTATAGGAAGACGCTTTTGCAAATATATCAGAAACTTGCTCTTCTATTTTACGTGAAAAAAAAACCAGAGTGCGCTATAAATAAATATCAGAGCAAGACAAACGAGCCCACAAATTAAATAGCTCAAAGAAAATCTCTTTTGTGATGACGGTATTTGAAAGGATTTAGACAACATTAAAACTTTCTTTATCTCTTAACTTCCTCCCCACCCTAAAAAGGACAAAGATTCTTAACCACAGTCAGTTTATAAACAATCCAACTTCTTAATCGACCGGATTTTATCTACTGATCACTTCAAGGAGTTCCTATACATCGTTCTAAAGTACAGTATCTCATAAGTCCACCCACCAAGATCTTTTTAAGAAAATCCATTACACTTTCTAACAAAAAATACCTCATGTGTAAAGTTTTACATGAGTTTTCTATCTCTGCCTTAAACGATACTGTTTTACAGCACAACAAGAACGATAATAAATAGTGTTTCTAACACTCACACAAATGCGGTCGGTACACAAAAAATCTGTCGTAATGCACCTTCAAACCATTGGCTTAAAGCTTGATCATAAATTAAACGACCTTTCAAATGTGCACAAGCAGGTTGAGCACCTTTTTCAGTCAATTTATGTGCCGAACGCACGACCAAACGCCGCATCATAGCACGTGTAAACTCAGCATGAAATTGCAAACCCCATGCATTGTTTCCATAACGAAAAGCTTGTGTAGGATATGTATGCCCTGTTGCCAAAAGCATTGCCTCTTTCGGTAAATCATAAATACCTTCCTCATGGAAATGGTAGACCATTTCTGGCCAATTCATCAATTCCTTCCCTTGAGGGGTTGCTTCTAGTGGATACCAACCGACTTCAACAGTCCCATCACTTCTTGTACCAACGCGCCCCCCTAGATTTCGCGCTAACATTTGTGCTCCAAGACAAATACCCAAAAAAGGCTTATTTTCCTTTAGTGATAACGAAATCCAATCAATTTCCTCACCAATATAGGCTTCGCTGTCATTCACACTCATCGGCCCCCCTAAAATAACAACACCGGCATAATGCTCTAATGTATCAGGGAGTTTTTGTCCAAAAATAGGACGATAAATATCAAGAACAAAACCATTTTGTTGTAAAAATTTTCCTAAACGACCAGTATAGGTAGACCGCCGATGAATAACAACAGCAATCCTTGGTTTGTTATTTTTTTGTTTTTTATCAAGACATCTCTGATTTAAAAACATTTTTTAACCAATCACCTCTGCAACTAAGCAAAACTTCATTTTTAAAGCATAAGAGAATAATTTTATTGTACAAGACTAACGATGTTTTTTCTTCTAGGTTAATTATTTCTTCTGAGAAAACACTCATATATCACATTGGCGCAATTTAAAATAAACGAAATTTTTTCCTCGATAAAGATGTTTCTTCTTCTGTTTTCACCCCTGGATCATCAACATTTAAGTGAGTTTGACTGAACATTTTTACATCTTGTTCTTTTATATCTTGTTTCTCCACCTGCACATTATGCAAAAGAGAATCGTCTATAGGTGTTAATTTTTCAAGCTTCTTATCTTCAACACCATCACTTTTTCCCGTAACATACTCTTTGTCTTGCTTTTTCGGCACAATATTGTCCGCCTCTAATGTGAGAGAAGGCATACAGGGAGGGGACTTCCATTCAAAACCGCCCAAACGTCCACTGATTGGAGAAACCGCTGACCAAGAAGAAAAAATTGACCCATCACACATCCATACTGGATCACGTTCAGCACGAAGTGCTAAAGAAAGCCATTGACGCACAGCACCTTGATTGTTTCCCTGTGCCTCTTCAATATCTGCCAACAATAAATAAACACTTTCCCGTGGATGATACTGTAATGCTTTTTTTGCCTGCTCTCTCGCTAATGCTGTTTCACCAGCATCTAAAGCTGCTTTAGCAATAAGGAAAGCCGATTCAAATGCATCTTTATTATAAGAAGCAAGCGTCTTAGCCCTTTTCAATCGCCCAATGGCTCCTTCTTCTCTTTCGAGATAAAGGGACGCCAAATCAGGATGAGGATCCTTTTGCCAAGCCGCTATAATCATTTTATCCGCTTTACGCGTTTCATTTAACTTATAAAGAATATCAGCAGCAATAACTATTATTGGAACAAAATCAGGCGCCAATTTATGGGCTTTCAAAATGGCTTCACGTGCTTGTACAGGATGTGTATCAAACAAAGAAAGTGCCTGCCCACTTAATAGTAAAACCTGTATATGCTGCCGCTCTGGAGTCGCGCGAACAGAACGCGGGAGAGCTTTTTGCGCTCTTTCAAAAATAGTAAGTGCCTTATCCCATTTACCCTCAGTACTTAACCGATCAAGCACCGCCTGATGCGCCCATAAAAGTGCTGGCGATAAAGTCAGTGCCTCTTCGGCATATTGTTGCGCTGCCTCATAAGCTTTACTCTTCATCGCTTCACGAAACAAACCATAAAGTCCAACCAATTTTGTCGAATCTTCCTTTCTCATCTCCTCATAAAGACCGATAGCGCGAACAGAATTATTTTGTAAAGACAAGGTTCGCGCTTGTAAGAGTTTTACCAATGGCTCTTGTTTTCCTGCAAGATATTTAGCAACCTGTGCTTCCATTTTTTGCGCAACCATACTATCACCAGCAAAAGTTGCAAGAATCCCCTTTGAAAGAGCTTCATAACCGCGCTTTTTATGGCGTTTATACAAATAATTGGAAAGAGCACTCGGTAAGGAAAAAAAGAAAGACAATAACCACCATAAAAGCATCAGCGTTACAAAAAGCAAAATAAGCACACTTAACACTGTAAGCAATGAAGCAGAAAATCTGAAATGCAAAAATGTAAGAACAAAAATACCATTGTGATTAGCAACCCACGCGAAAGCTAAACCGAGGATACAAACAACAAAAGTATAAATAAAAACACGTATCATCTTGGGCCTATTTACATCTTTGTTGCCTTAAAAGATCCTTGTTGCACAGACAATAACAATTGCTGCAACAACTGTTGAATAGCAATATGTCTTTCAAGCTGCTTAACAAAATCCATTGAAACATCTTTTGCACTTTGTGGCAATGATTGCCATTCGCTCAAAGCCTTTTCGTAATCACCAGCTTGAATAGCAACTTCCATGCGTGCCGCAATAGCCCCCAGCGTCGTCCCTTCAACATTGCCAATCGGTCGCGAAACAATAAGCCCTTTTATCCACGCTAAAATTCGGTCAAAAAAACCAGCATCTGACGCAACAATATTTTGCGTACCAACAATTGCATCGGCAACATGAGAAAAATCAACAGAAAGTTGTGCTGAACTTGGAAGACCCACAGTAGCTGTTTTTTGCAACACATCAAGTCCATCAATTGAAGGCGATAATTGCTGTAACAGCTTTAATTCATTATTATAAGATCCACCACGCTCTATAGCATTTTTTAATGAACTAATTGCTGTAAAGAGTGCGGTATCTATTTCTCTTTTCTCACTATTTTTAACAGCAGTTTCTTCCTGTATAGCTTCTAACTGTTGTTTTAACGCAGCAAGATCATTTGCATTGCTCTGCCCAACAGACAAAGCCGTCTCTATCTCTTTCGACTCTCTAACAAAAGTTTGTACAGTTTCTTCAAGAGCTTTTACTTTTTCCTCTAAAATCGCAAAAGCTTTTTTGCTTTCTTCTTTCGATAGTTCATCGTTTTTCGTTGTTTTAAACTGTTGTGCTGAGAAAGAAGAAAACTCTGTTTTTAACGCATCGATTTCTTGAAGTACCCGCCTCAATTGTTCCTTTGTGTCTTCACCTTGACTTTTTGCGGCTTCAGCAATCTGCAAAGCTTTTTCCCCCCCAACAGAATTTGCCACAAAAGGAGAAGGAAAAAGACCAGCCCATTGAAGCCCCATAAAAATTCCCAAAGCAATGAATCCCCCCAAAATCCCAGAAAGGGACAAGAAAAGCCAAGTTGTACTAGAGCTACTTTTATCCTGACCTTGCATATTCTGTTTTTCTCGCGCATGAGACTCTACAGAATCGTGGATTTTTTCCTCTGAATCATGGGGAACAGCTTCATGTTCAATAACTGGTTTCTTACGGCGCGTACCAGCATAATGTGGTTTAACTTTTGGTTTTGAAGAATCGACCATCTCTGTCACTTTTTGTGCACACTTTTTTTAATGATAAAATAATAAAATGAAAAAAGTTTTAAAAATGAAGCTTTTCTCAAATATCTTCGTTTGTTTTACATTCTTTTTATAAAGAGTATAACTTTATAGAAATTTTCCGAATATCATTTTGCTCAATAATATTTACAATTATAGACTTTAATAGACAAGTTTTAAAAAACACATTTGCATTTTATACTCAAAAATACAGCTTTATTTTTTAATCAACAATATCATGAAATTCAAAGAAAATGCCAAAACACATATTTTTTCATAGAAAAATCAATTCTAAGAGAAATACTTTGCATCTTTTTCTGTTCATGGTACGCACGCAGAAAAGAAGCTTCAATATAAGGTTTTGTTTAAAATGCGTCTGCTGGGAATAGAAACAAGTTGTGATGAAACGGCAGCGGCTGTCATTGAATATAACAATGAATCAAACAGCCGAATTCTTTCCAATGTTGTTTGGAGCCAAATTGATCACCATGCACCTTACGGCGGTGTTGTTCCTGAAATTGCTGCTCGTGCCCATGTTGAAGTTCTTGATCATTTAATTCTGCAAGCACTAACAGAAGCAAACACAAAATTAAAAGATATTGATGGCATTGCAGCCACCAGTGGACCAGGTTTGATAGGAGGATTGTTGGTAGGCGTTATGAGCGCAAAAGCTCTCTCTCTTGCCACTGGCAAACCATTTATTGCGGTAAATCACTTAGAGGGACATGCTTTAACAGCTGTGTTAACGCACAACGTTAGCTTTCCTTATTTATTACTTTTAGTTTCAGGGGGTCATACACAAACAATCATTGTTCATGGAGTAGGCAACTACCAACGTTTAGGAACCACCATTGATGATGCATTAGGAGAGGCCTTTGATAAAACTGCAAAACTTTTAGGTCTTCCTTATCCTGGTGGACCAGCACTTGAAAAAGCAGCTTTATTTGGTGATAAAAATCGCATCCCCCTTCCACGCCCTTTAAAAGGTGAAAAACGGTTAGATTTTTCTTTTTCAGGACTCAAAACTGCTGTTCGACAAGCCGCAACAGCCATAGCTCCTCTTACGGAAAATGATATTGCTGACATTGCCGCAAGTTTTCAAGCCGCCGTGACCGATACAGTACATGATCGTATTCACCTAGCCCTACAACACTTTACCCACCAATATCCTCTCTCTCATGATCAAGGAAAGCGTTCTCCTGCTTTGGTTGTCGCAGGCGGTGTTGCTGCAAACCAAGCCATTCGTTCTACGTTGCAAGAACTTGCCTATCAACATGGTTTTGAATTTATAGCTCCTCCTCTTTCCTTGTGTACCGATAATGCTGCAATGATTGCTTTTGCCGGTGCACAAAAACTCGCACGAGGAGAAACAAGCTCTCTTGACATTGCACCCCGCTCACGCTGGCCATTAGATGAAAAAGCCACGCCCTTGATCGGGATGGGACGCCGTGGAACAAAAGCATAATAAAACTGACACCCCCCCCACACACATTTTAAAGAACGAAGATTTCTACTCAATCCGGTCTGTAAATAGTCCGAATTCCCTATCGAGCGGAATCCACCTGCTTCCCACTCACACAATTCACTTAACCCAAAGCTCGACAAGCAAACCTAAATATTCACCACACATTCTAAAAAATTTCATGTTTCAAAAAACTGCCTTATATCATTACACTTCAAATGACGGTATTTTACGGCATAATAAGATCTACTCTCTCCCACGAAGTATAGATATGAAAGCCATTCTTTGACCTCATCATCTTTGATCATCTATTCGTTTCGTTGCCATTGTGATCTTGAAGCTTTTTAGAATCAATTTTCTTAATTTTCTCCAACAAACTCTTATAGTGACCGCATTTCAAACCATAGCTGAAAAGATAAGCAAAGAGCAAAATACCCTTATACAACATGAAATATCAATGGATCGCGTTTCTCTGCTACACGTTATTTTGAAACAAGAAAAAACAGATAATTCCCGTTCTTTACCCCATTTTAAAAATCATCGTTGATGGTGTTACAAAGATGCTTATAAAAATGCACATGATGAATGCATAACAGTCTATGAAAAAGGAGAACTCATGGCTTATTGGCTTTTTAAATCTGAACCCCATAAATGGTCATGGGAGATGCAAAAGAAAAAAGGAGCTGATGGCGAACAATGGGATGGTGTCCGCAATTATCAAGCCCGTAATAATATGCGCGCCATGAAATATGGCGATAAAGGTTTTTTTTATCACTCAAATAAAGGTTTAGAAATTGTAGGCATTATAGAAATATGTGCTGAAGCACACCCTGATTCTACAAGCTCTGATCCACGCTGGGAATGTGTGGATATCCGTGCACTTTGTGACATGCCAACACCTGTTTCATTAAAACAAATTAAAGCCAATCCCAAACTAGCAAATATGGTACTGGTTAAAGCCAGCCGCTTATCAGTACAACCCGTGACAGAAGATGAATGGAAAGAAGTTTGTTTGATGGGGAACCTTAAGAGGGAAATGCTTGTATCTTAAAACAATAATTTTTATTCATTAACTCATATAAAAAATGCTTCATAGCATTGCACAAAAAATCTCTTTATGATGCATCTTTTCGGCATTGCTAAATGCAAAGCTTACTCAACGATTATAATAAGCAACACCACGAACATCACACACAAAAACCCCTCGCACACAAATGCAACGAAAAAACAAAACTGAACGTGGATAAAAAACAATAAAAATGACCGTGAAATTCTCCTAAACAGTGCATATGTGTTAGGTGTTGCACAGTTCTCTTCAGGCTTAAACAACGCATCATATTGAGTGTTCATTGTTTTACATGTTGGATGGGAGCCCCTCATACCGCAGGATTCTCTCATTCCCAACCTATTTATATTGAATCAATCAAAATCTATTTTTTTGCACATTACAAGCAGAAAAAGTCCCGTATAGATAAAAAACGTGAAAGAAAGGACTAAAAATTCCTCTTATGAAGAGTCTCAAGTGCCAAGAACTGTCCGCAACACCCACGAATTGGCAAAGTGTATAATAGTGCCGGCTTTGTTTCTCCATAAACGTAAAGATGATAACACTTAATAGCTAAAACACGTTCTAAAGCATAAAAAAACACCTCCAACCAATACGTCAAATACTCTGCAGACGGAAATACCTTCTTTCCAGCAAGCAATCATAGAAATTATAAAAGTGTATTTTAGAGACGCTCTTTTTTAACTTTCCTCTTTTAATTTTTCTTGCATGAAATCTCATTTTTCACGAAACTACTCTTTACCAATCAGTGCATCAACATGCCTATAAGGAAAAACATGAACCACTATACTCTTTTAATTGTTGAAGACGACGATCTACGCCCCGTTTTAGTAGAACAATTGCAAATGCATCAAGAGTTTGAAATTTTCCAAGCAAAAACAGCAGAAGAGGGAATGAAAATAATCCAAGAAGAAAATATTGATCTCGCTATTTTGGGACTTAAATTTCCTGATCTTGATGGTTTCAAAGCCGTGAAAAAATTACGCATCCAAGGATTTCGTGCCCCCATTATCATGATAACAAATCATGATACAGACAGCGATAATATTTTAGATCTTGAAACAGGCGCCAATGATTATGTGACAAAACCCTTTCGCTTTGCGGTGTTATTAGCGAGAATTCGAGCACAGTTGCGCCAATATGAACAAAATGAAGACACAACCTTTCATATTGGCCCCTATACTTTTAAACTGAAACAAAGACTTCTTCTTGATCAATGCAACAATAAAATCTGTCTCACAGAAAAAGAAGCAGCAATTCTTAAATGTCTCTATTATGCCAATGATAAAATTGTCAGCCGTGAAACATTGTTAGAACAAGTTTGGGGTTATAATGAAAATATTGTCACCCATACTTTAGAAACCCATATCTATCGTTTGCGACAAAAAATCGAAAAAGATCCCTCCAATGCACAAATTCTCATGACAGATCAAAATGGTTATCGTTTAAATCTTTAATTCGAGATTTACTGTTTCAAAAATAATTTTAATATCTTAAATGAAAACAAAAACGAGATGAAAAAAACCTTCACATATAATGTGCAAAAATTGAAATAAGAAAATCCTTCTATATTTGCGGTTCTTATGCCAATGGCAAAATGATTAATTATCTTTATAAATTAAAATATTTCTCACTTGTGGAGATAAAGCAGGAATAAAAACACGTCGCGATTGACGACGCTGTACCAGCAAACCCTGATAAACACGTTTTTGTGCCTGACACATTAAGAGTCCCCCAAAATAAGGCAAAAGATAGCGTGCAAATGGCTCATAAAAAAATGAGAACAACCGCGAAACATAACCCGTAGAGGGCATATAATGTACAATTTCTTGTATTGACCCAGAAACAAAATTTGTTTTTTCGAACAAACGAGTAATTTGTTGCCGACTATAAGGCTCGCCATAACCAAAGGGCGTAGTAATATTGCGCGCCCAAAAGCCAGAGCGATTAGGTACAATAACGATCAAGTGGCCATTGGGTGCTAAAACACGCCATATTTCATTCAACGTTTCAAATGAATTTTCTGTATATTCTAATGCATGTACCAATAAAATACAATCAACTGACGCATCAGGAAGCGGCAAATCTTCTTCAAAAACAAGCGCTGTAGCAACTTGCTCAGCACAAGGCCAAGGCGAAGCACCCTGGGAAGCTGGCATAAAAGCAAAACATTGTTGGGCACGTTCACGCAATGTAGAAAGATAAGGAAGTGCATAACCCAACCCCATAATCCGTTTATCTGTAAGATCAGGCCACCATAAATTCAATTGGTCACACAGCGTCTTTTGCACACGCAGCCCAAGTGCAGAAGCATAAAAATCTTTCAGCGTAACGATATCCAACTCAACATACCATGTAGAAACAAATTTCAAACATTACAGATTTTCATATACCAAACTTATATGGACTTCTGCTCTTTTTCCGCAACAGCGAACATTTCAATATTTCATATTTTAAACTTAAATGATTAAAAAATCAGTACAAAAGGATGATTATTGCATTACAAGCGCTTTAATCATTTTCTTGGAGATGAACCCCATAGAGGTTCTTCATACACTGTTTCTGACATCAATTAAGAAAAAAGCCAACACTGGTTAATTAAAATGAAGCAATCTTTCAAGATAGTTTTTTTCTTCTTCTGGAATATGCTCTTTACCAAGACGCTTGCGAATTTCATCCAAAATCTGCCGCGTACGCATTTGATCACTTTTTTGTGGTAGTGCCTCACCTTCTTGTTCTTCACCTTTTTTTGAAGAAAGTGGACGTCCTAACGGATCTTTAGGACCAGAATCAGCATTTTGATCATTTCCCGTTTCTTTAAGTGTTTCGCGCATTTTTTTCAAAACATTTTGTGCACCTTGCCTCAAAGATTCCAAAGCGTCAGACTGATTTTGTATAGATACCTGATGATTTCCATTATCAAGAGCATTTTCCGCAGAATTCATTTTTTCTTCTGCCCTTTTCAATGCACCCCCTGTTTCAAATCCTTGTTCTGATAATTCTTTTTCTAATGTTGATAATTCAGACTGCAATTCAGCTTGACGTTTTTTTAAAGATTTTTTCTGTGTTTCCGGCACATTTTCTCCGCGTTTTTGTTCCATCTCTAACTGATATGTTTCATTGAGAATTTCTTGCTGACGACGCATTAAATCTCCAAGCTGGTCCATCTTTTCTTTCATTTGTGCAGATTGGCTTTTTTCTCCCTCATTTTGATTGCCTTTTTGCACATGCAAATGATCAAGCGTCTGTTCAACTTCCGCCAAGAGTTGTTCAGCTGCTAAAGAAGAGCCCGTTTTAGCCATTTCCTCAATTAAATTTAGCTTTTCTTGTAATGTAGCTTCAGAAAGATTGGAGCTTTTTGAGCTTTTAGAATTTTTAGAAACTTGACTATCTGGTGCTTTTTCAGCCAAAGCACGAATATACTCATCCATAGCTTGACGTAAATCTGCCATAAGCCGTTCAATTTCTGCCGCTGAAGCACCGTAACGCAATGCATCACGTAAAGCAGCTTGTGCTTGTTTTAAATTTTTTTGCACGGATTCAAGCTGATTATCTTCAATACCCAAAGCAATTTGCCATAAATAATCCACCACACCACGCAAATCATCTTCTGTTTGTGCTAAAGAAAGTCTTGTCCACGCACTTTGTAGAACAAGAAAATGCTTTACATTTTGCAAACCTTTTTCTGGACGCACAAGCAAAGCAGAAAGCATATCCAATACACGCTCTCTCGCAGAAGCATCAAGCGCTAATAAACGACGCAATTCACTCACCGCACGCGCGACAGGATTTGAAAAAACGTGTTGCGGTAATGTCATAACAAAAGTTTTGCTACGCCCTTTCTGCCCAGCACCATCTTCTGCCACCAAAGTAATTTTGACTTGCGAACCTGCCCATGGATGCGCTGATATATCTTGCACCATCCGCATTTTCCCCTTTCCACCACGCGGAAGAAGAAGCTCTATTTCCGGAGCATTATAAAGAGAGGAAGCACTTTTGTTCTGAGAAAGAAAAGGCTCTATTTCAACAAAAGCCTTTGTCACACCATAATCATCATCCACCACATATCGTAACTCTAACGATCCCGTTAAAATCCGCCCTGGTTTTTCCAGCCAATGAATTGTCGGAAGCGTATCCTTGATCATCTGCAAATGCCACTGCTGTTTTTTACGACGTGATGATACAAATAAATTCATTGAATGATTTAAATGTGTTTCAAAATGAGCGATTGGATCATTCAAAGCTGTTTGTTCCTTTTTCTCTGAAAACGAAACTTCCCTCCCATCTTCTACAGACTTTGCTTTTACTGTAACGCCAGCCCCATTGACAACACGCACAACAACATTACTCCCTTCAGGGATTTCTAGTTGTGTTTTCTCATCTTTTGTCAAATAAATCGGTGCCACACCGGTATAAGCAGGTGGTGTTACCCAAGCATCAATCCGCATGAATTTTTCATCAACAACAGGACGAAAATCAAAGGCATCAGCCAAACGCCCCCCTTGTAAACCAAAAGAAAAACTAAAAGCGCAAACAAAAAGAAGAACACACAAAGCCCTTAAAGCCAAAGGATCATAATCCGCACTATTAAGAGAGATAAATCCAGTTTTTAAATGGTATAATTGCTTTGCCATTCGGCGTTGATGTTCACGCCAAATAACAGCACTAAAATCTTCATCATTTTCAGAACATAAACGATCTGTCTGAATATTCAAAGGCTGGTGTCTAAGATCATTGACGCGTTCAAGACGGCAATTCACTTCCCGTATTGTGGGAAACCGAAAACGAACAAGAAAAAATAAACTCGCCCCAGCACAAACAAGTATAACCCCAAGTAAGAGCAAATGTGACCAATAGCCCAAAATGCCAAAAAGTCCCAACCAGCTAAACGAACAAAAGAGACTAACAACGAGGAAAAATGGCAACAACCGTACCCACATCCGTTCAAATGAAAGGATTCCCCACATCAAAATGCGCACACACAAAAGCTTCATTGCAAAGCCTTTGATGTTTTTATTTTTCATAAACAAGCATTTATCCCCTTTTATCGTGGTGCATTAAGATCATAAACCCCATACAAGACAATTTCTAGAAAATAAATTGTTTCATCAAAGTTTAGTAAAAATAAGACCAAAAACACTTAAGAATTCTCAACCCAATCAGGAATATGATCACATCCCATCAATTGAGCATAATCAAGACGTGGACGAATAACCGCATAACACGTATCTTGAACGAGAACTTCTGGGACCAAAAGTCGGCTATTATAAGTACTCGCCATCACAGCACCATAAGCTCCAGCTTGCGTAATTGCTAAAAGATCACCAGGTGCCAAAATCGGCAAGTAACGATCTAATGCTAAATAATCGCCAGTCTCACAAACAGAACCAACAATATCTGCACGAATAAGGGGAGCGTCTTTTGCTGCTTTTTTCACAAGGACGACATTTTGCCAAGCATCATAAAGCGTTGGACGCATCAGATCATTCATCGCCGCATCTACAATAACAAAATTCCGCCCTTGTCCCCTTTTTAAATAGAGAACAGATGTCATCAGTACACCAGCTTGACCCACAATGCTCCGCCCCGGCTCCACAACAATATTAATCCCTAAAGGAGCAATATATTTCTTTACCAGCGCAGCATAATCAAAAGGAGAAGGTACAGTATGTTGTTCACAACCATAGGCAATACCAAGCCCACCACCGATATCTATATGCGTTATTGCATAGCCATCGCTCCACAATTGACGCACACAATCTGCAATAAGAAAGAATGCCTCTTCAAATGGCTTTAAGTCACAAATCTGACTGCCAATATGCATATCAATACCGCAAACCTGCAATCCAGGTAAAGAATCCGCTTTTTTATAAGCCTCTCTTGCCAACAACAATGGAATACCAAATTTATTTTCAGATTTTCCTGTTGTAATTTTCTTATGGGTCTTTGCATCAACATCTGGATTAATGCGCAATGAAACACGTGCTATCTTTGAAAGCGCAACAGCACGTTGAGATAACTGTTCAAGTTCCGGCTCTGATTCAACGTTAAAACAATAAATATCCTGAGCAAGAGCAAAATCTATCTCTCTCATGGTTTTACCAACACCAGAATAAACAATACGATGTGCCGGAATACCAACAGCAAGGGCGCGCCGTAATTCCCCTTCTGAAACCACATCAGCTCCCGCTCCATTGTTCGCTAAAAGCCGTAAAACTGCTTGATTAGAATTGGCTTTAACCGCATAAGCAAGCAGACTAGGCATCCCTTGAAATGCCTTTTTATAGTCTTTAAAACGTGTAACCAATGCATTGGCGGAATAACAATAAAAAGGAGTCCCCACCTCCTGCGCAAGAACAGCAAGTGAACAACCCTCAGCATGAAGCATACCTTGATGGTAAGAGAAAAAATCCACACTTTCCTCCTACTTTATCAAACGATCAAGAATAAAAGGTTTATCATCTTCACTTTGAGTAACAGATGTTCCTTGCACAGACTTTTCCGCACTTGTAATAGGCATTTCCAATGACCCTTTACGCCCACACCCAGCGACACAAACGCCTCCTAAAAGGACAATCATCAACCCCTTTAATATAATTTTCATCTGTCCTCTTTCCTCATCTCGATCTCTTTTTTACCTTTAAAATACAATCACTCAAGCGCTCACAAGACGCTTTTTCCAATACGCAATTTGCCGAAGAACCTCTGAAGGTGCTGTTCCCCCAAAGCTTTTGCGACTTTCAACAGATTTTTCAACGGTCAAAACATCAAAAAGTGTCGCATTGATATTAGAACAAATTGCTTGAAGTTCATCTAATGATAAATCCTGAAGGCGACACTGTTTTTTTTCTGCCAATGCCACAGCACACCCTGTAATATGATGTGCTTCGCGAAAAGGAATCCCTGATTCGCGTACAAGCCAATCAGCAAAATCTGTAGCTGTTGCATAGCCAGAATCAGCGGCTTGTTTCATAGCTTCTTTATTAACTTGTAAATCACCAATAATCCCTGTCATTGCCGCTAAGGATAATTCTAAACTCATAGCCCCATCAAAGACATATTCTTTATCTTCTTGCATATCCTTTGAATAAGCAAGGGGTAACCCTTTCATCACCGTTAACAACCCCATCAATGCACCATTCAACCGTCCTACTTTAGCCCGCACAAGTTCGGCAGCATCAGGATTTCGCTTTTGCGGCATAATAGAGGACCCCGTTGAAAAAGCATCTGATAAACGAATAAAATAAAACTGTTCACTTGACCAAAGAATTATTTCTTCTGCTAAACGTGAAAGATGTGTTGCACAAAGAGCGCCAGCGCTTAAAAATTCCAATGCAAAATCACGATCAGAAACACTATCAATCGAATTGCGTGTAGGTTCTCGAAAGCCTAGCGCTTTTGCTGTCATAAAACGATCAATTGGAAAGCCTGTCCCCGCTAAAGCAGCCGCCCCTAAAGGCGATTCATTCATGCGCTCAAGAGCATCACGCATCCGCGATAAATCTCGACCAAACATTTCAACGTAAGCCATCATATAATGGCCAAATGTTACCGGTTGAGCCAATTGTAAATGCGTAAAGCCTGGCATAAAGGTATCAACATGTTGTTCTGCTCGAATAAGTAATTGCTCTATCAATCCTTTTAAAGCTTGTGCTATCTTTTGCGTTGCTTCACGCACCCACAAGCGAAAATCAACAGCAACTTGATCATTGCGTGAACGCGCCGTGTGCAAACGCCCTGCGACAGGACCAATCAATTCGCTCAGCCGCGCTTCAATATTCATATGAATATCTTCAAGCTTTCGTGAAAAAACAAATTTACCGTCTTCAATTTCTTGGCGAATAAGTTTCAAACCATGAACAATTTTTTCATAATCTGATTGTGAAATGATTTTCGTTTGCGCTAACATAGCCGCATGAGAAAGGGAACCTTCAATATCTTGTCGATAAAGTTTTTGATCAAAATCAATTGAGGCATTAATTTCTTCCATAATTGCAGAAGGACCTGCCGCAAACCGACCACCCCACATTTGGTTCTTTAACTTCTCATCTGTCATATTCTGAAAACACCCATACAAAGGACAAAATTATGATTTCTCAAATTTTCATCAGCGAAAAAAACAATAAAAAAAGGCAATTCTCCCTTGCATTCTTTATCATTGCATTGAGTTTATACGCAACCATAAACTACGATAACAAAAGAGAGTCTTTCCTTTTCAATTTCATTTCAGCAGCAAAAGCAGAAAAAATAAACACTGATAAAACACGAGCAGAAAAAATGATGGCGATCCGAAAAGCAGCAAAAGGCTTTTTTAGCCACATACGATTTGCTGATACGCCCTCAGATATGAAGAAACTCTCTTTCAAGAATATTCAAGGAAAAGAGCGCACACTCAGCGAATTTACTGGAAAACCGATGCTGGTCAATCTATGGGCTATTTGGTGTGCACCTTGCCGCACAGAAATGCCCGAACTTGCGCAATTAAAACATGAATTAGGTGGAGAAAACTTTGATGTCATAGCTATTAATATCGATAAAACTGCTTCTCCTGAAAAAATTCAGCAATTTTTACAGAATATTCATGCGGATAATTTGCTTTACTATCGCGATGAAACAATGGATATTTTCAACAATGTTAGAAAACAGGGGCTTGCTTTAGGACTCCCCATTACATTTCTCATCGATAAAGAGGGATATCTCATTGCTTCCTTCAATGGTGCAGCTCCATGGGCCAATGACGATGCCAAAGCACTTATAAAAGCTGTTATAAAAGAAGCCCTATAACCTAATAACCGCGCCTTTTTAAACGTTGTATAACGAGATCCAGTGCTGATAAAAAAGCAGAACGGTCTTTATGACAAAAAGGACGGGGACCACCTGTTATACTGCCCTGTCCCCGTAAATCTTCCATCAAATTGCGCATCGCCAAAGCTTGACCAATTGAATTTACATCAAAAATACGCCCCGTTGGCGAAAGACAAAAACCCCCAGCTTGCAAAACCCGTGCTGCTAAAGGAATATCACTGGTAATAACGATACTTGCCTCATGCACATGTTCTACGATCCAATCATCAGCACAATTGAATTCACCAGCAACGACCACTCTTTCAATGAGCGCTTCATCTGGAAGGGACAAAAAACGATTTGCCACAACAAATGTCTTAAGCTGATAACGATTCATCACACGATAAACTTCATCTTTTACAGGACAAGCATCTGCATCAATCAACAAAGTGATAGCAGGCTTTATTGGGATATTCATACCTTGGCTTTCACGCAATAGTTAAGTTCTTTCATATTCATCTGAATGTTGCAAATGCTTGCGATGAAACATTATCGCCGCGTTTATTTCCCCTCCCAAAATAAAAATTGCACTCAATATATAAAGAAAAATAATAGCAACCATAATAGATGCTAACCCTGCATAGGTAGAAATATAATCAAACATTGTTAAATATTGAGCAAAAGCAATTGAAGCCACAAACCATACAAACATTGTCAGTACAATTCCTGGTAAAATATCTATAAACTTCCGCCGCTCTGCTGGTAGCCATTTATGAACAATCAAAAGGCTTACAAAGAGAACAACCGCTGCGATTATGTAACGCCATAGACGAATGACACCGATATATTCTGTAATGAAAAAAGGATGATTTTGCATAATCTTGATAAGCAGAGGTGTTAAAATCAACAAAACGCTGATCACAATAAGACCTACAGCTCCAAGAATCACAAAAAACAAACTTTGAAAACGACAAAACAACAAGCTACGCCGATCAACAACACGATAAGCTCTATTTAAAGCTGTACGTAATGCCTCTACCCCATTAGAGGCAAAATAAGCCGCCCCAATAACAGAAACTGTCAACACTCCTCCCCGCTGTATGGTTAAAACATTGATAATTTCCTGAGATAAAGGCTCTGCAATGACATCTGGTAATAACTGCACCAAAGCTTTGATTTTTTGCGGTGTATATGTAAAAGCACCAAGAAAACTGGCAAGAGAAGTTCCAAAAATAAAAAAAGGAAAAAATGCTAAAAGCCCAGAGAGCGCGACATGGCTTGCAAAAGCACTCCCATTATCACGCCAATAATGGCTTACTGCGTCAACAAGGATACGATAGCTATACCAAAAGATATTTCTTAACAAATCTCTATACTTTCTGGTAAAACTCTTCCTCTGTCTATTTCAAGCTTTATAAAAAACATCAAAACTCTGCAAACAAACATTTTCCGATGTTGCAATATAAATGGCAATAATCAATACGGTCAAGCCTGACTTTATACTAAAACAAAAACAACAACCCACTATATGAAATTCTACAATGACTTCATTTTTTTGTCTCTTCTATAGATCAGTAACCTCTTCTGTACATCATATGCCCTATAGAGAGTTAAGCACGATAATCTTGCACACATAAAACCTTTTGAAGTCATGGTTATCTGTATCGAAGCAATCGCCACTCTTTTTTATTGCAATCTATGACTGAATAGAGAAAAAACTTCTTATCGATTTCTAGAAAAAACCAATGAAATTCCACAAAAAACCCTTGCTTTTATTCACCCTTTTTTAGAAACACTCTGACGTCCAAAATCAGGAGCATCAATTTCCTGCCCAGCATCAATAATATTGCGACGTACAGCACGCGTACGTGTAAAAAAGTTAAACAATGTCTCACCATCTCCTAAACGAATTGCCTGCTCTAAAAAAGCAAGCCCCTCACTAAAACGGCTCAACATTTCTAAAATAGCATCCTTATTATGCAAACAAATATCGCGCCACATAACAGGATCAGAAGATGCTAAACGTGTAAAATCACGAAAACCGGAAGCGGAATAAGCAATGACTTCTGAATTTGTTACTTTTTCTAAATCACTCGCTGTCCCAACAGTATTATAAGCAATCAAATGCGGCAAATGCGAAACAATAGCCAAAACAAGATCATGATGTTTAGGATCCATCTTTTCGACACGCGCACCACAAGCTTCCCAAAACGCTGTTAATTGTGCGACAGCAGCAGCATCACTCTCAGCAAAAGGCGTTAAAATACACCAACGATTCATAAATAAATCAGCAAAACCAGCATCCGGTCCTGAATATTCCGTTCCAGCAATTGGATGCCCTGGAATAAAATGAACTGTTTTTGGCAATAAAGGTGCCATTTCCGCAATAACCAACGCTTTCGTAGAACCAACATCACTCACAATCGCTCCAGGTTTTAAATGATCACAAATGGTTTTTGCTACTTCTGCACTAGCCCCAACAGGAACAGAAAGAATAACCAAATCTGCTCCTTCAACAGCTTTTGCATTATCTGTCGTATAAAAGTCCCCAAGCTCCAATTCGCGTGCTCTTTTCAAGGTTTCTGAACGACGTGTTGCAATAGAAATCTGAGCCGCAAGATTTTTCTTTTTAATAACTCTTGCTAAAGAAGACCCAATCAGACCGATTCCAATGAGTGCTATTTTTTCAAATTGAATATGGGGCATCTTTCACCTTCAAAGATTCTTTGCAAATGGCAATAAAAACAATTGTAAAATCATAATTTTCCTGTCTGTTTGTTTAAGAGTTATGCGTAAAACATTAAAAAACGACAACTAGGAAATAAAGAATAACGCAGTTTACCAATCATCACCTGCGCAAGCTGACAACAGATCATTTTACCTAGAAAATACATAAAAAATAAATGACGAGAAATCTATCATCACGCTCTAAAACTCCCACTTAATTACTGATCAAAGCGCATCACTGAAACAAAAATTAAATGCACTCTCAATTAAGATAACAACGACTCTACATAAAATCTCATCGGTTTACTTTATCTTACTAATTTACTCACAAAAAACACATCAAAAGCGTAAGCA
This sequence comes from Bartonella sp. MF74HXZ, assembly GCF_042194445.1. Classification (NCBI taxonomy): domain Bacteria; kingdom Pseudomonadati; phylum Pseudomonadota; class Alphaproteobacteria; order Hyphomicrobiales; family Bartonellaceae; genus Bartonella; species Bartonella sp. MF74HXZ. The sequence continues at coordinate 277,320 of NZ_JBHIMW010000002.1, read as the reverse complement.
GACACCAACTCTTTCCAAATTATCCCAATACGTTCATTAATTTGTACATCAGACCTATATAAGAATGTATTACGCCTCCACCTACAACATCAACACAAGTTTTATGAATATTGAAAACACCATAAAATAACGCATACAAAAAATACCATTAAAAACATTTTCCTCTCCCGACTCCTGATACCGTAAATCAAACAAATATGAGAAAAACACGCCCTCTCAATAAAGAAAAAGTTTGATAACAAAAACACCGAATATCCCTTTAATGGAGTCATACCCCTCACGTAAAACAAAGCGCCCTAAACAGGATAGATTTGGATTACAAATTCATGCGTTTGTTTTAAAAAGACATCTCTCTCCCCAACCTATCTCACGACAGTGTTTGTAAATGTTATAACTATAAATCCATTAAGCACGACCCTCTTCACACTTAATAAAACACTATTATTATATTTGCCTACCTCCAATGTTGCAAAAACCCTTGGAATTTGAGAGCATTCATAAGAGGCATTTTTAGTGCTTTCTTGCACAGTTTTTATCCACACGCCTCCACTTATGACGTGCAAAAGACATCGTTTTGATTGACTCAATATAAAAAATGATGAGTTATAATAATAAACAATGGCTTGCTCTGTTTATAAGACACATTCATTGCTAAGATAATTATCTCTGTATCAAAAATAAAAATCTCCCCATAGGTACTGTCGTTTTCATCATAATCTATTTTGACTTTCTCCTCATCCCACGAAGATTTTTAGTTCATACCGATCTGCAAACAATTCATTTTCTTGTCTAAAAGATTCCACTAATTCACTATTTTAAGTGATTCAATTAATCTATAATATATTGATTTATAAATATAATAATTGTTTTTCAATTTGAATCATAACTTCAAATACGGTAAAATTCTTCCATCACAAATCCTCTTACCAATTAAAATCTCTTATCTGCACATCACAAGAAGACATGTGAGAAAAAAATGATGCAAAACGCTCTCTAATACCAAAAACTGTAGAAAATTAGAGACCAGACAAATATATGATGATGCTCTGGCTTGCATTTTTATTAAGCGTAAAGATAGAGATGCTCTATGGATTTTATATTCTTCATGGAGCACTTTACCGTTATACCATTCACAAAAGCCGTCGCGAAATAGATATGACGCGCATTGATAAATATTTCTAAGAAAGCGTATGAACGTGTCTTCTGTCGTTTGAGATGCTCTGTTTTGCCTGAAGGGTGTTACCCCATTAAGGCACTATGAACCAGCCTAAGATTCACCACATACTCACACAAAAACACCGAATGCGTAAAATTTTACCTGAGCTCTATATCACGAACCAACAGTGTTTTACGACACAACAAGATAATAAAACGGTGTAAAAACTGCCTTTCGAAGATAAATAATTTTTCTGAAGAAAAATTTCTATAAAACTTTCAAGCTCTTCAAGAGCATCCTCAAAACCACAACTAACCTCTACTTGATAACACAATAGTTTTAATTGCTGAAAATACCTCTTTGCCATATTAAAAAAATAAAAAATCACTATATTTCTAAACTGTTAAGCTACTATCTGGCGTCGTGCAATAATTGTAAGCCCTAACAAAACTTGACGAATGATAGCTTCACCCAAAAGTGGATTTTTACGACTGTCTAAAACAGCACTCTGAATTCTTTCCATTGCATAGGAAATCTGTTCTAACTTCCAATATTTTAAAGCTTGTTCAACTGTCTTTTTCCGTTGAAAAAAAATGGGAGGCCGTGCTTGAGAAACCACCGTAAAAGGCGATTTTCCTTCAACTTCTACCTGATAACGCAATAGCTGTAATTGCTGAAAATGCCTTTGTGCTGCACTCAAAATGAAAAAAAGCGCCCCATGCAATGCTGCATGTCGGTTAAAATGCGCTTCAAAGCCTGATATATCGCCCAATAAAAGAGCATCAATGACTTCATCTTGAGAAAGAGCACTGACATCGCTTACAACAGCTTTGACATCTTCAAGAGTAATATGAACATTTGCAGCGTAAAGACAAAGCTTTTCTAATTCACCTCGTGATACAAGGCGATCCGCCCCTAAACTTTCATGCAACCATCTACGTGCATCCAAAGAAAGAGTCTTTTTAAATTGCCCTAAAACCTCATCAATCAAACCGTCAAGAGAACGCATATCATCTGCAAAACAGGGCAGAGCCATTGCTTTTGACGCGGTTTCAACAGCATTGCGCAACCCTGTTCCTTTTTTTAAATCCCCTGCCTCAATGAGAATAAAACAGGCTTCTGGTGGGTTCTCAATTAAAAGTTTCAAGGCAGCAAGAAAACCTTTTTGGTTAGCAGCATTAGAGATCCATATCAAACGGTCTCCCCCAAAAAGCGATAACGTACGCGCTTCATTTTCCAAACGTGCAGGATCTTTATCAATTTCAGCAGCATCCAAACGAATTGTCGAAAATGGATCTTCTATTGCTACCTTTGTAAGTTTTGCAAAACATTGTGCACGCTCACAAATAAGACCACGATCTGGCCCATAAATGAGAACAATAGGAAAAGCACGTGAAAAACGCGTTAAAAACTGATCAACTTCATGTGCTTTTTTCTGAGCCACATTATTAATCCATTAACAGTTCATCATCATCAAGAACTTCCCCGCGAACTTTCTGAAACATGCCAATCAAATCATTGACATCCAAGCCCTTACGCTCTTCATGACAGACATCCAAAATCACTTTTCCACCATGCAACATCAAGGTGCGATCACCATAATCAAGAGCCTGACGCATAGAATGAGTCACCATAATAGTCGTTAACTTTTTATCTTTAACGATTTTTTCAGTCAACCGCATCACAAAATCAGCCATTCCAGGATCAAGCGCTGAGGTATGTTCATCAAGCAATAAAACATCCGCATGAGCTAATGTTGCCATCACAAGGCAAACAGCTTGGCGTTGCCCACCTGATAAACTGTCCATAGGATTATGAATATATGCTTCAAGACCAATGCCTAATTGAGCAATTTTTTCTCGAAAAAATTGCCGTTTCTCATGATTTAAAGCCGAGCGCAAACCACGACGACTTCCTCGAAGAGCAGCAAGAGCCAAATTTTCTTCAATTGTTAAAGAACCACAACTGCCTATCAAAGAATCTTGAAAAACACAAGCAACCTTTCCAGCGCGTTCACTGACTGACTGCCTAGAAACATTTTGCCCATTGATAACCACTTTCCCTGTTGAGGGAAGCGTTGCACCCGCTAAAACACTGAGCAAGGTTGATTTACCAGCGCCATTTGAACCGATAACCGTAACAAAACTACCCTGATCAATTTTAAGGTTAATATCAATTAAAGCCTGTTTTTCCAAAGGTGTTTGCGGTTTAAATGTAACCCCAACATGAGAAAACTCAATCACGTTTACGCCTCCTCCAATAGCGTGGCACAATAAGGGTTAAAATAACCAACAGTGAAGTAATCAACTGAAGATCTGTCGACGTATCAATACCAATTCCATTTGCCTCAAATGCAAATTGCACCGCCACACGATAAAGCACAGACCCCACAATACAGCTGATTATAATCCAAAAAATATTACGCGTACGAAATAAAGTTTCACCAATAATCACAGCTGCCAACCCAAAAACAATTGTTCCAATTCCACCGGTAATATCCGTTGCAATCGCAGTTTGAATATAAAGAGAACCGCCAAGTGCAACACAAGCATTTGAAAGCCCCATACCAAAATAAATTAACGCCGACGTATGAACCCCTTGAGCTGTAGCCATCCGTGGATTAGCTCCCATTGCACGCATAGCAAGACCTATTTCGCTTTCCAAAAAACGCCAAATCAAAAACGCCACAACCAGCAATACAGTACCAATGAAAAGAGGCCGCACAAAAATATCAGACAAACCAAATAGATTATAAAAGGGCGTTAACGCCGTATCAGCAAGCGCTAAATTAACATTAGATCCTCCCATAATTCCCATAATACGAAGATTAACCGTATAGAGCGCTGACATTGTTAAAATGGAAGCCAAAAGATTCAAAATACCAAAACGCAAATTCAACATAGCTGTTAATAAACCAGCTACCATGCCTGCAAAAAAAGCACATGCCATAGCTGCCCATGCATTAAAACCTAAAAGAATCAAAACACCACAGACACAAGACCCAAGAAGAAATGAGCCATCAACTGTTAAATCAGGAAAGTCCAAAACGCGAAAAGAGAGATAAACCCCTATAGCCACAAACGCATAAATAAGACCTAATTCCACAGCGCCAGAAAACGCAAATATATTCATGTAAAGACAATCCCCATGAAAACTTAACGTATTTTATTGTATCAACATCCTATCAATGAAAGTCATTGAATCACTTTTGTCGCACGATCAATAACTGCCTGCGGAATAACAATCCCCGCTTTTTTTGCTGCTTTCATATCAATTCGAATGTCATTATTAGCCGCCTGCACAACGTCAATATCACCAGGCTTTTCACCCTTTAGAATACGCACAACCAACTTCCCAGCATCAACCCCTACATCATAGAAATTCACACCTTGCGTCATAAAAGGACCGCGTCCAATAGAATTAGCATCAACAGTAAATATAGGAACATTTGCCTCCTGTGTGACCTTTACTGCACCCTCTAAAACAGAAAGAACCGTATTATCAGCAGGAATAAAAATGATATCTACCTTACCGATTAAAGCCCGTGTTGCTGCCTGAACATCTGAAGGCTTTGGTGCTGATGAAGGAATGATTTCAATTCCAACTTTTTTTGCCGCATCCTTTAACACCTTAAGTGTTGAAACCGAGTTTGCTTCAGAAGCATTATAAAGATAACCAATTTTTTTCAAATCTGGTTTTACTTCTTGTAAAAGTTTAATACTTTCTGCAACATCTATACGATCAGAACTCCCCGTCATATTACCGCCAGGTTTGGTAAGCGAAGAAACGATTTTAGCTCCGATAGGATCAGAAATCGCCGCAAAGACGATAGGAATTGTTTTTGTTGCCGCAAGCATTGTTTGTGCTGAAGGCGTGGTAATCGCTACAATAACATCAGGTTTATCACCAACAAATTTACGTGCAATTTGCGTTGCTGTTGAAATGTTGCCTTGCGCTGATAAAAAGGTGAGCTGAAAATTTTCACCTTGCTTATAACCATTTTCTGCAAGAACATCTTCCACACCTTTACGAACGGCATCCGCAGCAGGATGTACCATAATTTGTGTTAGAGCAACTTTAACCTGTTTAACTTGGTCATCCGCTTTTGCAACACTGTTCATCATAAAAACAGCTGCAATGATGATCCCTAATATATTTATTCTCTTCGACATTATACTCCACCCCTCTCTATGCAAAATTAAAAAAGGAATAATCTATTACTGAAGAATCTTCTAAAATCAATCTTTATTTCAATTTATTAAAACATGGACAAAATAAATCAAACTAAAATGATATTTTTTTGTTGCAATTCGTAGAAGCCTACGCCATACAAGCAAGATATATATCGAATCGGTCAGCGGGTGTAGCTCAGGGGTAGAGCACAACCTTGCCAAGGTTGGGGTCGTGGGTTCGAATCCCATCGCCCGCTCCATTGAATTTTGTATTTATTCGTTCTTGCGCGGAGCTGTAGCTTGCCGCTAGGTTTTTTTCACCAATTTATTTTTTCAAAGTTTTTTTTAAATTCGTAATTCCTTGTGAAGCATCTATTGGTTTGGGGGCTTAGATTATCAGATAACAATTTTTAACTTAGACGGATTTTTTCTGGAAGGTTGCTGTTGTCTGTTAAGTCGTTAAAGCCGTGTAAAATAAGCTTGAAAAGCGAAATGAACAATTCCCATTAGTTCATGACGTTATTTGGCAACAATAACTTTATTTCTTGCCATCCCGAGAATAATTTTTCACTATTGGCGGCAGATCTTTTACGACCTTAGCAGGTTATAGAAGCTTATATAAAAGAATTTGGGATTACTTTTGAATTGACAAATTTTTTACAGCCCCAGTATTAAAAGATCAATTTAAAATGATGGATAATGACAAAGAAAACAAATGTTAAACAAATCAAAAATTGACTTATCATTAGAGAATAATTTTTGCTCGAAGGTACGTTTTTTTACCAAAATCATGCCCTAAAATGAAGGTTGTTGATTTTCCAAATGGAGTATCTTCTGTTAATTCAACATTTGCTTCAGACACATTCAATATTGTCTCTGCTAAAAGTTTACAAAAAACTATACCTACAAACCAAGCAAAATCCATAATCCATTCCTTTAATGCACAAAAACTACCTTTAGCTTGGTGGGTTGGACCTCATTCGTCTCATTATAAAGTTGATGAAGTTCTCTTAATCTATTGGTTTAGAGCTTGTTGAAACAGAGGTAGGAATGGCAGCTTTAGCACAAAATATAGACTCACATGTTACTTCTACGCCAGATAATTTCAAAATCAAGGAAGTTGAATCACTTCAAGATTTTAGAGATTACGGAAATGTTATGGCATCAGTCTTCGAGACTTTTGATGAAGAAGCGGTTATATTTTATGAAACAATAGGCCGTTGTTATAAAAAAGATCCCGATGTAGAGATGTTCGTTGGTTACATAAATAATAATCCTGTAGCAATATGTTTTTGTATTAAAGCAGATGGAGTTGGTGGAGTGTATGATATTGTCACCAATCCAGATTTTCAGAAAAGAGGTGTTGGGATATTCATGACAAAAATTGCTATTGAGCATTTAAAAAGAAAGAAATGTCATGTTATTGATATGCAAGCATCTCACGAGGGAATTGGCATTTATAAAAAATTGGGTTTTATAAACTTTGGTGAATTTAAAGTTTATTCCAATAAACACATGATCATTGAGCGATGAATTCTTTTCATCGATAAGCGAACTTATTATTTTCAGCAAAACTCAAATACAGAAAACCAATCTATACAACCAAGAAAGTTTAGCCAATCCCCTTTAATACTGATAGTGAAAAGCTAAAAAGTTATTACAAATATAATTGTTTCAAATGACTCACTCAAATTTTCTTACTTTTATAATTTTCAGGATCATTGTCTTAAAAAAGATATCTATCACAGATCTAAGTTGAACAAGTGAAAATTTTATTTGATATGATTGATAATTTACTGTCTGTTACTGATAATTATAAAAAACTCGAAAAAGCAAATATTTAAAACTACAGTTATATCATAGTTTGTTAGATGGTTAGTCTGTTAGTCAATTAATAGAAAAAATCTTCGCTTTATACAATAATCAAAGGAGCATCAAAACCCTTTTAAAGGTCCTTTATGTATATTGTTTCTTTTTTTATATCACAGTTGATGATGAGAAATCTCTCACGCTAATTGTATTATTTTTACACGAAATAAACTGTTTTCACCTACTATTTGAATAAATTAAGTTTTTGAGATTTCTGGAACATCATTTGAAATGACAAAAGAAATCTTCCCTTGTACTTGTGCAAACAGCGTGAACATCCTTTGATAATTCTCTTGCTTGAACAAATTCTTATCCAGAATAATCTTCAACACAAAAATAAATCAATAATTTGATTCATAGAGGTAATTTATCATTATTCATATTAAGCAATCGTCTCAAATATCATAGGATTATCTCATTTCAAATCTCTATATATTAAATCACTCACAATCATCTGCTTACACATCACAAGCGCAATTGATGTATCAATAAAATTCACTTGAAGAAAGGAATAAAAGTTCTTCTTATAAACGCTCTAAAATACCAAAGCTTATCGCAACATTGGGAGCTAAAAATAGTATAGGGGGTGTACCCCTTTCACCTTAAAAACGTAAAAATGGGAAGCATAATAGCTTTATACACTTCATAGAGGCTTTAGACCATTCACGAACGTTATTATAAAATGGATGTGACAAACCTTGAGAGAAATCTCTTTAAAATAAACATGTGAATTAACAATATAAGTGCATTCTACTTGAAGCATACTATTTTACATGAGGAACATAACTTCAATCAACGTAAAACAAGGTGTTGAACAGTCATAGCGCACCAATAAAATCAGATCAGTTTCAATACTTAATGATGAAATCCATTAAATGACAGAATAAAAATTCAAGTTTGAAAAGATTAGACTACACGCTACAGATCTATTGAAACTCCGATTGTACAATCGACTACCTTCTCACTAGAACTAAATCACTATAAATATAAAAACCTTAAAGCCCACTCTAAATCCGTAAAAGTTTCTAGATCTTGCTGTATTAAATGTTGAAACTCCTCATGGCTGCTCATCTGAAACGCCAATAATTCCATAAAGCAGTTCCATAAAAAAGGATAATGACGTTACGTATCAATTTCCATTTAGAAAACCCTACCCATGCCGACAAAAACTCTGTAAATGTTAGATATATTCAATAATTTTTATAACGATTTTGGCTCATCCTGTTTTGCCACCAATGTAAGAAACAGCAAATATAGTGGGATCAGCCAGCTTTAATATAGTCTTGTAAAAAGTCTTTCCCTCTACTCTTTTTGCTATAAAATCATGATTTTACAATTCCTTGCTCTTGAAACAGGATAGATTAATCGTAAAAAATATATAAAAGAAAAGAATTATAACATTTTTTTCTCATCCTTCTTAATACAAAATAACTGTTAAGATACAATGCGCTAACACTTATTAGTCATAAGTTCAAAATAGCATATAATAATGAAACAAATTCATAGAGTGAAGATTTTTCACAATCAATTATTGTATTAATCTTTCCATAATGCATAAAAATGATGAAGCGGCCCTCGCCCTTTCCCTACTTTTAAAGCATTTGAGGCAGTTAAAGCGCCATGCAAATAATCTTTTGCTTGTTTAACAGCGCAATCCAGAGGTTGGGTAGGTAACAGAGCTGCAATGGCGGCAGAAATGGTACACCCTGTCCCATGATCATGAGTGGTTGAAAGACGAGAAGCTTCAAGTATAACAAGGTTTTCACAATCACAATAAAGATCTGGACTAGAACAATCATAATTTTCTGTACTATTTCTGGTAAGCGTATTCAAATGTCCTCCTTTTAACAAAACTGCATGACACCCTAGTGCCAAGAGTCGTGGAGCATATTGATACATAGTCTCTAAAGACCATTGCACTTCATCTCCCAATAACAGTGCAGCTTCAGGCAAATTTGGCGTGATTAAAGTTGACATCGGCACAAGAACATCACGCATAATTTCAATTGCATCAGACTTTAAAAGAACATCACCACTTTTTGCAACCATAACCGGATCAAAAACAATGGAACGCGCTTTATGATAAGCAAGACGTTCTGCAATAACCTGTGCAATCTGAGCATTTGCAACCATACCAATTTTAACGGCATCAACATGTATATCCTCAAAAACAGAATCAATTTGATCTGCAACAAAAGAAGCATCTAATGCCTGAAAAGAACGCACACCCTGAGTATTTTGTGCAACAACAGCTGTAACCACACTCATACCATAAGTTTTCATAGCTGAAAAAACCTTTAAATCCGCCTGCATTCCAGCGCCACCAGAAGGATCTGTTCCCGCAATAGATAAAATCCGTGGAATAAAAAGTTTATCTTTTTGTAATTCCATCAACCTCTTTCCTTCTGTTTTTAAATATCGGAAAATGAGTTACCGAAAAAATAGATGCTTGAAAAAACATAAAGAAGATGTTTTCTCATGTGAATTATATTATATACGAAGTCTTCTTATAGATATAAAATGGAAAATGTAGTGCTTATCCTTCGTTCTATTCTTTTTACGTTCGCTTTTTATACAACAACTTTCATACAAATGATTCTTTACGCTCCCGTTTATTTTTTAATGCCCCGCAAAAAGGCATGGATTGTCCCTAAAACATGGGCGCGCGTTACACTCTTTTTGCAAAAATACATCGCAGGTACAAGTTATGAGATTGAAGGTTTAGAAAATCTTCCCAAAGGAGCCTATATCATTGCTCCAAAGCATCAATCGGCTTGGGAAACTTTCAGTCTTGTTCCCTATTTAGATGATCCCACTCTCATTTTAAAACGTGAATTGATGTGGATTCCATTGTTTGGCTGGTATATGGCAAAAACACAAATTATCCCCATTAACCGTACAACGCCCATAAAAGCCTTAAAAATGGTTATACAAAAAGCAAAAGAGAAAGTAAAACAAGGGCGTCAAATCTTGATTTTTCCCGAAGGAACACGCCGACAACCCGGTCAAGAACCAGATTATAAGTCAGGAATTGTCGCGCTCTATAATGAATTAGGGCTTCAAGTTGTGCCTATTGCACACAATGCGGGTTTATATTGGCCACGCAATAATTTTCGCCGCTATCCCGGAACAATTCGTGTCCGTATTCTTCCCCCGATAGAAGCTGGTTTAAGCAAACGTGATTTTCTAGATCAACTTGTCCAAAAAACTGAAAAAGCGTGTGATGAACTGCTTCTCTTAGCAGCTCAAGATCCTACCCCTCCTCCTATGCCACCATACGCTGTTCAGAAACTTCAAAAACTAAATCATTCATCATGAAACAATGTGCTGATTGATCAGAATAATGCATCACTTTGTATATTGAGCAGAGTATATGGAACAAAAATATAAGAAAGATACTTCAAACTTTCTAATTCAAAATTATAAAACACATGTACATTACAAGAAATGATTGATGTGTGAATTTTTTTGAGAAAGAATTCTTCTCTTTAAAATCGTTTAAATAACATAAATCATATTGATTTATAAGGATATTTTATCGTTATTCAACTTGAATGAGAACCCTGAATACCGTAAGATTCTCTCATTTCAAATCTATTCCATTTTGAATCAATTAGAATCTTTTGCTTGCACATTACAAGCAGGGATATCTGTGTGAATAAAACGATACAAGAAAAGATTAAAATGCTTTTTACGACCCCTCTCAAGTGCCAAGGGCTGTCCTAACAGGAGGACAAGAAAAATGTATGATTATGCCGATTCGTTCCTTCCTAAGAAACATCAATCCCCCAAGAACCTGAAATCTTGTACAATCTTCATTATTTAAAAAGTATTTCTTGAGATACTGTAAGTCATCAAACCAAATTCAAGGGGAAAATAAAAATGAGTATTGGTTTTTATCTCCGAGACACAACGGATACAGCAATTAACCATCTTTCCTTCCTAACCTAGACTTAAAAGCTTTGTGTGCTACATTAAAACAATTCTAAATAACGAATAAGAAGGAACTAGATTTAAATTAATGCAACGTCTCTTCTATAATTTATTTTTTTCTGTGATTTTGAGTTTATTCAGCGCTGTTGCTCTAGCGCAGCCTTTTATTTCTGTTGATGTTACAACGGGGCATATCTTAAAACATAATCAAGCTTTTGAGCGTTGGTATCCTGCTTCCTTGACAAAATTAATGACCGCTTATGTTATTTTTCGTGCCATGAGCCGAGGGGAAATTTCACCAAACAAACATATCACCATCAGCGAATACGCCGCAAAAGCTCCCTCATATCGTTCAGGCTATAAAGCTGGTTCTGTACTCACACTTGATACAGCCTTAAGTATCACCATGGTTAAATCTGCCAATGATTTAGCCATTGCCATGAGTGAAGCTGTTGCAGGTTCACAGAAAGATTTTGTACGTAAAATGAATAGCGAAGCTAAACGTTTAGGCATGTTTGGAACTCATTTTGCGAACGCAAGTGGTTTACCAGACCCTCAAAACTACTCCACGGCGCGCGATATTGCTCTTTTAGCCGTTCAAATACGTCGAGAATTTCCACAATATGCTCATTATTTTTCTATTCCAGCCATTGATTTTGGTCATAATCGAAAAATCCAGCATAACTCAAACAACCTCATTGGCCGTTTTTATGGAATAGACGGTATGAAAACAGGCTTTATTTGTGCCTCTGGTTTTAATCTTGTTGCCTCAGCCACCCGCAATAAACGTACAATTATTACTGTCATTCTAGGTGCTAACAACATAACTGAAAGAGAAGAAAAAGCTGCACAACTTCTTGAAACAGGATTTTTGCACCAAGGAAGACCCCAATTAACACTAGCAACATTAAAACCTTATGGGAGAAATATAACACAAGCCAACAATATGAGACAACAAACATGCACACCTGAAGCCATAAAAATGCATGCAAATTCATATGATGATCAAGGAAATATTATTCTCACCTCACCTTTTATCACTGCTCCACCTCCTTTTTCTCATCCTTTACCAGTACACCTCATTCGTACGCCAAAAACACCTAAAATAACAGTAAAGCCACTAAGAAAGCCCCATGGTTCGTATAAAAGACGCGCAAACCATTCTATAAAAAAGCCATAAATCATAATCTACGATTAATTATAATACTTTGATTTATAATGATAATTAATTATTTTGTATCTTATGTTAGAACCACAAATGTTGTAAGATTCTCTCATTTCAAATCTGTATTTGTTGAATCAATAAAAAACCAGTTTCTTGCACGTCACAAGGTAGATGAACATGTAGATAAAATAATTAAAACAAGGAATAAAAATTCCTCCTATAAGTTCTTTCAAGAACCAAGAATTATCATAACATTGACGCTAAAAAAGTGTATGATATACTCCGCATACACCTACCTTTATAAGTGTAAAGATAGTGGTACAATGGATTTCATAGGGCGTTAACCATTATATCCCTCACGGACACCATTATAAATTGGTTAAACGTACTGAAATATGTTTTTTTAAAACAAAACCACGGTTGATGACTAACATGAAAATAAAGCGCATCCCTCTCACGCTTATTACTGGTTTTTTAGGCTCTGGCAAAACAACTTTGCTCAACCGTATGCTACAAGACCCTCTTTTAACAGAATGTGCTGTTATCATCAATGAATTCGGCGAAATCAGTATTGACCACCTTCTAGTTGAAAAAACGACAGAAGGAATTATTGAGCTTGCCAATGGTTGCTTATGCTGCAATTTACGCAGTGATCTCATCGACACATTAATTGATTTAATAAATCGCGTTCAAACAGGACAGATCAAACAACTCAATCATATTATCATTGAAACCACAGGGCTGGCTGATCCCGCCCCTATTTTACAAATACTTTTAAGCCACCCGTTATTTATTCAAACATTGTCCATAAATGCTGTTCTTGCAACATTTGATACACTAAGCACACTTTCCATATGTGAGCGCTACCCTGAAATATATAAACAATTAATATTTGCTGATAAAATTATTCTCACCAAAACAGATCTTAGAGACCCACAAACGCTTTCAGATACGCTTTTTAACACACTTAAAACGATCAATCCTACAGCACAAATCATTGACGCCCATTCTGAAGATTTTTGTTCAAATCTGTTAATAAATAACACATTATGGGATGAAAAAGTAGAAAATACAAAACTTAAACAAAATCTTACGACTACCCCACATGATCATCCCCCCCATAAAACCATTCGTACCTTTTCACTCAACTGTGAAGATCCTGTTGATTACGCCACAATTGAAGCTTTTTTAGATCTCCTAAAAGAGCGTTATGGTACAAAACTATTACGTATTAAAGCAATTATCGCACTGCATGATGACCCTTATCGCCCACTTGTATTACATGGCGTACAAACATTTTTTCATCCTCCCATAAGATTGCCAGCATGGCCAAAAGGAATAAAACAAACACGCTTTGTCGTCATTGCCGATGGTGTTGAAAAAGAAGCAATACAAAAGCTCCTCAATGCTTTCTTTAATAAACCAGCAATAGATACTGCAGACAAAACAGCTCTCTTAGAAAATCCTCTAGTCATTCCAGGAATAAAATTTTAATTTTTTCTCCCCTTCAATGATATAACATTAAATTCATTGGCACCACCATCTTTATGCTTTTAAAGGAGCAAACCAGCATCATCACACACTTTGCTAATCCCCAATGTCGAACAGCTCTTAGCACTTTAGAGTACTCATGAAAACTATCTGTGCTCTTTTCTTTAAGAGTTTTATTCACATGCTAATCCAATTTTATGGTGTGCAAAAAATGGTTTAGATTGATTCATTATAAACAAATTTTAAGATAAAAGGATCTTATGATATTGAGTCCATCAATTCAAACTGAAGATAATAAACTGTCATTGTAAATCAAATTGTTATGATAAAAATTTTAATATCCATAAATCTGTAATCAGATTGTTTTCTCTCTAAATGCACTTCATCTGCGAACCACTTCATGTGACTCATTTCACAAACCGATTGGATAAATTCTTGGTTCTAAAATGTTCTGTTCAACTCTATATTTACTCCAGCTAAGTGAAATCAAAATCCCTGTTAAGAAAAAAACAAAATCATACAGAGGCAATATCGCATTTTAAAATGTATGAATATATCTTATATAGTAGCACGACGAGATAATATTTTACAGCATGAAAGAAATAAAAAGAGAAGTACATTTTATATTAACTTACTCTTCACTAAAAATGAAGATTGACACCGGTACCGATGTGCAAACAATCCAACTTCTTTGAAAAAATTCCTCTTGGCTTCCCACTTCATCTAATTTACTTACATAAGGCTCTATGAAAAAACTCTAGGCTTTAAAAGATTGACTACTCACTTAAACACCGTATGCGTAAAGTTTTTGCATATCCTGTATCGCCATTTATAAGTGATAGTGTCTACGGTGCAGCAGGATACAATAACACTCACTGTATTAGAGAAATTGAAGTTTTATCAATATCGCGATTAAAAACGTAACGTTTTCCATAAACTTCAACAGTTGGAGGCTGACGATTTTTTTCAAAAAAATCATAACCCTTCTTAAGCATAACCCAGAATTGATAATGAGGATCATTGCTATGACGTAACATATTATCCTCGGTCATGCGGAAAGGAAAAGCCTGCAACTGAAACTCTCTTTGTCCTCCTTTAAAAGCATCCCGTGCAAACGCATAAATCTGAGCCATATTCTTATCACTCATAGAATAACAACCTGCGGAAAAGCAAGAACCATGCACCATAAGATTGCTTCCTGTACGACCATTTTCCTGATCATAAAGGTTAGGAAATCCTATATTAAAAGAAAGATAATATTTTGAATAAGGATTCATTTGGTTTGCACTAATAGTATAAAAACCCTCTGGTGTCTGAAAATCCCCTTCTTTATATTTAGGTCCAAGCTTACCAGACCATTTGCAAATGCCATAGCGAGCAACCAAGATAAAAGGCCCTGAACGAGATTGCTTCCAAACTTCAGCAAGATTTTCTTCCTTGAAAAATCGCATTACAATTGGTGCATAAGGATCAATATCGTATAAAGCCATTCTGTTCTGGATTTCTTGTGGCAACGGCTGCTCAACTTTGGCACGAATAGAAGCTGGCAATCTTCCTCCACATGCCGTCAATATTCCCACTACAAACAACACACACACAGCGAAGAATCTGCTAAATGTCATCGAATAAAACTCCAATCAATCCCCTCACAAAAAATAACCTATGTTAGAGATCGACCAATTTGAAGGTATTTTTCCCTTCGTTCTTGTTTAAGAACTTCACCATCTTTTCCAACCATAGCTTTTAAAGCCTCTGAAATAACATCACCCGTTGCATCAATGACAATCTCTTTGCCACGATGCGCTCCCCCTAAAGGTTCCGAAATAATGCCATCAATAATCTTTAAGCGATACAAATCTTGAGCGGTAATACGCATATTCATTGCAGCATCTTTTGCACGAGCTGGATCACGCCATAAGATAGAAGCTGCTCCTTCTGGTGAAATAACAGAGTAAATTGCGTGCTCCAACATATAAACTTTGTTGGCAGCCGCAATTGCTATCGCCCCTCCAGAACCGCCTTCTCCAATAACAACGGAAACCACAGGAACTTTCAAACGCAAAGTTGCAGCTGTTGATTGAGCAATTGCTTCCGCTTGCCCACGTTCTTCAGCGCTTACCCCAGGATAAGCACCTGCTGTATCAATAAAAGTGAGGAGTGGCAAACCAAAGCGGTCAGCCATTTCCATAATACGTACAGCTTTACGATATCCTTCTGGGCGCGCAGAACCAAAATTATAGCGCAAACGTGTTTGCGTATCGTGACCTTTCTCTTGACCAATATAAGCAACTGCTTCTCCCCTAAAGCGTGCAAACCCAGCTTGAATAGCCTCATCTTCAGCAAACTTGCGATCTCCTGCCAAAGGTGTAACATCACTCAATAGGCGTTTAGAATAGTCCATAAAATGGGGACGATCAGGATGACGAGCCACTTGTGTTTTTTGCCACGGCGATAATTTTTTATAAATATCGCGCAACGCTGTTTGAGATCGCGCTTCAAGACGAACAATCTCATCGCTCATATCAAGACTGCCTTTTTCCTGAGAAATTTTTTTTAATTCAAGAATTTTCCCATCAAGATCAGCAACTGGTTTTTCAAAATCAAGATAATTATACATTTGTACCAACTCATTCAGTGTCACTTATACACTTATATTTTGCTTTATAAAGTCTTTTTCAAAAACATCACCTTTTCTTTAACGAGCCTTTTGCTCATCGGCAAGTGGATGATGCTCATTAACTAAACGATAAAGTCCCTCTTCCAACACATGCGTATAAATCTGAGTGGTAGCAATATCAGAGTGACCTAACAAATGTTGAACTGCACGCAAATCGGCACCATTTTGCAAAAGATGACTAGCAAAAGCATGGCGCAACACATGGGGAGAAAAGCTATCACTTTCTATTCCTGCCCTTCTAGCGAGATTTTTCAACTCCCGTGCAACAACTTGACGCGCAATATATCCTGTCTCGGAATTCGCAGGAAAAAGATAAGGACTTGCGGCATCCTTTCCCTGATCACGTAAATTTAACCACTGCAAAAGAACTTGATATGCTTTTTTTGATAACAGCACCATTCGTTCTTTTTTGCCCTTACCACGAACCAAAATGCTGTATGATTTCCCCCGAACAGCCTGCACAGGCAAACTCACCAATTCACTAATACGCAATCCTGTTGCATAAAGCATTTCACTCAATAGCTGAAGACGCAATGCACGCAGATAATCCTTAGACCCATAATCTGCTTGATTGACTTCTAACTGTGCTAAATCAAGCAATTTTATCACTGCATCTTCACTCATGATTTTGGGCAAAGGGCGCCCCTGACGAGGTGCATCAATATCATGAGAGGGATCATCTGCTCTCAACCCTTCAGCATAAAGGAATTGATAAAACTGACGTAAAGTTGATAAACGGCGCGCTTGCGACGATGCCGCAAAACCAAAAGTATGCATAAGCGACAAAAGGGCAATTAAATCTTCTTTTTGTGCTGAAAAAAGCGAAACAGAGTGTGAAGACAATTCGTCTTGTGCCCACTGCAAATCATGCTGATAAGCCGCAAGCGTATGAGGTGAAGCCCCTCTCTCCGCGCTCATCATCTCAAGAAAATGATCTATCACAGCACCACTTTTCATTTCATTGATTCGCTTCCGTAGAAAGATTCCATGAATCCAAGGGAACATCGATGTACATATCCACAGTTACTGGTTCAACCCAAACCACAAGAGCACCCATTATAATGAAAAGAGCAGAAAGCAAAATGAAAAGAATCATCAAAAATCTGGTCAATGTTGGCATAAGATAATAACCTACCCAAAAATATTCTATCTCGTATTATGCCTCACAAAGATTAACAGGAATTGACTTTAAGATGGATAAATGCCGAAATAAAGTTATGAAAAGCAATCGACCAAAACGCGTCCCCATAACACAAATAAAGAATCAGCTCTTATCGTCCCTTGATAAAAAAGCACTTGTCCTTGTTGGTCTTATGGGAGCAGGCAAATCAGTGATCGGAAAACGCGTCGCCACCATGCTCCGTTTACCCTTTTATGATTCTGACCAAGAAATTGAAAAAGCTGCGCAAATGACAATCACTGAACTCTTTGAAATTTATGGTGAATCAGAATTTCGTGCTCTTGAACAGCGTGTTATTCTAAACCTCATAAAAAAAAGTCCCCTTGTTTTAGCAACAGGTGGTGGTGCCTACATAAATGAAAATATCCGAAAAGCCATTCACCAAAATGGTATATCCATATGGCTAAAAGTCGATCTTGATATCCTCATGCAACGTGTCTCAAAGCATCCAACACGCCCCCTGCTTCAAACAGCCAATCCTAAAGAAACCATGCAAAAACTCATGGAACAGCGTTATCCTATCTATGCAAAGGCAAACTTAACAATTAACAGTCATAAAGAAAGCCGTCATACCGTAGCACAAAATGTTATACGATCTGTACAGCACTACCTATACACAGAAATTAACAATAGGGAAAACCAGCATGCAAACAAAGACCGTCACTGTTAAACTGGACAAACACTGTTACGATATCATCATTGGTCCGAGTCTGATTGCCCAAGCTGCTTCACAGATTAAACATGCTCTTAACAAACAAGATCCTCATCCAACGCGCTTGGCACTTGTTACAGATACAAATGTTGCTTCCCTTCATTTGGAGATATTACAAGCAGAGTTAACAAAAAATAAAATTCATACTGTCCCTATTATTGTAGAAGCAGGAGAACAATCAAAATCATTTTCAACCCTGCAAGTTGTCATCGATCAAATTCTTGCTGCGCGTTTAGAAAGAGGCGACTGTGTTATTGCTTTTGGCGGTGGTGTCATTGGCGATCTAGCAGGATTTGCGGCAAGTATAATCCGCCGTGGTATGAACTTCATTCAAATGCCCACAACGCTTCTTGCACAAATTGATTCCTCCGTTGGTGGAAAAACTGGAATCAATAGCCAATATGGTAAAAATCTTATTGGTACTTTTTATCAACCGCAATGCGTTATTGCTGACACATGTCTTCTTGATACCCTACCACGGCGCGAATTTCGTGCTGGTTATGCAGAAATGGTCAAATATGGACTCATTAACCAGCCTGATTTCTTTGAATGGCTTGAAAAAAATGGACAAGAAGTCTTTTCTAATGGCCCTATGCGAACAGAAGCTATTGTCCGCTCATGCCAATTTAAAGCTGCCATTGTAGCACGTGACGAACAAGAAACAGGAGAGCGCGCGCTCTTAAATCTCGGACATACATTTGGACACATGCTTGAAACAGCAACGGCTTATGAATCAAAGCGTTTAATTCACGGTGAAGCTGTAGCAATTGGAATGATTCTAGCGCATCAATTTTCTGCTCAACTAAATTTGATAAGCCCCACACTTACACAACGCATTGAAGCACACTTCAAATCTATAGGGTTGCCTACACAATTAAAGGATATCCCAGGGAACTTACCAGATGCTGAAACTTTAATGACTCTCATTGCCCAAGATAAAAAAGTTTCGCAAAACAATTTGACCTTCATCTTAACACGCGGACTTGGTCAATCATTTATTGCAAAAAATGTCTCTCCGGAAGCAGTTTTGACTTTTCTGGAACAAAAATTAGCAGAAATTCGTTAATTCATATTGAATATAATTGATTCGTTTTTATACTTCTATTAAAGGAATAAGTATGATGATGTCTGCGTAGCTCAGTAGGATAGAGCACAGGATTCCTAAAGAAATTGGGCATTTTGAGGAGAAATCCTCAAAGTGAATCTGCTCAAATTCGGGGAAAGCTTCATGGGAGACTATATGCCAATCCCGAGCCAAGTCTCTCTTTGAATGAGAGAAAGGTGTAGAGACTGAACGGGCAGCACCTAAAGAGCAAAAGCTTCAAGGTGAAGAGACAGTCCAGACCACAAACAGCCTATAAGGCTGGCGGTGAAAATCGAAGTGGTATGAATCCTGGGGTCGCAGGTTCGAATCCTGCCGTAGACACCATCGTATCAATCAAATTATTCTTTGTGCGCAATATAGGAATATAGGGAAGCATCATGAAAAAAACTTTACATATTTTAGGATTTTTCACCGCTTTAAGTTTATCAATCTTCAGCTCAAACAATAGCTTAGCTGGTTCTTTTATCATTGAGGTACCAGACAATCCAGAGCCAAAAACAGAGACCATTACCTACCAGTGCGATACTGGAACAAGTAAAGAGCGCGTTGAGGCAGTCTATCTTAGTGCTGACAATATTTCGTTGGTTGATTTCAAATGGAACGGTGATCGCGTCATTGCTGCTAATGTCATCGCGGCGTCAGGAGCAAAATTTGCAGGAGCTCAGTATATCTGGTGGGAGAAGAACAAAGAAGTCATGCTTTATGACCTTGCTCAGGATCCAGAAGAAAAAAAACCTATCCTCTGTAAAGATGAGTCAACATTATTATTTTAAATAACACGGGAAATATTATGAAAAAAATTTCTTTTACTAAACAATTTTTCATTACTTTAAGCGTGTTCCTCCTAGGTTCAATTAATGCATTAGCAAGTTCTTTAGTCATTGAAGTACCAGATGATCCAGAACCAACAACAGAGACCGTCTCCTATCAATGCGATATGGGAACAAGCAAAGAGCATGTTGAGGCAACTTATCATAATGCTGGCAATATTGCGCTTGTTGATTTAAAATGGAACGGTAAGCGCATCATTGGTTCTAATGTAATTGCCGCTTCTGGAGGAAAATATGTAGGTGGTCAATACATTTGGTGGATAACTAAAAATGAAGCCATATTTTACGATCTTATTAATGATCCAAAAGAAGAAAAGCCCATCCACTGTGTAGAAGAAAAAAGCACAGAATAAGGAAGGTTCTTACATTTCAAGAACCGCGCTGGCTCTCATCGCTTGATGTTCCTTCTGACGTAGGTAACTTTTCCTCCGTCTGGTTTAATAAAAGAGCCAGCGGTTTTTCTGACTGTTCTTCTGAATGATGTCGATAAGCTGCTGTATGTGAGAGCAACATAGAAGCTACCGGTGCTGTTAAAAATAAAAAAAACATCAGCAACACTTCATGAAAAACAAAATAATGGTCCACAAACATTGAATAAAGAAATGAAGAAATAAGAATGCTACCAACGCCCCAACTCGTACATACTGAAAGCATATGCAACCGCTCATAAAAACTGGAAAAACGCACCAAACCTATCGTTGCGATCAGTGTCAATCCAGACCCTAATATTAAGAAAACCGTGATAGCAATAGCCACCACAAGCGATACGTCATCTTTCATTCAATAATCTCCCCCCGCATAAGAAACTTCGCTAAAGCGATGCTTGAGACAGACCCCAACAACCCAATAATGAGGGCAGCAACAAAATAAACGGTTGTTCCTGAACGGATATCGAATGTAAGAAACAAAAGAACAGTGGTTATATAAAGAGCATCCAAACCAACAATTCTATCCTGTGCCCGTGGACCACGAATCAACCGAAACAATGCGAAGATCACCGCCAAACTTAAAAAAAACTGTGAAAAGAAAAGCCCCCAATAAAGGATCACCATACTCATAAGAAAATCTCCAAAAGTAATTGCTCATACCGTTGTTTTATCAATCGTTGATAATTATATCCTTTTTTTAAATTTAAGACATGGAGCAAAAGCTCACCCTTTTTACTATTATAGGCAACCCAAGCCGTTCCAGGAGTTGCCGAAAGGATGCACGCTAAAATAGCCAAAGCAGTGCGATTATGAAGCAGAAGAGGCACTACAATAAAGCCAGATCGCTGTTTTCGAGACCTTTTTGTTAAAACAAACCAAGCCACCGAGATATTTGAGGATATAGAATCTATTAAGACTCGAAAAATAAGACGAAAAACCGCACTCCAGCTTTTAATAACAACCTTCTCCGGCTCAAGGAGCCGTATCATCCAACCACAAAACAAAGCAGTTATAATGGCTAAAAGCAATTGCCCTAAACTAAAACCATTTAAAATAAGCCACATAAGGACAATGACACCACTGAAAAAAGGAGAAGGACAAAAACGACTCATTTATTCATCTCCCTCTTTTCGAGAGAAAAATCCGTTAAAACGCTCCCAATATAATTCTGAGGTTCATACAAAGTCTTAGCAGTTTCAGACATATAATGACTAACAGGACCGGCTACAATTGTTATAAGAAAACACAAGGCAAGAAGAACAGCAATAGGCGCAAATTCTATCACCTGCACACGGGGAACGCGACCTTCAAGAGAAACCCAAAAAGTTCGAATCCCCGTTCGTGTCAGTGCAATCAAAGCTGCAAAACCAGAGAGGGTGACAAAAACCACAAAAAGCCAATCGTGATAAACCGGAAGAGAGGCGAAAAAATCCCCTCTACTATGGTTTAAAACTGCCATGAACATCATAAGTTTAGCAACAAAACCAGAAAAAGGTGGCAATCCAATAATCAAAATGGCACAGATACCAAAACAAGTCCCAAGAATTGCCAAGGTTACAGGGAGATATGTGCCAACTTCATCTTCTTCCTCCTCTTCATCGTCACCATAAACCTCCATTGTAACAGCCAGAACATTAGCAGCCACATCTTGACAGCGTTCAACCAACTCTACCAAAAGAAAAAAAGCTCCCAGTGCTAAAGTTGAAGAAACAATATAAAAAAGTGCACCTGCTGTCAGTGCTGCATTGCCAATCCCTATTGCTGCCAACAATGTACCAGAAGAGACAAGAACACTATAAGCTGCCAAACGCACCAAAACTTGGCTCGCTAATATCCCAATAAAACCAAAAATCAAAGTGGCAAGCCCACCATAAAACAAAACGGTATGACCAAAATGGTTAAAATATTCACTTTCAGGACCAAACCACAGCAGCGTTAAACGTAAAATAATATAAATACCCACCTTGCTCAAAAGCGCAAAAGAAGCTCCAACGGGCGCTACTGCTGCGCTGTAAGTTGGCACCAACCAAAAATTAAGCGGCCACATACCAGCCTTAAGCAAAAAAGCAATACCTAGAAGTGCAACACCTACTTCGAACAAAACAATATCTGTAGAAGATATATATTTTATTTTAACAGCCAAATCGGCCATATTAAGAGTACCAGCAACTCCATAAATAAGTGCTGTACCAACTAAAAAAAGTAATGAAGCAACAAGATTAACCACGACATAATGCAACCCTGCGCGCACGCGTGCCTGACCAGAACCATGCAAAGCAAGCCCATAGGAAGCTGTTAACATAACTTCAAAAAATACAAATAAATTAAATAAATCACCGGTCAAAAAAGCGCCATTTATCCCCACCATAAAAAATTGCATCAGTGACTGAAAATGAGAACCCGCTTTGTACCAATGAGCCCGCGCAAAAACCAGTACGCTAGTCACCAACAAGCTTGAAAGTAAAAGCATCATGGCGCTTAAACGATCAAGGACCAAAACAATTCCGAAGGAAGAGGGCCAATTGCCAAGCCGATAAACATCACAAGCCGGCGCTATTTCAAGAGTACGTATAATTAATAAAACAGCAATAACGACCGACAATCCCGCCGAAAAAAGACTAATCAATGATTTAAATTTCGAACGCCGTTCATCATAGAAAAGTAGAACAGCTCCAGTGATTAACGGCAAAAGAATAGGCAAAATAAGGAGATGATGCACCCCTACTTCCATCACTGCACCTCACGTCCATCAACGTGATCTGAACCCGTTAAACCGCGTGAAACCAAGAGAATAACTAAAAATAAAGCTGTCGTTGCAAAACCAATCACAATCGCAGTTAAAACCAAGGCTTGAGGGAGAGGATCGACATAATTAGCTGGATTAATAACAGTAGTAGGATCAACAATTGGCGCGGCATTACTACGCGGTCTACTCATTGAAAACATAAAAAGATTGACACCATAGGAAATCAAAGACAAACCAAGAATGACTTGAAAAGTGCGTGGACGTAAAATAAGCCAAATTCCTGATCCAACAAGAATACCAATACCTAAAGAAAGAATAATTTCCATTAATTTTCCTTCTCTTTCAAAACAGGTTTCTTACCGATTCGGTAACTCCGAATTGACTGGTGTGCAAGTGCAATTAAAATGAGAACAGTTGCTCCTAACACAAGAGAAAGCACACCAAAATCAAACAAAAAAGCAGATGCCATGGGAACTTTTCCAATTAACGGAAAATGAATATATCGAAAAAAGGATGTTAAAAAAGGATATCCAAAAAACCAAGAGCCCATCCCCGTTACGACTGACAACAATAAGCCAAAGCCCATCCAACGCAAAGGTAAAACTCTCAAATGCGTTTCCACCCACCGAATATCGCGTGCAAGATATTGTAAAATAAATCCTATCGCCAAAGTAATACCACCGACAAATCCACCTCCTGGCAGATCATGCCCTCGCATGAATAAATAAATAGCAAAAGCGATAATAATCGGAAAGAGCCAACCCATAATAACAGCAGGAACAGCTAAATAATTCAACACTGTATCTCCCACATTTCGATTAGGCTGTGCCATATCAAAGGCTTTCTGGACACGTTGCTGAAAAGGTGCATCAATACTTTCAGGGGCAGGACGAAACCGCCGTAAAAGAGCAAAAACAGTGAGTGATACAACACCCAAAACGACAATTTCTCCCATAGTATCAAAACCACGGAAATCAACCAACAACACATTCACAACATTGCGACCACCAGCATCAGAGTAAGCCTTGGTGAGAAAAAAATCAGAAATCGTCGTACCTTGAGGACGTGTCATCACTGCAAAAGAGAGCCATGCTACACCAGCACCTCCCACAAGAGCTATGATAAAATCACGGATACGACGCAAGCGCACGAAAAAACGAACAGGCGTTGGTTTAGGATTATGCAAACGTTTAGGCAACCACCGTAAACCAAGCAATAATAAGACGACTGTAACAACCTCAACAACTAATTGTGTTATTGCTAAATCAGGAGCAGAAAGCCATAAAAAGGTTGCACAAGTCATCAAACCAGCTCCCCCCGACAACATGAGTGATGCAAGACGATGAAACTTTGCTTGCCAAGCAACTAAAAGCGCACATAATCCGCCGACTAACCAAAGAGCAAGAAAAGGAATATCAACTGGAAAAAGCGGTAACGCCCCCGCTGAAATGAAACCATCGCACCAAAGTAAAAGACCAACAAATGCAAAACACACCCCAAAAATCCAGTGCAACTGTATCTGCAAACGGCGTGTTGATAAAATAGATTCCACCGCACGTGCCCATTTCCAAGAAATAATCACGAGAATGCGTTCAAAAATACGCGGTCCATTTAAGTGACGAAAAAAAGGTGCTCCATCATCACAGGATAAAAAATAACGGTGCCCGACAGCGTAGAGCAATCCGCCTCCTAATAACGCAACAAAACTCATTACTAATGGAGTATTGAACCCATGCCAAACGGCTAAACTATAAGGGATTGTCATTGATCCTAAAACAGACACGACCGCGTTATCTAAAATAGGTCCTATTGTTAAATTAGGAAAAATACCAACTGCTAAACAAATAAACACCAAAAGCTCCATTGGTAAACGCATGAAATGCGGTGGTTCGTGGGGAATTTTGGGTAAATTGACAGGTTTTGGTCCTAAAAAAACGCCATGAATAAAGCGTATAGAATAGGTTACACTAAACAAACTAGCCAGCGTTGCTACATAAGGTGCAATCCAATCGAGCCATGATTCCATATGCGTTTCAACAGCTTCAGCAAAAAACATCTCTTTCGATAAAAAACCATTCAACAAGGGAACTCCAGCCATCGCTGCACTCGCAACTAAAGCGAGAGTTGCTGTAATAGGCATAAAGCGATAAAGCCCTGACAATTTACGCATATCACGTGTTCCCGTCTCGTGATCAATAATACCAGCAGCCATAAATAAAGAAGCTTTAAAAGTAGCATGATTAGCCATATGGAAGATCGCTGCAACACAAGCAAGTGGACTACCAAGGCTTAAAAGCGTGGTAATCAATCCAAGATGACTAATAGTCGAGTAAGCAAGCAGTCCTTTCAAGTCTTGCTGAAACATGGAAAAATAAGCACCAAGAAGCAATGTCGAGAGTCCTGAAAAGCCAACTAGCCAAAACCAAGATTCTGTCCCAGAAAGCACAGGCCATAAACGAACAAGTAAAAACAATCCCGCTTTTACCATGGTTGCTGAATGCAAATAAGCCGATACGGGGGTTGGAGCAGCCATCGCATTAGGCAGCCAAAAATGAAAGGGAAACTGCGCACTTTTTGTTAATCCCCCCAATAAAATACAAATAAGGACAGGACTATAAAGAGAACTTGATCGGATCATATCTCCAGACTGCAGCACCTTATCCAAATCAAAACTGCCAACAATATACCCAATCAATAAAACCCCAATAAAAAGGGCAAAACCGCCAAAACCTGTGATCGTTAGAGCCATACGCGCACCCTCACGCGCACTTGCATTATGGTACCAATAGCCGATCAACAAAAAAGAAAAAATGCTGGTGAGTTCCCAAAAAATAACCAAAAAGACGAGATTGCCTGATAAGACTATTCCCGTCATTGATCCCATAAAGGCCAAAAAAAAGGAAAAAAATCGCGGTACAGAATCTGCTGGATCCATGTAATAACGTGAATAAATGACAACAAGCAGCCCAATTCCTGTAATGAGCAAGCAAAAAAGCCACGACAAACCATCTATACGGAGAATCAAATCGCTCCCCCATTCTGGAAGCCAAGAAATATCTAAACGCACTACGTGGTTTCCGCGAACTTCCGGATAAAGCATTATTGTAAAAATAAGACAGAAAAGCGCAACAATCCCAGCAAACCACGCTTCATTATTTTTTGCTGTCGAGCGAAAAAAGCCAATGATAGCACTTCCGCAGAAGGGAAGCAAAACGAGCAATATCAACATTGCTTCCCGTGTTGTCATTCTTTCAACTCCATCCTGTCCTTAATATTTTGTCATCGACAAAACAAAAACTTATATCCTCACCCCCCATTCCACACTTAATGATAATAAGATTTAATAAAACTTAAAAGTATTTAAATTTTTCAAAAAAAAACGCTTGCATGAAAATGCTGCGCACCACGCAAGTTTTCTCTTTATTGTAAGAACAATAACGCCCACGACAAGAAGCAATTAAAAATTTATTTAATAATTTCTATCCTTTAAAAAAGCGTGATAAACACTGTTTACGCCCCCCGTGAAAAGGCTGAAAACTATTATCATTTTTATTATAAGAGCGATAACGCGCACGGCAAGATTCAATATGTTGTTTAAGCATCCATGGCTCTTTTTTTTCTAATTTTTCCGAAGAAGACGTTAAAAACACTTTTTTAGCATCTGGTACAACTTTTAATGATGCGCCTTTTGTGCTTAAGTGCGGTGATGTAACAAATGCCACTTCAGGATACCACCAATTATCACTATATTTACGATAACCACGCCGATAATGACGATAACCTTTAAAACCATTAAGTTCTCTACGCCCCGTAAAAATCAAAGGCACCGAACTATCTTGGACAGAAGTCTGAGTAACCAGTTTGGCTTTAGCATAACTCCTATTTTGCCCCCAATTAACAAGAGTAGTTGTTATAATGAAAAAACTGCTACCCAATACAAAAGCTAAAGCATAATATAATTTTTTTTTCATACTCATAACGCAACAAAATAATAAACAACAGTAATTACAGAAAGCCTTTCTCTTGCTAGACAGAAACAGATTCTTTTCTTAAGACTCTTTTTTCTTGAGACATTCTGTTACTCTTTGTACTAAACGTTGATCTTGGTAATAAGATCCTTCAAAAAAGAATGAATAAATGATGATAAAAACCCCCTACTATCTTATAGACAAATCGAAACTCATCAAAAACATGCAAACAATTTCTCGTTTACGGGAAATGTCTGGAGCTAAAATTTTACTTGCTTTGAAATGTTTTGCCACATGGAGTGTTTTTGATTTAATGTCTGAGTTCATGGATGGAACCACATCATCATCCCTTTATGAGCTGCGTTTAGGAAGAGAAAAATTTGGCAAAGAAACACATGCTTATTCGGTTGCTTGGGCCGATCATGAAATTGATGAAGCCTGTAGCTATGCAGACAAAATTATCTTTAACTCAATCCAACAACTTCAACGTTTTTCTAAAGCTAGCAAAACCATCCAACGGGGTTTGAGGTTAAATCCAGGAATCAGCGCATCCAATTTTGATCTTGCCAATCCCTCCCGCCCTTTTAGCCGCTTAGGCGAAACCAATCAAAGCGCTATAAAAGAAGTTCTACCCCTCATCAATGGCCTAATGATCCACAACAATTGCGAAAATGCTGATTTTAATCTTTTTAACCAAATGCTGAATCACATGGAAGAAAAATTTGCAGAACTTTTTTCTGCTGTTGACTGGATAAGCCTTGGTGGCGGAATCCATTTTACCGCTGAAAATTATCCTTTAGAATCTTTCGCAAAACGTTTAAAACAATTTTCTAAAACCCATGGTGTTACTCTTTTTCTAGAACCAGGAGAAGCTGCTATCACCAAAAGCACCACATTAGAAGTCAGTGTTCTTGACACATTGTATAATGAAAAGAATCTTGCCATCGTTGACAGCTCAATTGAAGCACATATGCTTGATCTTCTCATTTATCGTGAAAATGCCAAATTAGAACCCAATCAAGGTCCCCATGAAATCATGGTTTGTGGAAAATCTTGTCTTGCTGGTGATATTTTTGGAACATTTCAATTTCAACAACCTCTTAAAATAGGCGATCGGCTGTCTTTTCAGGATGCAGCAGGTTATACAATGGTCAAGAAAAACTGGTTTAATGGCGTTACAATGCCTGCTATTGTTCTCAAAGAATGCGATGGTACACTAACACTTCAACGCCAATTCAGCTATAACGACTATCAGAAAAGCCTTTCATAAAGATCAACCATAAAAACGTCATACAACAGTATTAAAAAGGAGATGAACCTACAATGAAAAAAAATGTTCTCATTATTGGTGCTGGAGGTGTTGCACAAGTTGTTGCACACAAATGTGCTCAAAACAACGATATTCTTGGTGAAATTCATATTGCTTCACGAACACTCAAAAAATGTGAAGCCATCATTGCTTCTATTAAAGAAAAAAACACAATGAAAGAACAGGGTGTTCTCAAAAGCCATTCGCTCAATGCCATGAATGTAGAAGAAACTATAAAGCTCATCCAAAAGACCAAATGCGAAATTGTCATTAATGTTGGTTCTGCCTTTCTTAATATGTCTGTTCTTTCAGCTTGTATTGAAACCAAATGCGCTTATATCGACACAGCGATTCATGAAGACCCCTTGAAAATCTGTGAAACACCTCCTTGGTATGGCAATTATGAATGGCCTCGGCGTCAAGAATGTGAAAAAGCTGGTATAACCGCTATTTTAGGAGCAGGTTTTGACCCAGGTGTAGTGAATGCTTACGCAGCATTAGCGCATGATAATTATTTTGATAAAATCACAGATATTGATATTATTGATATTAATGCCGGAAATCATGGGCGTTGGTTTGCTACAAATTTTGATCCAGAAATTAACTTCCGTGAGTTTACAGGACAAGTATGGTCATGGCAAAATAAAAAATGGACTTCCAATAAAATGTTTGAAGTCAGCCATGAATGGGATCTTCCCGTTGTTGGAAAACAAAAAGCCTATATGACAGGACATGATGAAATTCATTCATTATCGAAAAATCTCGATGTGGAGAATGTCCGTTTCTGGATGGGATTTGGTGAACGTTATATCACTGTTTTTACGGTTCTAAAAAACCTCGGACTCTTATCCGAACAACCGATTAAAACGGCAGAAGGTCAAGAAGTCGTGCCCTTGAAAGTCGTGAAAGCCGTCTTACCCGACCCTTCCTCTCTCGCCCCAGACTACACAGGAAAAACCTGTATTGGAGATCTTATTAAAGGCGAAAAAGATGGAAACCCAAGAGAAATTTTTATCTATAATATAGCCGATCACAAACAAGCTTTTCATGAAACTGGAGCACAAGGCATTTCCTATACCGCTGGCGTACCAGCTGCTGCTACAGCCCTTCTCATTGCTACAGGCGAATGGGATGTTAAGACTATGGTCAATGTAGAGGAATTACCACCCCACCCTTTCCTTAAATATCTTGATCGTATGGGGCTTCCCACTTTTATAAGAGAACAACAAGAGGATAAAAAATTAGAATTTTAAATTTATACCTATAGAAAGCATATGCTTGATTTTTTAAGTTATCAGAAAACTGCCCAATGAAAACAAACTTAATATTCTCATGTAATTATGGTTTTCAAAAAAATTTTAGCTATTCGTTATATTTTGGCAACATTACGATTTCTTAACAACCTTAAAGAAGAGACATATCATCTTTCTAAGACATAACAAGCAATGATCAAGAAAAACAGAGAAGCAAAAACTAATTTAATCACACTGTATAACTTGTCATTATCATCAAAAAGATAGTGTGATAAAGAAAAGATATAAAAATACCGCTCTTTTAAAAAAGAGTGGTATTTTGTAGAGTATTCAATCCCTCCCCCCTTTATCTTAAATGACAAAGATCCTTAACCCACTCCAATCATTAAACAATTAAATTTCTTTGAGCGAATTCTTCTTGGCTTCCCTCTTCACATGATTCATTTTCATATATAAAACATTGATTTATAACAATAAATATCATTTTCAACTTGATTCATAACGCTGAAAACTGTAATATTCTCTTATCACAAACTCTCTCACATTGAATCAATTAATATCTTTTGTCTGCACATCACAAACAGAGCAAGCGTGTGAGTAAAAATAAGAAAAGAATAAAAATTTCTCTTATAAAAACTCTCAAATAATAAAGAGCTTTAGCAATATTGAGAACTGAAAAAGTGCATTATAATGTCAGCGTATACGTTTAACTAAACATAAAGATGATGATGCACAAATAGGTCTTATAACAATTTGAATGAATTTTATATATTTCAAGAGGAACTTTACAGCCATACCATTCACGAGCACCATCGTGAAGTAGGTTTGCGCATTTTGAGAGATGTGTTCTTAAAACAAAGCACGTAAATAGGCTCAAAACCCTATCCTAAATATTTTATAATAGTATAAAAACCACCCCATATGTAAAACTTTACATAAACCAACCAAACACCACCGCTCTAAACGATAATGCACAACAGGATAATCAATAAAAACTACACAACTGAATTTTAAAACAGTAATTATCGAAAAGCATACAACAAACGGAATATTTCAATACAATTGGTTGTATTCCTTTTTAAAGTTTTAAAATGTTGTTGTATGCTTCACAAATATTTTCTGCCTCCTATGCCTTTTAAAATGTACTTTTTAAAAGATTTTTAAATATGAAGTGGTTTAGCAAATGTTGCCAAAGCTGCCTCACGCACGGCTTCTGATAAGGTAGGATGTGCGTGGCAACAACGCCCCAGATCTTCTGATGAACCACCAAATTCCATTAAAACTGCAATTTCATGGATCATTTCACCAGCACCAAATCCAAGAATATGCCCCCCTAATACCCGATCTGTTTTTTTATCAGAAAGGATTTTAACGAACCCATCACTCTTTTGCATTGCACGAGCACGACCATTAGCCATAAAAGGAAATTTGCCAACATTATATTCAATACCAGCAGTTTTTAGCTCTTCTTCTGTCTTTCCTACACTCGCAATTTCCGGCTGCGTATAAACAACACTAGGAATGACATCAAAATTAACATGCCCTTTTTGACCTGCCAAAATTTCTGCCACAGCAACGCCTTCTTCCTCTGCTTTATGCGCTAACATTGGCCCTTTTACGACATCACCAATCGCATAAATTCCTGGAACATTCGTCTGCCAATGGGCATCAATTGCAATAAATCCGCGTTCATCTAACTGAACACCAGCCTCTTGTAAGCCAAGCCCCTCCGTATACGGAGAACGTCCAGTAGCAATAAGCACAACATCAGCCTCTAAAGTTTCAGCTGCACCACCTTTGACGGCTTCAAAAGTCACCTGAGCAGTTGAGCCAGATTGTGTAACAGCTGTTACTTTTGTTCCCGTCTTATATTCTATCCCTTGTTTTTCCATTAATTTCTGAAATTGCCGTGAAACTTCACCATCCATTGAGCCCAAAACTTTATTAAGATACTCAATAATGGTAACTTTAGCACCTAAACGGCTCCAAACTGATCCAAGTTCTGAACCAATAACACCAGCACCCACTACAATCATATGCTCTGGTACTTTTTCAAGTGAAAGGGCTCCCGTAGAAGAAACAATAGTCTTTTCATCAATTTCAACATTCACCCCTGGAATGCCTGAACTCTCTGAACCCGTAGCAATAATAATATTTTTTGTTTCAATTGTTTGTTTATTACCATCTCTGGCAACAACTTCCACATGACCCGCACTCAAAATTTTGGCTGTTCCTAAAAAAGTATCAACTTTATTTTTTTTCATCAAAAAAGAAACGCCACTTGTATTGGCTGTCACCACAGCTTTCTTATGAACCATCATTTGTTCAAGATTAAGCTTAGATTTACCAATAGAAATACCAAGCGTTTCAAAACCATGCTGGGTTTCAGAAAACACTTCTGAAGCATGCAACAATGCTTTAGAAGGAATACAACCAACATTGAGACATGTTCCTCCTAATGTTGTACGCTTTTCAATAATCGCTACTTTAAGCCCCAGTTGTGCAGCCTTTATTGCTGCTACATAACCTCCTGGACCTGCTCCGATCACAGCCACATCATAAGACATCCGTTTCTCCTTTCATCCTGAAAACTGTATTTTACAAATCAAGAACAAGGCGTTCCGGATCTTCTAAGCTTTCCTTAACACGCACAAGGAAAGTTACAGCTTCTTGCCCATCCACAATACGGTGATCATAAGAAAGCGCTAAATACATCATGGGGCGGATCACAACTTGGCCCTCAACAACCATTGCTCGCTCTTTAATCGCATGCATTCCCAAAATACCAGACTGTGGTGCATTCAAAATCGGTGTTGACATCAACGATCCATACACACCACCATTGGTAATGGTAAAAGTTCCGCCTTGCATATCAGAAACGGCTAATTTTCCATCACGCGCAAGACGTCCCAAACGACCAATCTCTTTTTCAATCTCTGCCAATGACATTTGATCTGCATCTCGCACTACTGGAACAACAAGCCCTTTATCCGTTCCAACAGCAATTCCAACATTGACATAGTTTTTGTAAACAATATCTGTCCCATCAATCTCGGCATTAACAGCAGGAAGTTCTTTTAATGCATGACAAACAGCTTTGGTAAAAAAGCCCATAAAACCAAGTTTAACACCATGTTTCTTTTCAAAAAGGTCCTTATAACGCTTGCGCAAATCCATCACCGCTGACATATCAACCTCATTAAATGTGGTTAACATTGCTGCTACATTTTGTGCATCTTTAAGACGGCGAGCAATTGTTTGACGCAATTTCGTCATACGAACCCGCTCTTCACGTGTTTCTTGGACAGGAGCTGCCGAAGAACTCGTCGCAGAAGAAGAGGGTGTAGAGGCATTTGTACTTTGTTTTAATCCACCAAGAACATCTTCTTTAAGAATTTGTCCACGTTTTCCAGAACCTGAAATATCGCTTTTTGAAACATTATTTTCAGCCATCAATTTTGCTGCTGAAGGAGAAGGAGGCATTGTACTGCTCGAAGCAGGCTTCTCTGATTCAGATGAAGCCGCTGGAACAAGTGTAGCAGAAGGTGAAGATGATTGGGAGACACCAGCTTCTCCAGCTTCCACCACTCCTAAAAGAGCATTTACTTCAACCGTATCGCCTTCTTTTGCAATGATTTCAGATAATTTTCCCGCAACAGGAGAAGGAACTTCAACGGTCACCTTATCAGTTTCTAATTCAACCAAAGGCTCATCCATAGCGACAGCTTCGCCAAGTTTTTTAAACCATTTGCCAATCGTTGCTTCGGTAACCGATTCGCCCAAAGTAGGAACACGAATTTCAGTAGTCATAATATTTTTCCATACATCAGAGTAGTAATAAATTAAGAACCTAACGCGTCTTTAAGAAACGCAGCCAGTTGTTCAAGGTGTTTCACCATTAACCCAGAGGCCGGTGACGCACTCGCAGGACGTCCTGCATAACGAGCACGTGAATATTGCGCATTAATATGCGTCAAAACCCATTCCAAATAAGGCTCAATAAATGACCAAGCCCCCATGTTTTTTGGTTCTTCTTGGCACCAAAAAACTTCCGCCTGCAAAAAGCGCGACAACACATTCACCAAAACTTTAGCAGGGAAAGGATAAAGTTGTTCAACACGAAGGAGGTAAACATCATCAATACCCTTTTTTTCACGTTCTTCATAAAGGTCGTAATAAACCTTACCAGTACAAAGAACGACACGGCGAATTTTATTATCTTTCTGCAACTTAATGACAGAATCTTTGAGACATTCTGCATCATCAAGCAACACACGACAGAAACTTGTTTCCGGCCCCATTTCATTGAGAAGAGAAACAGCTCGCTTATGACGCAAAAGTGATTTCGGTGTCATCAAAATCAATGGCTTACGGAAATCACGCTTAATTTGTCGACGCAAAATATGAAAATAATTTGCAGGGGTTGTACAATTAGCAACCTGCATATTATCTTCCGCACAAAGTTGAAGAAACCGTTCTAAACGTGCAGAAGAATGCTCCGGCCCTTGCCCTTCAAAACCATGAGGCAATAAACACACAAGACCAGACATACGAAGCCACTTACGCTCCGCGGATGAAATAAATTGATCAAAAATGACCTGTGCACCATTAGAGAAATCACCAAATTGTGCTTCCCAAAGTGTTAATCCTCGTGGTTCAGCAAGAGAATATCCATATTCAAAACCAAGAACAGCTTCTTCAGAAAGCATAGAATTAACAACTTCATAAAGCGCTTGCCCTTTTTGTAAATGATTCAAAGGAATATAACGCGCCTCATTTTCTTGGTCATAAAGAACTGAATGACGTTGTGAAAAAGTTCCCCGTTCAACATCCTCACCGGAAAGACGAACTGGTGCTCCTTCCAAACAAAGTGAACCAAAAGCTAGAGCTTCAGCGGTTGCCCAGTCAACACCCTCACCGGTTTCAAAAATTTTAGCACGATTATTTAAAAAACGTTGAATGGTTTTGTGAACGTGAAAATCTGCCGGAATTTCGACAATTTTCTGACCAATTTCCTTTAAAATTTTTAATTCAACACCGGTTGTTCTAGAATGTTGTTCATCAGAACTACTAAAAGCTTTGAGTCCCGTCCAGCTTCCATCAAGCCAATCAGCCTTATTAGGCTTATAAGAAGCACTTGCTTCAAATTCACCTTCAAGCTTATCGCGCCATAATTTTTTTTGTTGCTCAATCTCTTCTAAAGAAATCACCCCTTCTGCTACCAATTGGTCACTATAAAGCTGAAGTGTTGTTTTATGATTACGAATTGCCTTATACATAAGCGGCTGCGTAAAGGAAGGCTCATCACCTTCATTATGCCCATAACGGCGATAACAAAACATATCAATAACCACTGGTTTATGGAAAATTTGGCGAAACTCTGTCGCTATTTTGGCAACAAAAACAACTGCCTCAGGATCATCACCATTCACATGGAAAATTGGTGCATCAATCATTTTTGCAACATCTGATGGATAAGGCGAAGAACGTGAAAAACGCGGAGATGTTGTAAAACCAATCTGATTATTGATAATAACATGAAGTGAGCCTGCAACACGATAACCTTTAAGACCTGAAAGACCAAAAGTTTCTTGGATAACGCCTTGTCCTGCAAAAGCAGCATCACCATGAATAAGCAGTGGCATCACTTTTGAACGCTCACTTAATGAGAGTAAATCAGTATGTGCAGGTCCCATAAGTTGATCTTGTTTAGCACGTGCTTTTCCTATAACAACCGGATCAACAATCTCAAGATGAGATGGATTGGCCAACAGCGATAAATGAACTTTTTTACCATCAAATTCAAGATCAGCTGAAGTTCCCAAATGATATTTGACATCACCGGATCCCTCCACATCATCAGGCTTATAAGATCCCCCTTTGAACTCATGAAAGATAGCCCTATGCGGCTTGGCAAGAACTTGTGAAAGAACATTTAAACGACCACGATGTGCCATTCCTAAAATAACTTCCTGCACCCCTAAAGCACTACCACATTTGATAATCTGTTCAAGAGCGGGAATCAGCGCTTCACCACCATCGAGTCCAAAACGCTTTGTACCTTTATATTTAGTGTCTAAAAACTGTTCAAAACCTTCCGCCTGAATAAGCTTATTAAGGATAGCTTTCTTGTCTTGTTGTGTGAAAGAAATTTTTTCATCTCGCCCTTCAATGCGTTCTTGAAGCCATGCTTTCTGAACCGGATCAGAAACATGCATATATTCCACACCGATTGTTGAACAATAAGTACGGTTGAGAATTTCAAGCATTTGTGGAATAGTTGCATATTCCAAGCCTAAAACATTATCAATAAAAATAGGACGCTCATAATCAGCTGGAGTAAAACCATAAGCTTCTGGAGAAAGTTCCTTATAATCTTCTTGTTTTTCGGCCAATTGAAGAGGGTCAAGCCGCGCACGAAGATGCCCCCGTGCTCGAAACGCACGAATCATCATAATTGCATGAACGGAATCACGTGTTGCACGAATAACATCTTGCTCACTGGAAGTTTTTCCCTTTTGTGCAGCACCTGTTATTGCTTTTTCCTTTAATTTATCACCAAGATATTTTTCAAGAGAAGACCAATCACCATCAAGAGCAGAAACCAATTCTCCATTTGCCTTTACTGGCCAATGATCACTTTGCCATGTTGCCCCTTCAGCATTTCTGAGAACATCTTCTTTATTATCATGAAGTCCTTCAAAAAAAGCACGCCACTGTGAATCAACACTGGTAGGATCTTTTTCATATTGAGCATAAAGTTGATCTATATAATCCGCATTGCCACCATAAAGAAATGATGTCTGTGCAAAAAGGCTATTTATTTCGTCCTGCCTTGCCATATACCTCTCCGGAACATCTATTCCGTCTCCTTATATCTCTTTTCGACCTTTAAATGCTTACAAAACAAGCAATGATTCAAACATTCAAAAAAGTTTTACCTTTTTATACTCAAGTTTTTTCACCTGAATCTAAGAACTTTTTCTTATTCAGGTGAAATTTTCTTTTAGCCCTTCAAAACTGACATCAAAGTCTTACCTATCTGTGATGGTGAAGGAGACACTCGAATCCCTGCTGATTCCATTGCCGCAATTTTATCT
Organism: Bartonella sp. MF74HXZ; assembly: GCF_042194445.1. Lineage (NCBI taxonomy): Bacteria > Pseudomonadati > Pseudomonadota > Alphaproteobacteria > Hyphomicrobiales > Bartonellaceae > Bartonella > Bartonella sp. MF74HXZ. The sequence goes on along the minus strand of NZ_JBHIMW010000002.1, from coordinate 240,226 downwards.
TCTGCTCCACCTTTACCACCAGAAATAACAGCACCAGCATGTCCCATTGTACGTCCTGGAGGAGCTGTACGGCCAGCAATAAAGCCAACAACCGGTTTTTTACGACCTTTTTTTGCTTCATCTTGCAGAAACTGTGCTGCTTCTTCTTCAGCAGAACCACCAATCTCCCCAATCATAACAATAGACTGAGTTTCATCATCCGCTAAAAACATTTCCAACACATCAATAAATTCAGTGCCCTTAACAGGGTCGCCACCAATCCCTATCGCTGTTGTTTGCCCGAGACCTTCCTGACTCGTTTGAAAAACGGCTTCATAAGTTAAAGTTCCCGACCTCGAAACAACCCCAACAGAACCTTTTCTAAAAATAGAACCAGGCATAATACCAATTTTACATTCATTTGGTGTAAGAATACCAGGACAATTAGGACCAATAAGACGAGACTTTGAGTTTTCTAATCGCGCCTTCACTTTAACCATATCCATAACGGGAATACCTTCCGTAATACAGATAATTAAACGAACTTCAGCTTCAATAGCCTCTATAATAGCTGCCGCAGCCCCTGCAGGAGGAACATAAATAACAGAAGCATCCGCGCCTGTTTTTTCCTTTGCTTCTGCAACATTAGCAAAGATAGGAAGAGTTTCGCCTTTTGAACCTTCCCATATTTCTCCACCCTTTTTAGGATTAACACCCCCAACCATTTGCGTACCATGATAAGCAAGCGCCTGTTCTGTATGAAATGTTCCTGTTTTTCCTGTAAGCCCTTGAACTAGAACTTTTGTCTCTTTATTCACAAGAATCGACATAGCTTAAGCTCCCTTCACAGCTGCAACAATTTTTTGGGCAGCATCATCTAAATCATCAGCAGGAATAACATTCAAACCACTTTCATTGATAATTGCTTTACCCTGCTCAACATTAGTGCCTTCAAGACGAACAACTAAGGGAACCTTCAAACCAACCTCACGAACAGCAGCAACCACACCTTCAGCAATGACATCACAACGCATAATACCACCAAAAATGTTAACCAAAATGCCCTTAACATTTGGATCGGCCGTAATAATTTTAAAAGCAGCTGTCACCTTTTCTTTTGACGCTCCACCACCAACGTCAAGAAAATTTGCAGGCTCAGCTCCATAGAGTTTGATAATATCCATTGTTGCCATAGCAAGACCCGCACCATTAACCATACAGCCAATTGTACCCTCAAGAGCAACATAAGCAAGATCATGCTTTGATGCTTCAATTTCTTTTGGATCCTCTTCTGAAAGATCGCGTAATTCTAAAACATCTGGATGACGAAACAGAGCATTATTATCAAAAGAAACTTTTGCATCAAGAACACGTAAACGACCATCTTTCATCACAATAAGCGGATTGATTTCTAAAAGGCTCATATCTTTTTCACAAAATGCCTTATAGAGAATCGGAAAAAGCTTTTCACCATCTTCTCGCGCACTACTTTGTAGCTTCAATGCATCACAAAGTCTTGCACAATCAACCGAAGTAACACCCTCTACAGCATCAATGGGAAGCGTGAATATTTTTTCTGGTGTCTCTTCAGCAACCGTTTCAATATCCATTCCACCTTCTGTTGAAACAACAAAAGCAATTCGACCAACGCTACGATCAACCAAAAGTGAAAGATAAAGCTCCCTTTCAATATCAGCACCATCCTCAATGTAAAGACGATTGACCTGCTTACCCTCTGGACCCGTTTGTTTGGTTACCAAAGTTTTACCAAGCATTTCTTGAACATTTGCAATAACTTCTTCAACAGATTTTGCAAGCCGAACACCACCCTTTGCATCAGGACCAAGTTCTTTAAACTTACCCTTACCACGACCACCAGCGTGTATCTGACTTTTAACCACATAGAGAGGTCCGGGCAATTTTTCCGCCCATTTTTCAGCTTGCTCAACAGAATAAACAGCAACACCATTTGCAATTGGTGCTCCATATTCATGAAGCAGACGTTTGGCCTGATACTCATGGATATTCATGCATTTGTCCTTTTCTTTTATGGATCATTATTAATCCTAAAGTTTTAATATTCTAAATACTTAGTTTTAATGAATTAAATCTTGTTCAATTTACTTGAGACTAGGCACAAGAGCAATACAAGCTTCACAAAGCTTTTTAACTGCATTTACTGAATGATCAAAAGCATCTCTTTCTTCTTTATCAAGATCAATTTCAATGACTCGTTCAACACCACCTGCACCAATTACGACAGGAACACCAACGTAGGTATCATTAACCCCATATTCTCCTGAAAGATAAGCTGCAACAGGCACAACACGCTTAGTGTCCTTTAAATAGGCCTCAGCCATAGAAACAGCAGAAGCTGCTGGTGCATAATAAGCAGAACCTGTTTTTAACAAACCAACAATTTCTGCACCGCCATCACGGGTACGTTGGATAATTTGATCAATTCTTTCCTGTGTTGTCCAGCCCATCTTTACAAGATCAGGCAAAGAAATACCACCAACCGTTGAATAACGCACGAGAGGAACCATTGAATCACCGTGCCCTCCTAAAACAAACGCTGTCACATCTTTAACAGAGACCTTAAATTCCTCAGATAAGAAATGACGAAAACGTGCTGAATCAAGAACACCAGCCATACCAACCACTTTATGTGTAGGGAGACCTGAAAATTTCTGCAATGCCCACACCATCGCATCAAGGGGATTGGTAATACAAATAACAAATGCTGAAGGCGCGTATTTTTTAATTCCAGCTCCAACTTGTTCCATCACCTTTAAATTAATTCCCAAAAGATCATCTCGGCTCATACCAGGTTTTCGCGCAACGCCTGCTGTTACAATAACAACATCAGATCCTTCAATTGCTTCATAAGCATTAGCACCTTTTAGACTGATATCAAAACCGTCAACGGGAGAAGATTCGGCGATATCTAGAGCCTTACCTTGTGGCACACCTTCCGCAATATCAAATAAAACAACATCACCAAGTTCTTTAAGCCCAATAATATGTGCTAAAGTACCACCAATCATACCTGAACCAATGAGAGCTATTTTTTTTCGTGCCATTTTATTTTTTCCTAACTTTTAGATAATTCAGCGCACACCCATCAGCGTCCGTATACTGAATATTTTTGACTTCAACCATATTCAAACAATATCATAAAAAGGAGTAAAGAAATGAAATTTACAAATTTTTCTCCTTACAGAAACAACAACCCTCCGCTGAAACAACTATTAGAAAATTATCACGATGTATCGATAAAGTGAATTTTAAAAAAATACAACAGAATTATTACATTTCTTTAATTTCAAAGAGTTATTGTTTTTACAGTTTACGTAAAGGTAAAAGTATAATCAATGCTTCTTCTTCAAAAGAAAATGTTCTTCCCAAAGTTTTAAATAATCGTGGCTTTGCATTTCAAAAAGACGTGACTGTGTTCTTTGAAATTCAAATGTTTCCGTAATCTGCGCATGCCCTTTATACAAATCCCCCACCTCTGCCGCAGCCGACATAAACAACCGTATGTGGCGCTCATAAAGAATATCAATAAGTAAAATAAACCGTTTTGTTTCATTGCGACATGTATCATCCATGACCGGTACATTATCAATAAAAATCGTATGATAACGCTCCCCTAATACCAAATACTCAGCCGCTGCCAAAGGCTTTGCACATAAATCTCTATAATCAAAGCGTGCACATCCTGCACCAACACGCGGAATAGGAATAAGGCGCCCTTTTATAGAAAGCTCTTCAGATATCTCCTTATGTCCTTGCAATACAAGTGCCCATGCTTGATCCATGCATTCATCTGCTTTTTTCCCTAAAGGTGCTACATACACAGGCTGTAGATTTGATTTTTCAAGACGATAATCTGTTTTTGCATCAAGATTAACAACACGAACATATGCTTTCAAAACTTGAATAAAAGGCAAAAAGAGTTCACGATTTAAACCGTTATAATAAAGGTTATCTGGCGCCACATTTGAAGTCGCAATAAAGAAAATTCCTTTATCAAACAAAGCAGAAATAAGCCGCCCCAATACCATAGCATCAGCAATATCTGTTACACTAAACTCATCAAAACACAGTACCTTTGCTTCTCGTGCAAGATCTTCAGCAACAGCTAAAATAGGATTATCTTGTTTAAACTTTTCACCCCCAGATGCTTGACGATAAAAATTAATACGCTCATGCACATCAGTCATAAAATCATTAAAATGAGCACGCTTTTTATGACCTTTAGGCAAACAAGAAAAGAACAAATCCATCAGCATGGTTTTGCCCCGTCCTACTTCACCAAAAACATACAATCCCTGAAAAGAACCTTTTTCATCCCCTTGTTTTACAACACAAGAGATGTTTTGTTTTTTCCTCTTAAATATTCTATTAAAGAAAGAGCAAAATATCCAAGTCCAAGGACGAGAGATGTTTTGTTCCGCAATTTTTTTTAATAAATGATCAAAATATTCTGTTATAGCTAATTGAGCGGGATCAAAACAAACCTCCCCTTTAGAGACAAGCTCTTTATAACGTGTTGAAACGAGAATCATCCAAATAACCTTTTCAAACCGTTCTCAATGAAAAATACAAATACTTTTCACGAATCTGCCCGTCTAGCTTAGTTTTTCATAAACGATCAAAAATGATTTAACGACTTAAAACAACGGGATGATCATCAAGTGTACGTCCCTCAAAACGATCAACATTTGAAGAGTAGAGAGCAAGGATAACACGTCCAGAGTTATTATAAAAATATAATCTTTTTCCTTTAACAGCCCACGATCTCACTTGGGAAGCAATTCCTGGACAGTGTAAAGGACCAGCACGGTACCCTTGTCCAAACTTTGTTTGCGGCGTTGCGATCCGGCAAACTTTACCCCCTATAGAAAGATTCCATACACCAGCAACACTTGCAGGAAATAAATCAGTAGCATTACTTGGCAACTCGAGACTAGCCATTCGTCCATCACTCTGAGAATCTCCTTTTTCATACATCGAAGCGTTTGCTGCCTCAGATATCGACGAAGAAGTAGATGACAGATCAGACACTTCCAATGTTGTCATTTGTTGAGATGGATAAAAAACTTCTAATGCGTTACTACCGTCATTACTGTCAAACCGTGTTGTTGAACATCCCCCTAAAAGCATTACAGTTGATAGTGCAACGAAAAACGAAATTTTTGAAAACGACATATCTGTACTCTCTCCCACGACAATAAATAAGTTCACAAAAAAATTAAGTGAATATTTGTTATATTTACAAAGATAAATTAACAAATTAAAAAAAACAGGTTAAAATCACTTATTTTTAAACGAAATAATTTATGTACCCAATTTTATCTTTATTAAAGACTAGAAATTTATAAGATTTTCAGTCATATATCTCTTTATAAATAATCATTAGAAATAGAGAAGTTTCATGAAAACGCCATTTAGCAAAATGGACGGTCTTGGAAATCAAATTATTGTTATTGATATGCGTGAAAGCACTCATGCTCTTACACCACAAGCAATCCTTGCTTTGTCAGCAGATCCCGAAATACACTTTGATCAAATCATGGCTATCCACACACCAACCCAGAAAAAAGCCGACTTCCGCATAGAAATATGGAATGCCGACGGATCAATGGCTAAAGCTTGTGGCAATGGTACCCGCTGTGTCGTTGCATGGCTTAAAGATCACAATTTTGGTGAAAAATTTCGTTTAGAAACTCCCGCTGGAATTATTGAAGGGACATATCAAACCGATAATCTCATTTCTGTTGATATGGGATGCCCAAATTTCAATGCAAAAGAGATGCCTGTTTCACGTGAAATAGTTGATACTAATCACGTAGAAATTACGGCTGGTCCTCTAAAAGATGCTTGTCTCATATCCATTGGCAATCTCCATGCTATCTTTTTTGTTGAAAATGATATTCAACATATTCCATTAGAAAAATATGGACCAAAACTTGAACATGATCCCCTATTTCCCGAACAGTGCAATATTTCCATTGCTTGCATAACGTCAAAGAAAAGTCTAAATTTACGGACATGGGAACGAGGAGTAGGATTAACACAAGCATGTGGAAGTGCTGCCTGTGCAAGTGCAGTGGCTGCTTATCGTCGTGGTCTTACACAACGCCATATTGATGTAAACTTACCAAAGGGAACACTTAATATTTTTTACCGAGAAGACGATCATGTTATTATGACAGGACCAATAAAATATCAATTTAGTGGTTTTTTAAGCCCTTTAACAGGGTGCTACAAAAAGGATCACTCCTGATGGCAATAGAAATTGTAACTTTTGGTTGTCGACTTAATAGCTACGAATCGGAAATCATTCGTAAAGAAAGTACTTCTTCAGGGCTAGATCAGCTTAAAGATGGTGCTATTATCTTTAATACCTGTGCTGTCACTGCCGAAGCTGTGCGACAAGCAAAACAAGCTATCCGCAAAGCACGACGTGAAAATCCTCACGCACGTATCATTGTAACAGGGTGTGCCGCTCAAACAGAAGCACAAAATTTTGCCTCAATGACAGAAGTGGATCTCGTTTTAGGAAACGAAGATAAACTTCACGCCCATTCTTATCGTCAACTTCCTGATTTTGGTATTAACCATTCCGAAAAGGTGCGTATCAATGACATTATGGAAGTACAAAAAATTGCTCCACATATGGTCAGTGCAATGCAAGAGCGCACCCGCGCTTTTGTACAGGTACAAAACGGATGTGATCATCGCTGTACATTTTGCATTATTCCTTATGGACGAGGACCATCTCGCTCAGTTCCCATGGGTGCTGTCATAGAACAAATTAAAAAGCTGATAGGTGAGGGTATTCAAGAAGTTGTCCTTACAGGTGTTGACCTTACAAGTTATGGCCACGATCTTCCTGGAAAAGCTACTCTGGGAAAATTAACTTCAGCAATTTTGCATCATGTCCCTGACTTAGCGCGATTACGCCTCTCATCTATTGACTCTATTGAAGCAGACGAAGAACTCATCAATCTTTTAGCTTATGAAACAAGGATCATGCCCCATTTGCATTTATCTTTGCAAGCAGGTGATAATATGATTTTAAAACGGATGAAACGGCGACACTTACGCGAACATGCCATTCAATTTTGCCAAGAATTGCGTGCCAAACGTCCTACAATGGTTTATGGTGCCGACTTAATCGCTGGTTTTCCTACAGAAACAGAAGAGATGTTTCAAAACAGTCTTGTTTTAATCAAAGATTGTAATTTAACCCATCTCCATGTCTTCCCCTTTAGTCCAAGAGAAGGAACACCTGCCGCACGTATGCCACAAATCAACCGTAAAATAGTTAAGATGCGTGCTGAAAAATTACGTAAAGCAGGTGAGGAGGCTTACCAAAAGCATCTTGCTCATTTGCAAAACAGTCTACAAACAGTTCTCATTGAAAAAGATGAAATCGGACGAACAGAAGATTATACTCTTGTACAAGTTAAAGGTGCAAAAGTAGGAACAATTGTTCAAGCCCTTATCGTTGATCATGATGGCGATAAATTGATTGCTGTCCTTCCAAAATTAAACGCTGCTTGAGCAGGAAAATTCTTATGACGAAATCTTTTATAAAAAAAATATTCTCTTTTAATAAATCTCAAGAGCAGGAAATGGAACAACAGATTTCTATTCCTGATAAAAGCGATATAATGGAAGAAAATAAAGACAAAAATGAAAGGACAAAAAATAACCAAATCTCTATAGACACAGAAAAAGAAGAACAAACAAAAAATCGAGAGTCAACACTTACAAAATATGATGAAAAATCTCCATTTCTAGAATCCCATTCTGATAAAATTCCTCTTTCTGGTAAAATTATTGTCACAGACGACATCCGTGAAAAAAAGAATGAAGAAATTTTATCTGAACCTTCTGTTGAACAAAAAAAGATAGCGTGGTTTGGGCGCCTTAAAAAAAGTCTATCTCTTTCTTCACAACGCCTAAGCGGATCAATTGGCGACCTCTTTGTTAAAAGAAAACTTGATGAAGATACATTGCAAGAGCTCGAAGATATCCTTATCCAAGCTGATCTTGGAGTAGAAACGGCGACACGCATCACAAATACTTTAGCTTCCAGTCGTTACGGAAAAGATCTTTCCCCAGACGATATTCATACTATTGTAGCTGATGAGGTCAAAAAAGTTCTGGAACCTGTTGCAATTCCATTAGAGCTTGATCTCAGCTATAAACCTCATGTTATTTTGCTGGTAGGTGTAAATGGAACTGGAAAAACGACAACAATCGGAAAACTTGCAGCAAAATTAACAGCAGGGGGATTAAAAGTTATGCTTGCAGCTGGTGATACTTTCCGAGCCGCAGCTATTGAGCAATTGCATATTTGGGGTAAACGTACTGATTCTCCTGTTATTTCGACAAAATTGGGTGCAGATGCCGCCAGCTTAGCCTTTGATGCTTATGAAAAAGCAAAAAAAGCAAACAGCGATGTATTAATTATTGATACAGCAGGGCGTTTACAAAATAAATCTGAATTAATGGATGAGTTGGCAAAAATTATTCGTGTTTTAAAAAAACACACTCCCCAAGCACCCCATACAATCCTTCAAACGCTTGATGCAACTACCGGACAAAATGCACTCAACCAAGTGGAAATTTTCCGTGATATTGCTGGTGTTAATGGTTTAGTCATGACAAAGCTGGATGGGACCGCACGAGGAGGAATTCTTGTCGCTATAGCAGCAAAATATAAATTACCCGTTTATTTTATCGGTATAGGAGAAAATATTGAAGACCTTCAACCTTTTTCTGCTTCTGACTTTGCCGAAACTATCGCAGGAAAACATACATGAAACAGCCTTTATCTAACTCTAATTCACACAATAATTCTGAAAAAAATATGAATAACAATAAGAAAATCCCTCTCTCACCAACCATAAAATTTTTCTTGGAAATGGGGCCGTTAGTCGTCTTTTTTCTGGCCAATTATAAGGGCGAGTGGTTGATAAAAAACATTGGATTTTTTCAAAATTTTAGCAAACCTATTTTCCCTGCAACAGCTATTTTTATGATAGCTATTATTATTTCTCTAAGCTTATCATGGATTCTTGCACGACAAATTCCTATTATGCCCCTTATTTCAGGAATCTTTGTTCTAGTCTTTGGATTTTTAACTCTTTGGCTTCACAACGATACTTTCATCAAAATGAAACCAACAATTATTAATAGCTTATTTGCGCTCATCCTCTTTGGTGGTATGTGTTTTAAAAAACCACTTTTACGTTATGCTCTTGATTCTACATTAAAACTTGATGATTTAGGCTGGCAAAAACTTACCTATCGTTGGGCATTCTTTTTCGTTTTTCTTGCCCTTTTGAATGAAATCATTTGGCGCAATTTTAGCGATAATTTTTGGACCAGCTTTAAAGTATTTGGTGTTATGCCTATAACAGTCCTTTTCATGCTTACCCAAATGCCTATCATTATGAAACATTCAAAAGGACTTTTCACAGAAGAGGACAAATCTGATTCTTAAAAAAATTCACCACTATATATTATTTTATAGATTCATTACCAAACACTGTTCAGGAGAAAAACATGTTGATTGAACAGTTTATTTGTCGAAAAGATAACTTTGGTGTACTCATTCATGATGAAAAAAGTGGCTACACAGCTGCAATTGATGCACCTGAAAGTGAAGCGATTCATAACGCCTTAAAACGCCGTAACTGGACGCTTCAGACTATTTTTGTAACTCATCATCATCACGACCATGTAGAAGCATTGGAAGAATTAAAACAAGTATACAACGCTATGGTTATCGGACCAGAAGCAGAAAAAGAAAAGATTCATCATCTTGATCAAACACTTCAACCTGATGAAAAACTTCTCTTTGGTTCTCATCCACTTTTGGCTCTCTCAACACCTGGTCACACTTTGGGCGCATTATCTTATTATTTTCCTGAGAAAGGTTTACTCTTTGCTGGAGATACACTTTTCTCACTCGGTTGTGGACGCCTTTTCGAAGGAACACCTGCTCAAATGCTGAACTCTTTAAAAAAGCTTCGTCAACTTCCCGATGAGACACTTCTTTATTGTGGTCATGAATATACCAAAACCAATGCTCTTTTCGCATTAACACTTGATCCACATAATCAAAAGCTTCGTCAAAGAGTGGAAGAAGTTTTTTTGCTACGTGCAAAAAACGCTATGACTTTACCAGTAACCTTAGGGAGAGAAAAAGCCACCAATCCCTTTCTCCGCTGGGATGATAGTGTGTTGCGAAGGAACCTCGCAATGGAAGAAGAAACAGATGAAGAAATCTTTGCTGAAATTCGAAAAAGAAAGGATAGCTTTTAAACATGCTTAAGTTCGTATTACGTTTGTTTCTCCTTTTTCTTTTCGTGATACATACTCAACTAACAATGGCAGAGGAAAAGGAAACAGACAAAAAATCCGATTTCCTGTATTCCATTAGAACTTACACCTTAACAGAAGATTTTCTCTTAAAAATGGAACAAATTGGAAAAGAGTATGAAAATTTACTGCCAGAGTTGAAAGCATCTAATATCCCATGTAACAATACTATTAAAGAATTTACCGCTTACATTTCTGATCAACCAAAATTGATGAATATTTTAAAAAATAATAACATCACGCCTAGAGATTTTTTTCTTGGTTGCAATGCGCTTGCGGGAACATTAATGTCACTTATCTGGGTTGAATTTGATGAAAAAAGCACCGTATTTTTAAGCAATTTGGAATTTGGTAAAAAACATATGTATAGAATATATACTGTTGTAGAAAAAACTTGTGGCTGTTAACTTAAAAAATTAATTGACTTAGCAAACAAGGATAAATTTTAAACATGTTCAAGTTAGTGTTACGTTTGTCTCTCCTTTTTCTTTTCGTAATACATACTCAACTAACAATGGCAAAGGAAAAGGAAACAGATAAACAATTAGAGTTCCCGCATGTTATTGCAAATTACGCCTTAACAGAAGATTTCCTTTTAAAAATGGAACAAATTAATAAAGAAGAGTGTGAAAACTCACCATCAGAATCAAAAGTATCCGATACTGAAAAAGAACCTGATATTGAAATTGAACACGACAACAGTATTGAAGGATTCGTAGCTTCTATTTCTAATCAACCAAAATTAATGAATATTTTAAGAAAAAATAATATAACACCTAAAGATTTTGCTATAGGAACCCTCGCCCTTCAAGCAACATTAACAACGGTTTTAGCTCCTCTTGAACTTCTTAAAGAAGAGGGGATTTCTTTTGATGAAAAAAATACTGTAGTTTCAAACAATTTAGAGTTTGGTAAAAAATATATGTATAGAATACTTGCTATTTTAAAAAGTCGTTGTAAATAGAATTCGTTCTATTTTGAACAGACGATTGACTTCGCAGACGAAAAAGAAAGAAAAATTTCAAACAATGTTTTAATTGGCATTGTGTTTGCTTTTTCTTTCCCTTTTTTTACATATGTTCAATTAACAATGGCAAAGAAAAAGCAAACAGACAATCAATTTGTTTTCTCCCTAGCAGCAATCAAAATATCATTATAAATTATCCTTTAACAGAATATTTCCTCTCAAAAATAGAATAACTAAAACAAATAAATTGAGGATTTACCTCCAGATCCAGAGGCATCCAATACCGGAAATAATAACAGCATTGAAGGGTTCATTTTTTCTATTTCTGCTAGATCAAAACTAACAGATCTTTTAAGAAAATATAATCTCTCACCTAAAGATTATGTTATTGGTCTCATGGCCCTTTAAACAACTTTAGCTGTAATAATAGCCTTTGAAGATAAAAAATTCTCTTCAAAAATACTATACCTTCAGATAATTTTAATTTAAGTCAAAAATATATCGATAGAATTCGTGCTATTTTAGACAATTAATTAGTTTTGCAAACGCCGGCAAATATCATCCAATTGTTCTAGTGAAGAGTAGCGTATTTTTAAATCACCACCTTTTTTGCCATGCCGAATAGTCACTTTCATTCCGATCACGTCTGCAAGTAATTTTTCTAAAGATTTTGTTTCTGTATCTTTCTCAACAGCAGTTCGTTTTTTGACTTTTGGATTTGCCTGTTCATACGCAAGTATTTCTGTTTGGCGCACAGAAAGTCCTTCGCGAATAATTTTTTCGGCTAAATCCTGTGGATTCTCAACAGTGATAAGACAGCGTGCATGACCAGCGGAGAGTTGCCCGTCGGTTAAGAATTGTTGTACTTTTGGTGGAAGTTTTAACAAACGAAGCGTATTAGCAACATGACTGCGACTTTTTCCAATAACTTGTGCTAAATCTGCCTGCGTATATCCATGTTCATTCAGCAAAATTTCATATCCCATTGCTTCTTCGATAGGATTAAGATCGGCACGTTGAACATTTTCAATAATTGCCAATTCCAAAGCCGTTTTATCATCTACATCGCGAACAATAACAGGTAATTTATTTAAATTAGCTCGCTGTGCAGCACGCCAACGCCGTTCGCCAGCAATTAATTCAAAACGATGAGGATGATCACGTGATGGTCTTACAATAACAGGTTGAACAACACCGTGCTGGCGAATTGATTGTGCTAAATTATCAAGTTCTGAATCGGTAAAATGGCGTCGCGGATTATGTGGATTGCACGAAATAGATTCAAGTGGAACAAATCGTTCAGAAACAGGAGAAGCTGTATTGGACTCTGTAAATTTGTCAGTATTTGATGAACGTGTAAGATCGCTGTTTAAACTGATATCCCCAATTAATGCCGCTAATCCACGACCCAGTCTTTTTTTTGATTGATCATCATTCATAATTTTGCTCTTTAAATTTTTAGTTGATTTTTTTAAGCAGCAGCACGTGCTTGTTTTTCACGTTGAATCATTTCTGATGCTAGACGCAAATAAGCTTGGCTCCCAGCACATTTGAGATCATAAAGCAATACAGGTTTTCCAAAAGAGGGCGCTTCTGATACTCTTACATTTCGTGGAATAACAGTACGATAAACCTTATCTCCCATAAAAGAACGTACATCTTCAACAACTTGATTTGAAAGATTATTACGTCCATCATACATTGTTAGAACGATACCTTGGATTTCTAAAGATGGATTAAGTACGGATCGCACTTGTTTTACTGTTTCAAGTAATTGACTTAAACCTTCAAGTGCTAAAAATTCACACTGCATAGGCACTAAAACAGAATCCGCAGCCCCCATAGCATTAAGTGTTAAAAGATTAAGGGAGGGAGGACAATCAATTAAAATATAATTGAATTTTTTTTCCATTTCCGGATCATCATAGAAAGCTTTACGTAAGCGTTGTATGCGATCTTGTGATGAAGAAATTTCCATTTCCACACCTAAAAGATCAAGAGTAGAGGGAACTATATAAAGATTAGGTACTGCTGTTTTTAAAGCCGCTTGTGTAATTGAAATTCCCGAAACTAAAACATCATAAGAAGATAAAGGACGGTTATTACGATCAATCCCTAAACCTGTACTAGCATTACCCTGTGGATCAACATCCATAATAAGGACATTTTCACCAATAGCCGCTAAAGCTGTTGCAAGATTAATTGCTGTGGTTGTTTTCCCGACTCCACCCTTTTGGTTTGCAATAGCGATAATTCGTGTTTCGCTCATTTTGCTCTACCCTCTATATGATCGAATATGAGAAATTTCTAAAATAACAGAATTTTCATCAACTTTACTTTTATGTTTTAACAGATCAAAGTGCCAATTGGCAGAGGCATTTTTTATTTCTGTAGCGTAATCCCGACCTTTTTGCAAAAGAGCGATTGTTTTTTCTGTTAATAAAGGAAAAATAAGTTGTAAAAGACTATTGAGCGGCGCTAATCCCCGTGCCGTTATAATATCAGATACGGGAATTTTTTGATATACATCTTCAATTCTAGCGTGATAAACCGTTGCTGGAAGATTAAGTTGAGCAATAACTGTTCGCAAAAAAGCAACTTTTTTCCCATTACTTTCAACAAGATTAATATGTCCTACTTTTTTTTCTTTCAAAAAGATAGCAATCACAATTGCAGGAAAACCTCCTCCTGATCCTAAATCACACCAATGTAAAGAATGAGCATACAAAGGAAAAATTTGTGCTGAATCTAGAATATGCCGTGTCCATAGATCTGGTATCGTTGTAGCAGATATCAAATTAATATGTGCATTCCATTGAAGTATTAAAGACTCAAACTGAATTAAATTTTCCATCGTTTCACGTGAAACAGAAGGAACAATATTTAATAATTGTTGATATTTTTTTTCTGTAGAAAAATCCATTAAGCTGTTTTAGCCTTTTCACGTCGTTGACGTTGAATATATGTAATAATAAGCGATAACGCGGCGGGTGTCATGCCATCAATTTTTTGTGCATCAGCAATTGAACGCGGCGACACTTCTTGAATTTTTGATTTAAGTTCATTTGAAAGACCTGAAATTGCCTGAATATCAAGAGAAGAAGGAATTTCTAACCGCTCATCTCTTTGAAGAGAGGCAATATCTTGTGCTTGTTTATCTAAATAAACCGCATATTGTGCTTCAATTTCTAAAGACTCTGCTGTTTTAGAATCAATTTTTTGTAATTGTGGCCAAAAATCTGAAAGACGCTCTAAAGTCATATGAGGATACGCAAGAAAATCATAAGCGGAACGCCGAATTCCATCATGATTAACGTGTAATCCATGAGCAGAAGCTTCATTAGGTGTTAAAAAAAGATTTTGACATATTGATCGTGCTTGATCAAGGCGTTCTTGTTTTTTCTGATAACATTCCCAACGTATTTCACTCACAATACCCCATTTTTGTGCCAAAGGTGTTAAACGCGTATCAGCATTATCAGATCGTAAAGATAAACGAAATTCAGCACGTGATGTAAACATCCTATAAGGTTCACAAACACCACGTGAAACCAAATCATCAACCATAACACCAATATAAGCGGTAGAACGACTTATAAGTATTTCATCTAATTTACCTACTTTACGTGCCGCATTTAATCCAGCTAAAAGTCCTTGTGCTGCTGCTTCCTCATATCCTGTTGTACCATTAATTTGGCCTGCTAAGAACAAACCCGGTAAAGAACGTAATTCTAAGCTTCTCGTTAATTGTTGTGGATTAACAAAATCATATTCAATAGCATAACCAGGTTGCAAAACTATAGCATTTTCCAACCCTTCAATGGTTTTCAATAGAGAAATTTGTACATCTTCAGGAAGAGAAGTAGAAAGACCATTTGGATAAACAGTATCATCATTTAATCCTTCTGGTTCTAAAAAGATCTGATGTCCATCACGTTCTCCAAACTTCACAATTTTATCTTCAACAGAAGGACAATAACGTGGTCCTAACCCTTCAATATTTCCAGAATATAAAGCAGAACGATAAATATTCTCGCGAATAATTTGATGTGTTTTCTCATTTGTACGTGTTATTGCACATTCAATTTGTGGTTGTTCAATTTTCTCTGTTAAAAGAGAAAAGGGAATGGGATTTTCATCTGCTTGTTGTTTTGGAAGATGATCCCAAGCAATTGTTTTTTTACTCAAACGAGCAGGGGTTCCTGTTTTTAATCGACCAAGTTTTATATGATAATTTTTTAAACGTTTAGCAAGTTGCACACTTGACTGATCTCCCATACGTCCAGCAGCCCATGTTTTATCACCAATATGAATAAAGCCATTTAAAAATGTTCCTGTTGTTAAAACAACAGCACCAGATAAAATTGTTCCTTGTTTTTTTAAAATAACACCTGATACACAATTATCTTTAACAACCAGATCAATAACTTCATCCTCAATAAGAGTAAGATTTTCTTGTTCTTTTAATAATTTTTGAATTGCTTTTTTATAAAGTTGTCGATCCGCCTGTGTCCGTGGTCCTCTTACTGCCGGTCCTTTACGTCTATTAAGTAGTCTAAACTGAATTCCAGCAGCATCTGCTGCTCTTCCCATGAGACCATCTAACGCATCTATTTCACGAACTAAATGCCCTTTTCCAAGTCCACCAATAGCAGGATTACACGACATTGTTCCCAGTGCTGATATTTTATGTGTAACAAGCGCTGTTTTGGCTCCTACACGCGCTGAAGCTGAAGCCGCTTCACAGCCAGCATGACCACCACCAACAATAACAACATCATATGATTGCATTTTATTCATTCCGTAGAAAATATTCTAAGGTTTCACGTGAAACAGAATATAAATTACATAATCTTTATAATCTGTCTATGAAATAATCAATGTTTCACGTGAATCATTATTTACCAACACAAAACTCTGAAAAAATAATATCAAGCAAATCTTCAACATCAATATCTCCTGTAATTTTTCCAAGAAAATCACTTGCACAACGGAGATGTTCTGCACGTAAACTGAGATCAAGAGAATTATAATTAAGAGAATATTCAATCTCTTTAACAGCCTCCTTTAATAATTGAAGTTGTCTTTTACGCGCCGGAACAATATTTCCAATTTCAGAAGCACGATGATGACAAAATGATTCAAGTTCTTTGATAAAATAATCAAAATTTAAACCAGTTAATGCGGAAAATTGTATAGACCAATGCTGATCATTTTTTTCATAAAGATCAAGCTTATTGCCAACACACCATATTTCAGCCGATGTTTCTGGTAAATCAACTTGCTCAGGATTTCCTATATCATAAACCAAAATAACTAAATCAGCTTCCCTAACATGCTGTTTAGCAACTTCTATTCCCATTTGTTCTATTTTATTTTCTGTTTTTCTAAAACCAGCAGTATCCGTTAAAAAAATAGGTAAACCACCAAGAATAATTCTCATTTCTAAAGCATCACGGGTTGTTCCTGCTTCTTCCGTTACAATAGCAACAGATCTTCCTGAAAGACGATTCATAATGCTTGATTTTCCAGAATTTGGAGCACCAGCAATAACAATTTTTAATCCATCACGTAAAATACTAGCACGCTCTCCTTCAGTAATATATTCACGAATAGAAGTACAAAGATCCTCAACATCTTTCCAAACTTTATCAGATATTGCGTTGGGAATATCTGCTTCATCAACAAAATCAAGTTCTGCCTCAATAAAAGCACGCGCCTTCATAAGCTTATGACGCCAATCACGATAAAGCGTCGTTAAATGTCCACTTGTACCCATAACAGCTAAACGCCGTTGGCTTTCCGTTTCTGCTTCTATTAAATCAGCAAGACCTTCTGCTTGAACAAGATCTAATTTTCCTTCTATAAAAGCACGACGTGAAAATTCACCTGCTTCTGCAATACGGCATCCAGAAAATGTCGACAATTCATCGAGAAAACGACTAACAACGGCTTTTCCTCCATGTAAATGGAATTCTGCACAATCTTCCCCCGTAAAACTATGAGGAGCAGGAAAAAAAACAGTTAAACCAGAATCTAAAAAGCTCCCATCACGAGCAGTAAGATTTCCATAATGCATAAAACGTGCTTTAGGTAAACGACCACAAAGCGTTTTAACTATATCCACAACATGAGGACCAGAAAGCCGAATGACTGCAACCCCTGAAGGTAACAATCCACTCGAAACAGCAAAGATTGTATCCACAGGTTTTATCCTAATAAAAACTTTAATGACTCTACGTATTCATTGAATCAAAAAATTCACTATTGTTTTTTGTTTGCTTTAATTTATCAATCAGAAATTCAATTGCATCTGTTACATTCATAGATGCTAAAATACGACGAAGAACAAAAATTTTGTGTAAATCTTGTCGTTCTACCAGAAGTTCTTCCTTACGCGTTCCTGACTTTAAAATATCCATAGCAGGGAAAATACGCTTATCAGCAACTTTTCGATCAAGAACAATTTCAGAATTACCTGTTCCTTTAAATTCTTCAAAAATAACCTCATCCATACGACTTCCTGTATCAATCAAAGCCGTTGCAATAATGGTTAAAGATCCACCTTCTTCAATATTACGTGCTGCACCAAAAAAACGTTTTGGACGCTGGAGAGCATTTGCATCCACACCACCTGTTAAAACTTTACCCGAAGAAGGAACAACTGTATTATATGCACGTCCAAGACGTGTAATAGAATCAAGAAGAATAACAACATCGCGTCCATATTCAACGAGGCGTTTGGCTTTTTCAATGACCATTTCTGCTACTTGTACGTGACGTATTGCAGGTTCATCAAAAGTAGAAGAAACCACTTCTCCTTTTACTGAACGCTGCATATCTGTAACTTCTTCTGGTCGTTCATCAATTAAAAGAACAATGAGATAACATTCAGGATGATTAGTGGTAATAGAATGAGCAATATTTTGAAGTAAAACTGTTTTTCCTGTCCGAGGAGGAGCGACAATTAACCCTCTTTGTCCTTTTCCCAATGGAGATATCAAATCAATCACGCGTGATGACATATCTTTCTCTGTAGGATCTTGTATTTCCATTTGGAAACGCTCATTTGAATAAAGAGGAGTAAGATTATCAAAGTGAATTTTATAACGAATCTTTTCAGGTTTTTCGAAATTAATTGTATTAATTTTAAGGAGAGCAAAATAACGTTCTCCCTCTTTTGGACTACGTATAGGGCCTTCAATGGTATCGCCTGTTTTTAAAGAAAATGACTGTATTTGTGCTGGTGAAAGATAAATATCATCAGGACCAGGAAGATAATTAGCGTCAGCAGATCTCAAAAAACCAAATCCGTCTTGTAAAACTTCAACAACACCCTCTCCTATAATTTCTACATCTTGTAGAGCAAGTTTTTTCAAAATAGCAAACATTAATTCTTGTTTGCGCATAAGAGAGGCATTCTCAACTTCTAATGTTTCAGCAAAAGAAACAAGTTCAACGGGATTTTTGCTTTTAAGTTCTTGTAGTTTCATTTTTTGCATGAAATATGCTCTTTGTAATTAAGGAGAAGATTATCTTAAATAATTTATGGAAATTTATGAATGAAATATTCTTAAGAAGAAAAATATTTTACACTCAATTTTTTTAATCTGCAAGTACCATTTATATGAAATTTATCCCTGTAATATTAAGTAATTGTATGAAAAACTTGAAAAAATATAAAAATACAAATAGTGTTTAATTTATTTTATAACAAAAATATGAGTTAGAGTTATAGCATTAATTAAATGCTATTCAAAAGTATTTTTTACAGAAATTTATATTAATAAATTTATATTAAAGAAGGGATTCTTCTTATTTATAACTGTGTTTAGTGTGGATTATTATTTATCCTCAATTTTATCCACAAAAGGGACTAAAAAAAAGAATAAAAATAACACTATCTTAAAGATATTATCCCCTCTTTTTTATAAGAGGTATAAAATTATCACAAGCATTTAATTTGTGTATAAAAACGAAGAATTTTTCCTAAATTTTAGTTTTATAAAAAACGGTAAGGATATATACACATATCTTAACAAGGAGTTAAAATTTCTGTGACAAAAGAAAAAAAATTCTTTCATTTACACATGCTTTCTGATGCAACAGGAGAAACATTAATCTCTGTTGGAAGAGCTGTGGCATCGCAGTATACAATGAGTCAGGCAACAGAGCATATCTACCCTATGATTCGTAATAAAATACAGTTACAAAAAGCTCTTGATGAAATACAACAAGAGCCAGGTATTGTTCTTTACACAATGATTGATGAAGAATTTAAACTTCTCCTTCAAAAAAGCTGTAAAAAAATAAAAGTTCCTTGTATTGATATATTGCATCCTGTTTTAAATGCTTTTCAGTCTTACCTTGGAATGCCAACACATTTACGTGCGAGCGCACAACATGATCTTAATGCAGATTATTTTCGCCGTATTGAAGCACTGGATTTTACAATAGAGCATGATGATGGACAGTCTTCCAGTAGCTTATCCGAAGCAGATGTGATCCTTGTTGGAATTTCAAGAACCTCTAAAACGCCAACAAGTATCTATTTAGCAAATCGCGGAATAAAAACGGCTAATGTTCCTCTTATTCCTAATATTGATTTGCCAGAATCCCTTTTAGAGGCAAAAAATTCTTTAATTATTGGTTTAATTGCTTCAGCTGAAAGAATCTCACATATTCGCCAAAATCGAGATTTGGGAGAAGGTTTTGCTCTTGATAGTTATACAAATCGTATCAACATAGCTGAAGAATTAATCTATGCAAAACGCATTTGCGAACGTTTTGGTTGGCCTATTATTGATGTCACAAGACGCTCTATTGAAGAAACTGCTGCTGCAATATTTGAACTTTTATCACGATTTCGTGAAGGAAAATGAGAGAAAATTCTCATGAACGCAGATACGTTAATATTAGCATCTCTTAGTTTTTATCGTGCAAAATTATTAAAAAAAGCAGGTTTAAATTTTTTCATTGAAGGAGCTTCTTTTGATGAAAGAGAAGTAGAAAAAAAAGCAAAAGAAAAAACACCTAAAGAACTCAGCTGTTTTCTTGCGGGTGCAAAAGCAAAAAATGTTTCAGATCGTTTTCCTGATGCTTTCGTTATTGGTTGTGATCAAGTGCTTGATTTGGAAGGTAAAGTTTTTCACAAAGCAACAAATATTAAGGAAGCACATCAACGTTTATGTGAGTTATCAGGAAAAACCCATTCTCTTCATAGTGCGGTAGCTTTATTTAAAAATGGTCAAAAAATTTGGGTTGAAGCTTTTAGTGCACATATGTCCGTCCGTTTGCTCTCGTCAGAATTTATTGAACATTATTTAGCACGCGTAGGAAAAGATGTTCTAAACAGCGTGGGAGTATATCAAATTGAAGGGGAAGGGATTCATCTCTTTGAAAAAATTGAAGGAGATTTTTTTACCATTGTTGGTTTACCTTTGCTGCCTCTACTCATAAAACTGCGTCATTTAGGAATTATTGATGGTTGACTTAACAATAAAAAAAATAAATTATCCGCGTGCTTTTGTTGTTGGTTCTCCAATTCATCATTCAAAATCGCCTAAAATTCACAATTTTTGGCTTAAACAATATGGTTTACAAGGAGAATATCTTGCACAAGAAGTAACATCTGAAGAATTCAGTCATTTTATTGCGTCTTTACAAAAAATAGGCTTTTGTGGAGGAAATGTTACTTTGCCTTACAAACAGGAAGCTTTTCGTTTAGCAGATTATAAAGATGAGAGAGCAACAATGATTGGTGCTGTTAATACACTTTGGTATGAAGGAAATAAGCTTTGTGCCACGAATAGCGATGCCTATGGTTTTAGCGCTAATCTTGATGATTTTGCATCTGATTGGGGAGGGGAAACAGCTCTTGTTTTTGGAGCAGGTGGTGCCGCACGCGCTATCATATATGCCTTAAAAAAACGCGGATTTGAACAGATTTATTTGGTTAACCGTACAAAACAACGCGCCGATAATTTAGCTCAGCATTTTGGAAAAACCATTAAAGTTTACGATTGGCATAAAATCCATGAAATACTCCATCAAGCTGATTTGATTGTTAATACAACCTCTATTGGTATAAAAAATCCAGAAGAAAAAAGTGATTCTTTTTTTTGTGATTTTCATAAAGCAAAAAAAACGGCGTTAGTAACAGATATTATTTATACACCATTGATAACTCCTTTTTTACAACAGGCAAAGGCTTGTAATCTCAAGACGGTTGATGGGCTTGGGATGCTTCTACATCAGGCTGTTATAGGGTTTGAACAGTGGTTTGGAATAAGACCACAGGTAACAAAAGCTTTACGGACAGCCATTTTAGAGGATATGAGTGAAAAAAGATAATGAAGATCATAGGATTAACAGGATCAATTGCTATGGGAAAATCAACAGTTGCTGATTTTTTCAAGCAAGCGGGTATTTCTGTTTTTAGTGCTGATGAAGCAGTACAACAGCTTTATAAAAGTGAGCCAGCTTTGTCATTCATAGAGCGTATTTTTCCAGGTGTTGTTGAAAACGGTGAAGTTAACCGTTTGAAACTTTCTGAAATTTTGATTGATGATAAGGAAAAATTACAAACATTAGAAAAAATAATTCATCCTTTGGTGCAAGAAAAAGAAAGGGAATTTATTAATATAGCGCGTGAACAGGGGAAAAAATTAGTTATTCTTGATATTCCACTTCTATTTGAAAAAAATGGTGAAAGTCGTGTGGATAGCGTTATTGTTGTTTCTGCCTCACCAGAAATACAAAAAGAACGTGTAATGATTCGCGAAGGTATGAATGAGAAAAAATTTGCCTTTATCAATGCTCAACAAATGCCGGATGAAAAAAAACGAGAACGTGCTGATTTTATTATTTATACAGGGAAAGATTTAGAGAATACACGTCAACAGGTTTTTGATGTGATAAAAAAACTAAAGAATTGAAGTCATGCGGGAAATTATTTTTGATACAGAAACAACAGGTTTAGATAAAGAAAAAGATCGCATAATCGAAATTGGTTGTGTAGAAATGGTTGATCGTTATCTTACGGGGCGCCAATTTCATGTTTATTTAAACCCTGAAGGCGTTATTATTCCTGATGAAGTTGTAGCAATTCACGGATTAACCAATGAACGCCTAAAAAACGAGAAAAGTTTTAATGATATTGTTGATGAATTTTTGGAATTTATTAAAGGCGCGACAATGATTGCGCATAATGCGAGTTTTGATATTGGTTTTATTAATGCAGAATTAAAACGCGTCAACAAACCGCTCATCAGTGTTGATAATATTCTTGATACACTGGCTATGGCACGGCGTAAATTTCCTATGGGGCCTAATTCTCTTGATATTTTATGCAAACGTTTTGGAATTGATAACAGCCATCGTGTTCTTCATGGTGCTTTGCTTGATGCAGAAATTCTAGCCGATGTTTATATTGAACTGATCGGTGGAAAACAAGGTGTATTGGGTTTTGGTAATAGAAGGGGTGTTGATGAACATATCCAGAATGATAAAGATACATCTTATGCAGTTAAAATTCGCCCACAGGCTTTACCTTCAAGATTGAGTACGCAAGAAAAAAGGTTGCATGCCGATTTTATCAACATGATGGGTGAAAAAGCTCTGTGGAATAACTTCAAAATTCATGAATAACATCATCTTTTCTCTAAAAAAGTCACTATTTAAATTAAAGAATATGGATGTCAAAAAAAACGGTCGTTGTGGGGAGGGGAACACCACAACGACCCTGTCGCTACATCGTACCTCAGCTATCATAGGAGGAGCAAAATGAAAGCTATTAATCCTGTAACAGCAAAGAAAAGCTCTAGGTACTTAATATAAAGTGTAACGACTTCATGTCTTATGAAAAGAAAAAATGGCTTTTTAGAGGCAAAGTGAAAAAATAAAATAAAAGTGAAAAAAATATATAAGGGTAATTTGCGTTTTTAGCTGAAATGGAGAAATAAAATTGTCATGAAAGCAACAGATCATCTTTTTTTGGTTGACGGATCAGGCTATGTTTTTCGTGCTTATTATGCTTTGCCGCCTTTAAAACGTAAAAAGGATGGACTTCCTGTAGGAGCAGTAGCTGGTTTTTGCAATATGTTATGGAAATTACTTTGTGATGCTCGTAATACAGCTACTGGTATTGTTCCAACACATTTTGCTGTTATTTTTGATTATTCATCTGATACTTTTCGGAAACAAATTTATCCTGAATATAAAGCGAATCGCGCTGAACCTCCTGAAGATCTAATTCCTCAATTTGCGCTAATACGCCAAGCAACGAAGGCTTTTAATTTGCCTTGTATTGAAAAGGAAGGCTTTGAAGCGGATGATTTGATTGCTACCTATGCAAAATTGGCAACAAAGGTTGGGGCAAAAACAACCATTATCTCTTCTGATAAGGATCTTATGCAACTCGTAAATACGCATGTATCTTTGTATGATGGAATGAAAGACAAGCATATAGGTATCTCAGAAGTTGTAGAAAAATGGGGTGTTGCACCTGAAAAAATGATTGATTTACAAGCATTAATTGGAGATTCAACGGATAATGTACCAGGTATTCCAGGCATTGGTCCCAAAACTGCAGCTCAGTTGTTAGATCAGTTTGATTCTCTTGATCTTTTGTTGCAAAATGTAACAGAAATTAAACAAACAAAACGACGTGAAAACATTCAAGCTTATAGAGAACAAGTTAAAATTTCTCGTGAACTTGTTAGGCTTAAAACAGATGTTCCTATAGATAATGATTTAGATGATTTTATTTTGGAGCCACAAGATGGTCCACGTTTAATTGCTTTTTTGAAAGCGATGGAATTTTCAACATTAACGCGTCGCGTGGCAGAGGCAACGACATGCGATGCAACTGTTATTGATGCACTTGATATAGATGTTGAATGGGAAAAACTGAGCCACGGGCATGATTCCGATATCAAGAATACTGAGCGCGCATCTCTTCATAATTTTTCTGAAAATTCTCCACAAGTTTTTGCACAAAAACGTAAAGATCAAGCGCTGACTCAAAAAATTACAAGAGATGCTTATACAACAATTCTTGATGAGGAAATTTTAAAAGATTGGTTATCACAAGCACAAGAGCAGGGTTTTTTCGCTTTTAATACTGAAACAACATCTCTTGATCCGATGCAAGCAAAGCTTGTTGGTTTTTCACTCGCATTACAGCCAGAAAAAGCAGCTTATATACCTCTTGAACATTTTGATGAAGGAGAAGAGGATCTTTTGAGGGGCGGACGCATTGCCTCGCAGATTGAGACCCGAAAAGCTTTAGCACTTTTAAAACCGATATTAGAAGATTCATCGGTGTTAAAAATTGGTCAGAATATAAAATATGATTGGTTGGTGATGAAGCAATACGACATTATTACAAGCTCTTTTGATGATACCATGCTTTTATCATATGCTTTTGATGCTGGAACGTTAACCCATAATATGGATGATTTGTCTGAACGTTGGCTTGAGCATAAACCAATTTCCTATAAAGATTTAACGCATAACGGAAAAAAAATTACTTCTTTTGCACAAGTAGATTTAAAACAAGCAACCCTTTATGCGGCAGAACATGCTGATATAACGCTACGCCTTTGGCAAGTATTAAAACCGCAACTTGTTGCTCGTGGAATGACAAAAATTTATGAACGTCTTGATCGACCCCTTGTAGAAGTTCTTGCAAGAATGGAAGAACGTGGGATTCTTATTGATCGGCAGATTTTATTGCGTCTTTCAGGAGAATTGGCACAAGCTGCTTTGATTCTAGAAGAGGAAATTTACAAACAAGCTGATGAAAAGTTTAATCTTGCTTCGCCAAAGCAATTAGGGGATATCCTTTTTGGAAAAATGGGATTACCTGGAGGCGCTAAAACTAAGGGTGGACAATGGTCAACTTCTGCACAGACCTTAGAAGAGTTGGCTGCTGAAGGTCATGTTTTACCGCGTAAAATTATTGATTGGCGTCAACTTGCAAAGCTAAAATCTACCTATACAGATGCCTTGCCTTCTTATATTTTTTCAAAAACAGGGCGAGTTCACACGAATTATTCTTTGGCAATAACATCAACAGGGCGGTTATCATCATCAGAGCCAAATTTGCAAAATATTCCAGTGCGGACTGCTGAAGGACGTAAAATTCGAACAGCTTTTATTGCTCCCAAAGGACATGTGTTACTTTCTGCTGATTATAGTCAGATTGAATTGCGCATTCTTGCACATATTGCGGATATAAAAGCATTAAAAGAAGCTTTTGCTAAAGGGCATGATATTCACGCTATAACGGCATCACAAATGTTTGGTGTTGCGATAGAAGGAATGCATTCAGATATACGACGGCGTGCAAAAGCGATTAATTTTGGTATTATTTATGGTATTTCAGCTTTTGGATTAGCCAATCAATTGGGAATTTCACGCCAAGAAGCGGGTCGTTATATTCAACTGTATTTTGAAAGATTTCCAGGAATTAAAGATTATATGGAGAAGACCAAAATTTTTGCACGTGAAAATGGTTACGTAGAAACAATTTTTGGACGTCGTATCCATTATCCAGAAATAAAAGCAAAGAATGTAAAAATTCGTTCTCTTAATGAGCGAGCAGCTATTAATGCTCCAATTCAAGGTTCCGCGGCTGATATTATTCGCCGCGCTATGATACAGATGGAAAATGCTTTAAAAGAAGAAAAATTATCAGCAAAAATGTTGCTGCAAGTGCATGATGAACTGATTTTTGAAGTACCAGAAGAAGAGAGTAAAAAAACCATGGCTGTTGTTAAAAATGTTATGGAAAATGCTACAATGCCGATTTTATCTTTATCTGTACCGCTTGAAGTAAAAGTCATGACGGCTCAAAATTGGGATGAGGCACATTAATTTTTTTATTTATTTTTAAGAATGTTGATTGCGTTGGAAAGATTAAGATAGGCTTTGATAGGCAAATGATCTGAAGCAATGCGTGCAAGCGGTGAATGATGATTTTCAATACTTGTTACCAATTGGTGGGGAAAAGAAAAAACTCTATCAAGGGCTAAAAAAGGAAAGCGAGATGGAAAACTTGGTACAACTTCAAAAGTGCTATCAAAATAGGGAGAAAAATGATTTAAAGATGAGCCTTTTCCCATCCGCCATTCATTAAAATCTCCTATGAGGAGTGTAGGCATAAGGGAGCGTTTTTGGAAAATTTCAAGGAGCATTTTTGTTTGTTGTTTACGAGAGTAACGTAATAAGCCAAAATGAGCCGCAATAATACGAATAGGGCCTGCTGCCATTTCCAACTCTACAATTACAGCCCCACGTGGTTCAATACTAGGCAGAGTGACTTGTAAAGTATCACGTACATATCCCTTTCGCAAAAAAAGAGCATTACCATGCCAACCGTGTCCATGAGGTGACATAGTATTAAGAGGTACAGGAATCAAACCGGTTTCAGCTTTTAATAGCTGAAGATTAATCAAACCGACGCGTTCTCCAAAACGTCTATCTGCTTCTTGAAGAGCAAGGATATCAACTTGTAATTCAGTAATAACACGGACAATTCTTGTAGGATTAAAAATTTTATCAACACCTACACATTTATGCACATTATAGGAAGCAACAGTCAGATCATAATTACTATTTTGATTGATGATGTTTGATTGATGATGAGAGCGGCTGTGAATTGCATTTAAAAGGGAGCTATGGAGTTTTTGTTGGATAAAACTGGTAAACCAAGGGAATTTTTGCTTATAAGGTATTTTTGTCATTTTGCGAAAAGGATAGTCCCTAAGAGGCAAAGGGTAAAGACTTACACTAAAAACAAAAGAACCTTGTCTCTTTTAGAAACAAGGTTCTTTAATTAAGTTATGATTTCTGTAATCAATCACGGTTTGAGCCAAGAAATTGTAGCAAGAAGACAAACATATTGATGAAATCAAGATAAAGATTCAACGCGCCCATAATAACTTTACGTCCTCTGGTGTCGCTTTCATCTCCTTCATAATACATCAACTTAATGCTTTGGGTATCGTAGGCTGTTAAACCAGCAAAGATCAATACGCCAATCACAGAAATAGCAAATTGCAAAGCGCTTGATCCAAGAAAAATGTTCACAATCATGGAAAGAAACAAGCCGATCAATCCGATGAATAGGAATGAACCGATTGCTGTGAGATCACGCTTTGTCGTATAACCATAAAGTGAAAGAGCTCCAAAAGCTGCAGCGGAAATAACAAATGTTTGCACAACACTTTCTGTCGTATAGCGCAAAACGATTGAAGACAGTGAAAGACCAACCAGAGCAGCATAACCAAAAAAGAGGCTACGAGCAGCATTTGTGCTCAATGTATTAATTTTAAAACTGAGGAATAAAACTGCTATGAGTGGCGCAAACATAACAATGTAAGAGAATGGCGATGTATAAAATGTTACTCCAAATGATGTTAAATAAACACTGCTATTGATCTGAGCTGCTGCTTGGCTCATATCTGTTGTCGTTGCTAATGATACAATTACATAAGCGGCAGCAGCTGTAATAAGCAAACCAATGGCCATTGTATTGTAGACACCCAACATATAGTCGCGCAATCCCTGATCAATTGATGCATCGGCGTGAGAAGTAGGCGCCGAACGTAAATTTTTAAAATTAGCCATAATATAAAATCCTTTAGCATATGTCCCGTCAGGTATAGGGCTTTAAAAGTGTCTCTGTCATTACACAGATAAGCTTGGCATAAGCCTTAATTGGGCAAATACAAAAACCCTTAAGAATCACTGACAGAATTCCAGCATATTTGCTCTTATTATGGAGATTTATTTAAAAATTACAAGAGATTTATATGAAGAAGGAACCTTACAAATTGGTAAGGAAACGGTTCATTTTACTAAAAAATATTTCCATTTTTCGCCATATTTTTACAAGATAAAAAGACTGTACTCAAAAGGTTTTTATTATTCACAGAAACTATGTAATACAATCCTTTATAAAATATCCACTATTTTTGCATTTTTAAGAAGAGAGGCAAGTATCTATAATACTATTTTTCAACCTTCAATATTGCACCTGTTTTGCACGGTTAGAAGAGCTATTGAATTGGATTTATATAACATATTGATATATAATGATAAACTGTCTTTTTGTATGCTAAATGATATTTCAAATAAAAGAGATTTAGGCTTTTAAGGGCTTTTATCCAATATGAAAACGGTAATTTATATTTATAATCAATAGGTTGCTTTAACAAGGTACCATTGAAAATAATTGAAAAAATGTTTTTTATTAAACAATATATAAAACAAAAAAGGAGAGTTTTTTAGCGAAGCACTTAAGAAAGGCTCTGTAAAAAATAATACCTGTAAAAACTAAAGAACATATGAAAAGCAAATGTTCTAAGCAAATAATAGAACTTTAAATGCTATAAAATATTTTCCCTCTGAATTTGATAGAGGACATATGGATAAAAAATATTGATTTCTATTTGAGTTCATTTCTTTTGCATTGACCAAGTGTAGAAGTGTAAAGTTGAAAAATAAGATTTTATAATTTTATGAAAAGAAACACGAAAAACAATTAGCTGCAAGAATTATCCAAGAAAAATCAATTTATAATCAGGCTTATGATGGTCAATAAGCTCTGTTTTCTAAGACAATGAGCATATCAATGAGAAGATGTACTGTTAGAATGACGTTTTGCTTTCATCCAAGTGCGCAATTCTTCAATAAGGATGGCAATAACACCGAGAGTGATAAAACTATCTGCAAGGTTGAAAATAGCAAAATAAAAAATATCATCAATATGAAAGAGTATATAATCAGTGACATGATGAAAGCGAATACGATCAACGAGATTGCCAATTGCTCCCCCAATAATAAGAATAAGGCCAAAGCGCATTAAAGACTTATTATGTTCAGTATTTTTCCATAGCCATAGAAGGAAGATAATCACAATGATTGTGATGGCGATGATTCCCCAGTGAGAAAAGGAAGAAAAAAACGAAAATGCAATGCCAGAATTACGCACATGATAAAGGGAAAGAAAAGGAATAAGCGAAATTTCTGTTCCTAAAGGCATATTGTGCATAACCCAGTATTTGACAGCTTGATCAAGTACTACTGTAAAAGCCAAGCCCAAGAGAAGAAAAGGGAGTGATTTACGCATCATATTTTTCCTCACATGGTTCCAGTATTAAATAGGGGCGACGGATTTCATAAAGCATAACAGCTGTTGCTACAGCTAGATTAAGCGAGTCTGCACGTCCGCTTTGTGGAATACGCGCAAGTTTATCACACCGATTTGTAAGAAGATCTGATAATCCCTGTTTTTCATTTCCCATTAAAAGGATAATAGGGCCATTTTTGAAATCAAGTGTGCGATAATCCAGAGATCCTTTGAGATGTGTTCCAACGATCATACCTTTAAAGTGAGCAGACCAGTTTAAAAAGGCGCTTTCATCAAGACGATAAAGTGGTACAGAGAAAATAGATCCCATGGTTGCACGGACCGTTTCAGGCGAGAAAGGGTCTGTTGTTTCGCCAATTAAAATAACACCTTTAGCACCTACAGCATCAGCAGTTCGAATAATGGTACCAAGATTTCCAGGGTCACGTACACGATCAAGCGCGATGTAAACATCTTTAATCTGTCCTTTTATCATTTCAAGAGAGTGCCATTTTTGCTTGAAAATACCAATAACTGTTTGTGGATTATCGCGTCGGGTAAGTGATTCCATAACCTTTTGTGAGGCTTTAATAACAAAACCACCGTTGGCTACAGCACGTGCGGCAGTATTTTCGATAGCAGCATTACCGATTTTACTTTTAGAAAAAATAAGCGTCTGTATTGTCCAGCCGAGATTGAGAGCATCAATGACCAATTTCAATCCTTCTGCCATGAAAAGACCTTCTCTATTACGGTTTTTCTTTTGGCTAAGTGCTTTAAGGTCTTTTATGATGGGGTTGCTAAGAGAGGTAATTTCTTTCACTCTACCAGTTTTGGGTCTACACATATTCAAGCAATCCAACGGCTAAAAAGAGAAGTAGAAAGAGCACGTCCTGCAACTTCTTCACGCAAAATGAGTTCTCCTGATTCGACCGTACCACCAAGATTTACAAATGCATCACGCATTAAAGCATGAAGTGCAAAAAAGGAAGCACGAATAGAATAAGCTGTAAGGACAACAGAGAGCGGTTTATCAGAGAGAAGTTTACGACAATTTGTGATCATAGCGGGTAAATGATCAAACAGTTGCCAAATTTCACCATGGGGTCCACGCCCATAAGCAGGGGGATCAAGAAGAATCATATCATAGCTTTTCTTACGACGCAGTTCACGCTCGACAAATTTCATAGCATCATCGCAAATCCAGCGAATAGAATGATCTGGTAATCCTGCTTTTTCTTGATTAGCTTTTGCCCACGCAATGGCTTTTTTAGAAGCGTCAACATGGGTAACATTCGCACCCGCTCGTGCCCCAATCAAAGAGGCAATACCTGTATAGCCAAAAAGATTCAACAATTTTATAGGACGTTCGGCTTTAACAATTTGCTCTTCCATAGAGCGCCAATGAGCATCTTGTTCAGGAAAAACCCCCACATGACGAAAGGAAGTAAAACGGCCTAGAAAAAACAATCCATTCCAAGAAAGAGTCCATGTTTCATCAAGTGGCTTTTTAGGAAAATGCCAACGACCAACCCCTTCTTCATCACGGTTTCCTGTGAAAATAGCATCAACATCAGCCCATTGTTTTCGTGGTAAAGCGGGTTTCCATAGTGCTTGACCTTCTGGTCGAATAATGCGGTAAGCTCCATAACGTTCTAATTTTTGTCCATGACCAGAATCAATGAGAGCATAGTTTTCACTTACACCTGTTTCTAAAATAAGTGGCAACTTTTCCTGCGGATATCTATTGTTATGGGAGGAGGATTGAAAGCATTGTGCGGGCATGTTTTGTATCACGGTATATGAGGTATGAAAATATATTATAAAGCTCTTAAGTGTTTCGTAAAAGTGCAAAAGAGCTAAAGCCAATTAAAATATGTATAAAAAAAGAAAATAGCACTTTTAACTCTGTACTGAATATAAAATACAGAGAGAAAAGATTTAATTAAAATACCATTACACCAGATTTGTGATAGACGTTTTCAATTTCTCGATCTCTGCTTTACTTTTTTTGAGAGCTTTTTTGTATTTGTGATAGGAAAACCAACTGATCAGATTCCCTAATAAAATACCAAAACCAAAGAAAATAAAGAGCCATATAAAAAGGGGAGCATGATAAGTAAAACTTTCAGAATCTGCTCGAAAAGGATCAAGGGTTAACGGAACCATTTGACGATTAGCCACGATAAAAACAATCAAAAACGCTGCGAGAATCACACCGATACTTGTTAGAAGAATACGTTTAATTATCATAAGTTTCTCACTGATTAAGACGGTCGCGTAAATCCTTGCCAGTTTTAAAAAAAGGAATCCACTTTTCTTCAACAGAAACAGCTTCACCTGTTCGTGGATTACGTCCATTACGGGCTGAACGGCTTTTTACAGAAAAAGCTCCAAATCCACGAAGTTCAACGCGATTGCCATTTGCAAGTGCTGTTGAAATTTCCTCAAAAATAGCGTTTACAATATTCTCCACATCCCGTTGAAAAAGATGCGGGTTATGACGAGCGATAATTTGCACAAGCTCTGATTTTACCACAATAGCCTCACTTTCACACAAAAATTTTTTTGTAATTGTGCACTTCATGCATATTACAATATATAAACGGATAAAAGCAAAATAAAATCAAGAAAAAACAAATTGCAAGAAACAAAATTTGAAAATACCTTCTATAAAGGTTATACAGATTAAAAATGCGGAGTATTTAAGAGATTAGGAGAGTATGTCCGTACACAATAATTATGAAGCCTTTTCAACGCAATCATCTTTTGGAGATGTTTTTAAAAAAGCATCCCGTCATTCGCGTCGCATTAGCATATTAAAAATTTTTTTACCTCTCTTAGCGTTGATTTCAGCGCTGGTTTTTTGCTGGTTTACGTTTTTCTTGGTTCCCGTTACTTCTGATTCTACGCCTTTGAATAATGAAGAAAGTGGCGTGGTGAATTTGACGATGCTCAATCCAAAGTTAGAAGGGTATACGCGTGCTCATGAACCTTATTGGCTTAAAGCAGAAAAGGCATTTCAAGACCATACACACTCTGGAATGATTGGGTTGCAAAACATTACAGCTAAAGCATTTATGGGCCAACAAAAACAGGTTTTTCTCGCAGCACAAGGGGGGATTTACGATAACATTAATGGTTTTTTACAGTTGGACAAGCCATTCACCATTACGACGAATGATGGGATGATGGCACAATTTATGTCAGCAAGTATTAACTTATCCGAGGGACAGTTAAAAACAGATCAACGTGTTAATATTCAGCAAGCGGGTTTGCATCTTGCCGCAAATGCCTTACAAATTCGAGAAAAAGGAAAAAACATGTATTTCCATGGTGGTGTGCATTTAGTGCTTCAAAAGCAATGACGCAAGATCAATACGAATCTTCAAAGGATATTTATAAAGAAAAGTATGTGTATATACAAACAGAAGAATTGAAATAATGAAATCGTACAAAAGATGGATAGGTGTGACCTTGGCTTTTAGCATGGGAATGTTAGGAGGAGGAGCAGTTTTAGGATATGCTGAAGTGGCCCATTTTGGAATAAGTTTATCAAGCGACAAAGAACCGGTAGAACTTCATGCAGATTCTTTGGAAATACGTGATAAAGAAGGGATAGCGCTTTTTAAAGGTGATGTTTCAGTGGTGCAAGGTGAACGTCTTTTAAGAACGGCAAAATTAGTTGTTTACTACGATAAAGCATATAAAGAAATTGATAAAAACAAGGAAGATACAAAGGCATCATCTGTTTCTTTATTTGGTTCGTCGGGTATACAAAAAATGGAAGCTTTAGGAAAAGTTTATATAAAAATTGCTACGCAAATTGCTACGGGTGACAAAGGCGTTTTTGATGGAAAGTCAAAAATGATGAGTTTGACAGGGAGTCATGTTGTGTTAACTGATGGTGACAATGTGGCCACGGGGTGCAAACTAACGGCAAATATGGAAAGCGGAAAGGCTTTTTTAGAAGGTTGTGAGACGCCTAAGAAAAAAGGTCGTGTTTCTATTATTTTAAAACAAAATCAAAAGAATGGCCGTTAAGATTTCATGTTTGGAATCAAAAGAAAAAAACAGACCGATAGGTATAATCTTGAAAGTGAAGCTTCAAAAAATCCCTTAAAAGGGACCTTGATTGCTAGTAACTTGATTAAAGTTTATCGAGGAAGACGAACCGTTAATGGTGTTTCTTTTGGCATTCGTACGGGAGAAGCCGTTGGCATTTTGGGGCCCAATGGGGCAGGTAAAACAACTTGTTTTTATATGGTTACGGGGCTCATAAAATCTGATGGAGGATCCATTAAAATTGATGGATTTGATATTACGCATCTTCCGATGTATCGACGTGCGCGTTTAGGTATTGGATATCTTCCACAGGAGGCTTCTATTTTTCGTGGTCTTTCAGTAGAAAATAACATTAAAGCTGTTTTAGAGGTCGTTGAAAAAGATCGCCTTAAACAACGTGAAGAGTTAGATAGCCTTTTACATGAATTTAAAATTGATCATTTACGTAAAATGTCTGCACTTTCGTTATCTGGAGGTGAACGTCGGCGACTTGAAATTGCGCGCGCTTTAGCTTCTCGTCCCCATTTTATGTTACTTGATGAACCATTTGCAGGAATTGATCCTATCGCTATTTTCGATATTCAACAACTTATTCGTCATTTAACTAGGCGTGGCATTGGTGTTCTAATAACGGATCATAATGTGCGTGAGACATTAGGGCTTGTCGATCGCGCTTATATTATTCATACAGGGCGGGTGTTAGTTCACGGTTGTCCTAATGATATTATCAACAACGTTGATGTACGCAGAATTTATTTGGGAAATCAGTTTTCTCTTTGATTTTACAGCTTTCACGAGTTTCCATTTAAGTTTAACCAAACATTATTACTGAAAATCTCCTTATTTATGCCAAAACTTCTTTTATGACTATAACCTTAATGCTGTTATTGAGTGGTGAAAAAGGCTTCATCATTAGAGGGTTAGTTTGTTGTTTTATAAGTTTAGCTTTCTCATGATTGTATTATAGAAAGATATCACTAGATTAACTTGATAATGAGTGATAAACGAAGCCCTTAATAAATGCGTGCGTTATTGAAAGGTAAGAGATATTTATCATATTTTTCTCTGTCGAATCAAATAATATATCGATGATGCTGTTTTAGGTATTTTGATGGGAGCACCGGTTATATATTGCGGTTATTCAATAGGAGTTGTCGTATTTTATTGGTTTATATGGCCTATTTGAAAATAGGAGCTCGGCTAAAGATATCAGGATAAATCTATAAATCTCTAAAAACCTTTATATTCTTGTTATAAGGCGATGTTCAAGCTATACAGTAATTTTCAAAGTAAAGGTCCATTTTGCTCAGTATGCTTTTCATCTTAATTTAAGGGCTCATTTTTAAAGAAAGAAAAACTCTGATGGCGAATTATACATCAACTCTTATGACAAGTTTAATAAATTTATGAATAATGACCTTTTCTAGAGTCGTAAGGAAATTAACTTTATGAACAACTTCATTTCTTTGGTTTCTCATGCCGTTAATGATGATCCGAATACTATTTATTGTTGTGTTAGAAGTGATATGAGATGTATTGAGCCATCACCCATTATAAATTGAAAAGTAAAAACCCATGCGATGTTGCGAAAAGTGAAAGAACATTAAGTATCTATACCGTTTATAGGTTTATTGATGAGCATTTTAGCGTGTAAGAGGAAAATTAAAGTATGAATTTGAGTGAGTTAATAGCACCGGAAGCGATCATTCCGGCTCTTAAGGCTAATTCGAAAAAACAGGTTCTGCAAATTTTAGCCGAAAAAGCTTCCAAGCTAACAGGTCTTAGTGAGCATGTGATTTTTGATGTTGTTTTACAACGCGAGAAGCTTGGTTCAACGGGTTTGGGTGGAGGTATTGCGATTCCTCATGGAAAATTACCTGATATTAATCGGATCATTGGTATATTTGCACGTCTTGAAAGTCCTGTTGATTTTGAAGCTCTTGATGACGAACCTATAGATCTCGTTTTTCTCCTTTTAGCACCTGAAAATGCTGGTGCAGATCACTTAAAAGCTTTATCACAAATCGCACGTGTTTTGCGTCACACTGATGTTGTGCAAAAGTTGCGCAATACGCATAATGCTAATGCGCTTTATGCTTTACTGATTCAAACTTCAGAATCAAATGCAGCTTAGAAGATATTATGAGTGTATAAGTTGCAAGGTATACACCACGGAACTTAGAAAATAATATAATTTTTATCTTAAAAGACTGATAACAAAAGGTTATGTCATGCAATTTTGAGAAATCGTTTCTAAGCGAACCTTCTTTTTAAAGAGCAAGTAACAAAAACGAAGTACTTGTTTTTTCTTGTTCTTGTATATTAAAGCATCTAATCATTATGCTTCGTGGGTTCATTTATCCTGTTATACTGTAAAAAGCCATCATTTGAGGTGTGGAGAGATAAGGCATGTAAGTCTTCTTAATACATTAAATGCTTTTAGAGTGTGTGGTAAATATTCTTAAGCAGACTTGTTTGTAGAGCTTTTGGTTAAGTAAATCAAATAAGTAGGAAGACAAGAGGAGACCGCTCGACGAGAATCCAAACTTTTTCAGTCCAGATTGGATTAAGAATCTTCGTCCTTTGAAAGCGGGAAAGAAATCAACAGAAAAGTTTATTTGTGCATCGAATTTTTTCGTAAGTTGAGTTTGAGTGTTTAGGGATAATATTTTAATGCTCAAGAAGAAATAAGAGTGTATCCTCAGGATAGCAAGATATTGATTTATAAATATAATTCAATATCTTGCATGTTGGATGAGAGATGCGAATACTGTAAGATTCTCTCACTTCAAACCTGTTTATGTTGAATCAATCAAAACCATTTTCTTGCATGTTGTAAACGGAATTAGCGTGTGGATAAAAACTGTACAAGAAAGGGGTAAAAATGCTTCCTATGAATCGTCTCAAGTATCGAGGGTTGTAGCAAAACATTGGGAGCTGGAAAATAGTGTTATGGTGCCAGTTTGCTTCTTCACAAGTGGGGAGGTCAACTATTTTATAGATATGATTTAGATGTCAGCTGTTTTATAGAGCCCATGCCAAAAAACAATTTTGTACGGTAAAAATGAAAGTTATAGCTTTAGGTTGGGTGAAACAGCTTTGTGCATGGGAAGATTTATTCAGATCCACTTTAATTGATTAAAATGTTGTTAAAAAACGATAAGGTTAGAATTGCTGTAGAAAAGGTTTTATAAATTAGTTAGAAATAAGAGAAGGAAACTTTCCAAAAGAATTCTTAGGAAGTTTTTTGTAACAGAAAGGAAAATATCGTCTAACATATTAAAATAATATGATTAAGCTATTATAAGCTACTAAAATCATTTTAGAAATTAATAATTGGAGATGAAATATATAGGGAAATAAGATAAAAAGAAACAAAATGGTATGTGATTATTGAGATAGAATCTGAATTCTTTATGTTTTATTATTAATATCTTGATAATATTTATTATTTTTACAAGATATTTTGAAGATTGAGAAAAAGTGTTATCGGGACGATATTGAATACGAAGTATGAATGCACTATAATGGGTGAGAGATGGAGTATTTTGCGAACATAAATGTATTGGATGCATAAAGTCGAGAAGTGATATTCGTAAGGCGATTAAGCTTTTTTGCGGGGAGTACGGGGTGTATTTTCAAAATTTTGCATCAGATTGCTTGTGACATAAAGAGTATGGTTTATTTCTTAACAGAATGATGGTATATTTTCATCTCGTTTTGAAGTTCTATAGCTTAAAGAAATCGTTTTTTATACAAAAACGAAATGAGTAGCATAAAATGAAGATGTTATTTTTTAATGTGGTTATTGAATAAGAAGTTTATGTTTTGGTAACGATTAAAAGGTCACAATGAAACGTGGAAATCTATTCTGGTTAGTGTGAAAATATTTCGCTTATTGAAGGAATTAAGACAATAACACATGAATATCGAGGAGTTTTTGTTGAATTTTTCCAATGAAGAGAATCTTGTTAGAGACTAAAGAAGTGAGCTAAATGAAGATGTTTGAAAAGACTGTTATTGCTGCATCTGTAATGGTTCTTGTTACAGCGGGTGTGGCATATGCACAAACGCCGAGCCGTTTAAATCAATTTGAAGCGTGGGGAGCCTATTCTTATAAATCGCCCAAAAATACGATTTGCTATGTGTTATCGGTACCTTTGAAGGCTCTTCCAACGACAGTTAATCATGGTGATAACTTTTTCTTGGTTACCAAGCGTTCTCATTCACCTATTTCGTTTGAACCGCAGTTTATGGCTGGTTATACCCTTCAAGAAGGGTCGAGAGTGACAGTGACCATTGGAGGTAAGGACTTTGATTTTTTCACGAAAGATTCCTCAGCTTGGTTGGCTTCATCAGAGCTAGAAAAGCAGCTTGTTTCTGCTATGCGTGCAGGAAGCAATATGACAGTGAAAGCGATATCAAAACGAGGAACGCATACCACTTATACTTATTCCTTAAAAGGGGTCACTGCTGCATTAAATGCAGCTCAAAAGTGCCATTAAGGTTTCGATAATTTCTAAAATAGTGATGTGAATTGGAAAGCAATGGCCATTTCCTATGACCTTAGACCAGTTGGTTCATGTTTTGCGCGAGAAACAGATAATGTGGTCGTGAAGGAGAGTTCTAAGCTCTCTTTAATTGGTTTGTCGCAAGATGAGATGGTGCAGGCTTTAAAGACAGTTGGTGTACCAGAGCATCAAACGCGTATGCGTGTGCGTCAGCTTTGGCATTGGCTTTATGTGCGTGGCGTTTCAAATTTTGATGAGATGCTGAATATTTCTAAAGCAATGCAAGAAACACTTAAGTGTCATTTCTCCATTGCGCGCCCAGAAATTGTTGGAGAACAAATATCAAAAGATGGTACGCGTAAATGGCTCTTACGTTTTCCTGCACGTGGAGCTGGAAGGCCTGTTGAAATTGAAACGGTTTATATCCCTGAAGAAGGACGTGGTACTTTATGTCTTTCATCGCAAGTAGGGTGTACGTTAACTTGCTCTTTTTGCCATACGGGAACGCAGATGCTTGTTCGCAATCTGACTGCGGAAGAAATTTTGGCACAATTATTGGTTGCACGTGATTGTTTGGGTGATTTTCCTGATAAAAATACCCCTGATGGGGCAATAGTTCCCATTGAAGGTCGCAAAATTACCAATATTGTTATGATGGGGATGGGAGAGCCTCTTTATAATTTTGAAGCTGTTAAAAAAGCTTTATTGATTGCTTCTGATGGCGACGGGCTTTCTTTATCAAAACGTCGGATTACGCTTTCAACCAGTGGGGTTGTTCCTGGAATTATCCGAACCGGAGAAGAAATTGGTGTTATGTTGGCGATTTCACTCCACGCAGTACACGATACATTAAGGGATATGCTTGTTCCCATTAATAAAAAATATCCGCTTGCTTTACTAATGGAGGCTTGCCGTAATTATCCTGGTCTTTCCAATGCAAAACGAATCACTTTTGAATATGTTATGCTGAAAGATATCAATGATAGTTTAGATGATGCTAAGCGATTGATTAAGTTATTGAAAGGGATTCCTGCTAAGATCAATTTAATCCCTTTTAATCCGTGGCCAGGGAGCAATTATCAGTGTTCTGATTGGGAGCAAATCGAGCGTTTTGCTGATGTCGTTAATCAAGCGGGCTATGCTTCTCCTATTCGGATACCGCGTGGACGCGATATTTTAGCGGCATGTGGACAACTTAAATCAGCTTCAGAGCGTTTACGGAAATCTGAACGTTTGCGACTTGAAAATGCCATTGGTCATTAGTTAATGCAACTTTCTGCGATATTAAAGCCTATGCTTTTTTTCAGTAAATCAGCATATAATAGCATGTGTGAGACAGAGATTAAGATGGATCAGTGCTAGACGAACAGTTTCAGATTTTATATGCTCAATGGGGGGAAATATTGTATATAGCAGTCTGTTTGCGTAATCTCTAAAATGAGGAGGAAACCTCATTTAGAGGCAATATGAAGTCTTAAGGGTCTTAACTAATTTCCATATTATTATCATACCTTTTAATTCTATTTTATGACTTTCAAAAGCATCTACGGTAATATCTTTTAAAAAGTGGAGATTGTATATTGCCTCACTCTTTTGTTTATTACGTTCTTTAAAAAGATTTCGCTTCACACACGAAAACTCCCGATTCGCTTATAACGTACAAGGGAAAGATATTGTTTGATTCAAAATAAACAGGTTTAAAATGAGAGAATCCTGCAATATTTTTGTTCTCATTTAAATTAAAAACGATAAATTACATTTATAAATCAATTTTTGTAACTATAAGGAGATGGAGGGCAAAGATAGTAAAAGTACCAGCAATAAGCCAGTCGAGAAAGCGAATATAAAGAGGATTTTTCTTGAGAATTTTGGTAAGTTTATGCGCTGTAAAAACGATAGAAATTGTAATGGGAAAAGAAATAGGAATATAAGACAGTCCTAAAAAGAGTAGCTTTTGTGTTGCCATAGGATCATCCGCATTGATAAATTGTGGTAAGAATGTCGCATTAAAGAGTATAACTTTAGGATTTAAAAGATTGATTCCAATACCAGCAAGATAGTTACGTTTAGCGCTTTGAGATCTAGAAGATGTCTGTTCGAAGGAAAAAGTTGGATTTCTTCGTAACGCTTGAAAAGAAAACCATAAGAGATAAAAGGCGCCAGCAATTTTTAGAAGAATAAAAGTGTGTGGCGCAGCAAAAATAAGCGCTGATAAGCCAAGTGCTACAGCGGTAACCTGAATGGCAAACCCTGTTGCACTACCCAAGGCGCACATAATTCCAGCTTTTTTGCTTTGTGTAATGGTTCGTCCTACAGAAAGCATCATATCAGGTCCTGGAATAAGTGCTAAAATCAACGATGCTAAAGCAAATTGTACAACAATAGACCACTCCGGTAGAAATGACACGTAAATCTCCTTTTATTTTTAAGCAGTATTCATTATTTACACTCTAAAGCGTT
Organism: Bartonella sp. MF74HXZ; assembly: GCF_042194445.1. NCBI lineage: Bacteria > Pseudomonadati > Pseudomonadota > Alphaproteobacteria > Hyphomicrobiales > Bartonellaceae > Bartonella > Bartonella sp. MF74HXZ. The sequence continues at coordinate 199,698 of NZ_JBHIMW010000002.1, read as the reverse complement.
TTTATTTACGTTTTTTGCGTCTTTTTAATGTTGCTTAAAGAGAATTTATTTTTATATTTGTTGCATTGTTTTGATTTCTAGGTAGAGATAAAAGAGCAGCTCATATAGAACTTTGAAATGAAGAAGTGGCAAAATATTAGAAAAGTTGTTTTGGCTTATTCAGGGGGATTGGATACGTCAATTATTCTCAAATGGTTGCAAAATACGCTAGGCGTTGAAGTTGTAACTTTTACAGCGGATTTGGGGCAGGGGGAAGAGCTAGAATTTGCTCGTCGTAAAGCTGAAATGTTAGGTGTTAAAGAAATCTATATTGAAGATTTGCGCGAAGAATTTGTGCGTGATTTTGTTTTTCCGATGTTTCGAGCCAATACCGTTTATGAGGGAACTTATCTTTTAGGAACATCAATTGCACGCCCACTTATTTCAAAACGCCTTATTGAAATTGCTAAGGAAACAGGAGCAGATGCAATTGCTCATGGGGCAACGGGCAAAGGCAATGATCAGGTACGCTTTGAGCTTTCCGCTTATGCTCTTAACCCTGATATAAAGATTATTGCTCCATGGCGTGATTGGGATTTTAAGAGTCGGACAGATCTGTTTGAATTTGCTCGTATACATCAAATTCCTGTAGAAAAGGATAAGCAAGGCGAAGCACCTTTTTCAGTGGATGCAAATTTATTGCATTCTTCATCAGAAGGAAAGATTTTAGAAGATCCAGCACTTCCTGCTCCTGAATATGTCCATATGCGTACTCTTTCGGTGGAAGATGCTCCAGATCAAGCAACCAGAATCACTCTTGGCTTTAAAAAAGGTGATGCTGTTTCAATCAATGGAAAAAATTTATCTCCTGCAACTTTACTTGCAGAATTAAATCATTATGGGCGCGATAATGGTATTGGTCGGTTAGATTTGGTAGAAAATCGCTTTGTGGGTATGAAATCGCGGGGTATTTATGAAACACCAGGGGGGACCATTCTTTTAACGGCTCACAGAGCTATAGAATCTTTAACGCTAGATCGTGGTGCAGCTCATTTGAAAGATGAATTGATGCCACGTTATGCAGAACTCATTTATTATGGATTTTGGTTTTCGCCGGAACGTAAGATGCTGCAGGCAGCTATTGATTTATCTCAAGAACATGTTGAAGGTGAAGTCACGTTAAAACTCTATAAAGGAAACGTGATTGTTGAAGGGCGCCAAAGTAAAAAATCACTTTATTCGAGTGAGTTGGTAACTTTCGAGGATGATCAAGGTACTTACGATCAAAGAGATGCAACTGGTTTTATTAAATTAAATGCTTTACGTTTGCGTACATTAGCAATGCGTCATCAAGGTGACAAAAAAAAGAAATAGAAAATTACAGTGACAAGTGTAAAGTAGAGGAAGTGCTTTTGTATGGAATGCCTAACTTAAGCATTTTTATCTGTTGGTTTTTGCAGTCCTTTCATTCAATGTTAGAGGCTTCGCTTTTGTACTAAATCAGTATAATAAGCAAAATTCATGATAATAATAGCAATGAAGGCTCTGATAATCAAAACAAGTCAATTTTGCTTTATAATATTGAATGTTTTTGATTTTTATCAGAACAAAATATGTTTATAGCAAGGGCGGTTTTTGTATTGTGACTTAAAAGTATAAAGAAATTTTCATCTTTTTGCTTGCTATTATTGACGAATAAATTCAAGAACCATACACCCTATTTTGAAAGAGTGTAATTTTTAGGACAAATAATGATGCGTGATCAGTGTGATACCCTTAACCTTACGCCTGAATTAAAAGATGCGGCTTCTCAATCGAGAACTTGGCCATTTGAAGAAGCACGTAAGATTATCAAACGGTATGAAAAGACGGGTTATCCAGACAGTGTGATATTTGAAACAGGTTATGGACCTTCTGGTTTACCGCATATTGGTACTTTTGGGGAAGTTGCACGTACAACCATGGTGCGTCATGCATTTCATATTCTTACGGAGAATAAAGTAAAAACAAAATTACTTTGTTTTTCTGATGATATGGATGGTTTGCGCAAGGTTCCTGAGAATGTTCCTGATCGCGAGAGGATGGAACATTATCTTGGTCAACCGTTGAGCCGTGTACCCGACCCTTTTGGAGATGACTATCCTTCTTTTGGGGCAGCAAATAATGCGCGGCTACGGGCTTTCCTTGATCGTTTTGGTTTTGATTATGAATTTGCAAGTGCTACGGATTATTACACTTCTGGTCGTTTTGATGAAACACTTTTGAAAATCCTTGCCTGTTATGACAAGGTTATGGCAATTATTTTACCAACATTGGGTGCAGAACGGCAAGCGACCTATTCGCTCTTTTTACCAATTTCTCCCTTTTCTGGAAAAGTATTACAGGTACCGATGATTGAGCGTAATGTTGAAAAAGGTACAGTTACTTATATCGAACCAGAAACAGGAGAAACCATAGAAACAGAGGTTACGGGGGGCAAGGTTAAATGTCAGTGGAAGGTGGATTGGGCAATGCGTTGGACAGCGCTTGGCATTGATTATGAAATGGCAGGAAAAGACCTTATTGATTCCACAAATCTTTCTTCTAAAATTTGTAAAGTATTAGGTGGGAAGTCTCCAGAAGGATTCAACTATGAGCTCTTTTTAGATGAGAAAGGGCAGAAAATTTCCAAATCCAAGGGAAATGGCTTAACTATTGATGAATGGCTTACTTATGCCCCAACAGAGAGTTTAGGGCTTTATATGTTTTCAAAGCCTAAAACAGCAAAAAGGCTTTATTTTGATGTTATTCCCAAAGCTGTGGATGAATATTATGCGCATCTTTCAGCCTATGGTCGCCAAGAATGGAAAGAGCGGCTGAATAATCCTGTATGGCATATTCATAATGGTTGCCCTCCGCAAGTTGATTTGCCTGTTTCCTTTGCGATGCTTTTAAATTTGGTAAGTGCTTCAAATGCGGAGAATGCAGAAGTTCTTTGGGGTTTTATTTCTCGTTACGCTAAAGGAGCAAATGCACAAACTTATCCAGAACTTGATCAATTAGTGAAGTTTGCCATTAAATATTTTGATGTTTTTGTTAAACCAAACAAAAAATTCCGGCTCCCTGATGATAGCGAACGAGCAACATTAGCACAAATTGATGAAAAATTAGCTAATTTACCTGAAACTGTTGATGGCAATATGCTACAAAATATGCTTCTTGATGTTGCACGGTTAACGGAACGCTATCAAGATCATAGCAAAAAAAGCCCTGAAGGTGGGCCTGGTGTTTCCAATGTTTTTTTTCAAATGTTGTATGAAGTCCTTCTGGGACAAGAGCGAGGTCCACGATGGGGATCATTTATAGCGCTTTATGGGATTAATGAAATGCGTGCACTGATTGCTGAAGCGCTTGCACGTCCTGTGGAGGAATAATGGAAAAGAGAGTGCAGGAAGTAAAGCGACGCCGTACATTTGCAATTATTGCTCACCCAGATGCTGGGAAAACAACATTGACAGAAAAGCTTTTATTGTTTGGTGGTGCTATTCAACTTGCAGGAGAAGTAAAAGCCAAAAAAGATCGTATTCAAACCCGTTCTGATTGGATGAATATTGAGCGTGATCGTGGTATTTCCGTTGTAACTTCGGTGATGACGTTTGAATATGAAAATCATATTTTTAATCTCCTAGATACTCCAGGACATGAGGACTTTGCGGACGATACCTATCGCACACTCACAGCTGTTGATAGTGCTGTCATGGTTTTGGATGCGGCACGGGGAATTGAGCCTAGAACATTAAAATTGTTTGAAGTGTGTCGGATGCGGGATATTCCTATTGTTACGTTTATCAATAAAATGGATCGTGAGGCACGTGATCCTATAGAGCTTTTAGATGAAATTGAAGAAAAGCTTGCTCTTGATACTGCGCCTATAACATGGCCAATTGGTACGGGTAAAGATTTTGTTGGTACCTATGACCTTTATCATAATCGTTTTCGTCAAAAAGATGATGAGATAACACAGCGGATAGTTTCAAATCCCAGAGAGGTTGTCCATTTACTTCCTGAATATCAACGTTCCACTTTTATTGAAGGGGTAGAACTCGCTCAAAGTGTTTGCAAGAATTTTGATCTTCAAGCTTTCCGTGAAGGTCATATGACTCCGGTTTATTTTGGTTCAGCTTTGCGAAATTTTGGTGTTCGTGATTTGATCAATGCGCTTATTGATTTTGGTCAAAGTCCTCGTGACCAAAGTGCAGATCAGCGCAATGTCATAGCCATGGAACCTAAAATGACGGGATTTGTTTTTAAAATTCAAGCAAATATGGATCCTAATCATCGTGATCGTATTGCATTTTTTCGGGTATGTTCGGGAACACTTGAACGTGGTATGAAGACAAAGTTGGTTCGAACAGGAAAACCAATGACACTTTCGGCTCCACAATTTTTCTTTGCGCGTTCACGCCAAATTGCTGATCAAGCCTATGCTGGTGATATCGTAGGGATTCCTAATCATGGAACATTGCGTATTGGTGATACTTTGACTGAAGGAGAAGATATCCTCTTTAAGGGAGTACCAAATTTTGCACCAGAGATTTTGCGTCGTGTTTGTTTGGGCGATCCAATGAAAGCAAAAAAGCTCAAAGAAGCTTTGCAACAAATGGCTGAAGAAGGGGTTGTACAATTGTTTATTCCTGATGATGGGTCGCCTTCTCTCATTGGTGTTATTGGTGCTTTGCAAATTGATGTTTTAAAAGAACGATTAAAAATAGAATATTCTTTGCCAGTGAATTTTGAGTCTGCGCGTTTTAATTTATGTCGTTGGATTTCAGCGCAGAGCAAAGATGAGTTGCAAAAGTTTCTCAGCAATCACCGCTCTGCTATTGCGTATGATTTAGAAGGTGATCCAGTCTTTTTAGCGGAGAATCATTTTTCATTGAATTATGAGGCAGAAAGAGCTCCTAAAATAAAATTTTCTGCTTTTAAAGATTACCAAGTACGCTCTTAAAATAAAGAAAAATCTTTTCTACAATAATTTGATTTATAATGATAATTTATCATTTTTTATATTGGGTTAAAAATCTGAATATTATAAGTTTCTTATATTGAAACAATCAAAATCATTTGTTTGCATATCATAAGTAGGATTGATGTGTGCGTAAAATACTTGAAGCAAGAAATACAATACCTCTTATAAATCTTCTCTATAGCCAAGAGCTTTCAAAATATTGGGTGAGGGTAAAAAAGTGATGATGGTGGTTTGTTGTGTTGTGATGTAACGATGGTGGTGTATGGTATATCTTATCCCATTCACGGAAGTTTATGTTATAGTATTCATTTATATTATTTATGGGACGACATTACGAGGTAAGCTCAAGTACAATGAAAGATGTCTCTTTAAAAACAAACATATAAAATTATAACATAATGATATTTGGGGCATTCTATTTTGCATAAGGGATGTGATCCTAGATAGAGGCTTGCACGATAAACTTTTGCAAAACTCTCTCTATCAAAGTAATCTATTTTCGCTGTGAAAGGTGGAAATATTATTATTTTTTTCCAAGCTTTTTATGGGATTCGAAAGTATTATTTATGAAACTGATTTTTTAAATCTAAAATAAAAAATCTGCTGTATAAATATAGCTTTTCAGTTTTTCCTTGTATAAATATTGTATACAGTCAAAATAATACAAATAATCAATAAGCTGAAATTTGTTATCCCAAATATGAGATCATATGACCTATAAACCGCGTGTCTTTTCTATTTCTCCGGGAACTGCTTTTTTGCCTCACTTTGTTGATGCATTACTCTCTGGTAGCCTTATTGATAATTTCGCTTCCAGTGGAGATATTCAAACTGCCATTGCCGATAGCCTTATTTATGTTCCGACACGTCGTGCTGCTCGCGCTTTGCGTTTAGCCTTTGTTGAAAGAAGTGATACACAATCAACATTCTTGCCAACCATTCGTGCTCTAGGAGATGTAGATGAAGACAGTTTCCTTTTTTTGGAAAATCATACCAGCGCTCTCGATCCGCCTATTGGAGAAAGCGAACGTCTTTTACTTTTAGCACGCCTTATTCGTCCATGGCGTGAAAATTTACCTGCGCATCTGCGTGCCATGTTTGGCACAGAAGATGTGCTTATTCCGGCTCATAGTGCTGATGCGATTTGGCTTGCGCAAGATTTAGCACACTTGATGGACGAAATTGAAACAGAAGGAGCAGACTGGTCAAAACTTAAAAATATTGCACCTGATATAGTCGCTGAATGGTGGCAAATAACGCTCGATTTCTTGACTATTGTTACGCAAAATTGGCCAAAAATCTTGACAGAAAGACAACGAAGTAATCCCGCTGAATGGCGTAATCAAGCACTCACAATGCATGCAGAGACTTTACGACGTATGCCGCCTGATAAACCGGTCATTGCAGCTGGTGTGTCAGGTTCTATGCCTGCAGTTTCTCATCTTTTAAAGGTTATAGCTTCTTTGCCAAAAGGGGCTGTTGTTCTTCCTGGCCTTGATCTTCATATGGATGAAGAACAATGGAATGCACTAAGCACAAGCAATAAAGAAAAAACAGCTTGTGATTTTTTTGATCCTGCAGAAAATGTTTTTAGCCATCCTCAATATCATTTAAAAAAACTTCTAACTCTCATGGAGTGTCAACGTCATCATGTTTGCGAAATTGGCCAACAAAGTATAACAAAGAAAAGACGAATGGCTCTTTTATCAGAAGCACTCCGACCAGCTTCTACAACAGATAAATGGATACAAATTGTCCGTGATGATTATGAAAATCTTTGTGCAGATTGGTCATTTATTGAAGCTATAAATGAACGTGAAGAAGCTCTCGCTATAGCTATTACCTTACGCAAAGCTATTGAAGAACCCCAAAAAACTGCGGCCCTTATTACAAATGACCGTAATTTAGCACGCCGTGTTGCTGTGGAATTACAGAGATTTGGAATTGAAGCAAATGATTCAGGCGGAATACCACTTGCACAAACATTACCTGTAACTCTCTTACGACTTATCTTAGAAAATGTGTTGCAACCCGATGATCCCATTGCTTTTCTTTCTCTTCTTAAACATCCACTGACAACACTCCAACAAAACCGTCATCGTTTACGCGAAATGGCAGAAAATTTTGAACTTTTTATTCTTCGAGGAAATACAGGGCGTATCAATCTTTGCGAATGTGATCAATTTCTTGAAAAATGGATTGAAACATACTTTCATAATAGTTCTGAAATCAACGCTCTTGATCAGCAGAAATGTGAAGAAGCACGTTTCCTTTGTCATCTTTTGAGGAAAGCTGTTGAACCTTTAACATCTCTTATGAAAAAAGAGAAAGAATGCACCATCAACGAAGCTGCGATAGCAACTGTTGAGGTTTTTGAAAATTTTGGTCGCAATGAAGATAATTCTCTTGCACATCTTTATCAACACGAAGCAGGACAAGCCCTATCAAAATTTTTACGTGAATTGGTCAGTGATCAATCAGGATTAACATTTCATCTTTGCGAATGGCCTGCTATGTTTTCTGCCATAATAGCAACCCGTTCCGTCACACCTTCGCCTGGAGGACATCCACGTTTATTCATCTGGGGTACTTTGGAATCACGTTTGCAAACAGTTGATACAGTGGTCATCGGCGGTCTTAATGAAGGGTCATGGCCGATATCAACCCGAAATGATGCTTTTTTATCGCGACCGATGAAAATGATGTTAACTCTGGAGCCACCAGAGCAGCGTATTGGTCTTTCCGCGCATGATTTTCAATGGGCGATGGGAATGGATAAAGTGGTGATGAGTCGCGCATTGCGCGTTAATCATACACCCTCCATTCCTTCTCGCTGGCTACAACGCATGGAAACAGTTGTAGGGAAACAGGTTTGGAAAAAAATCCGTGAACGAGGTGAAATACTACGCCATTGGGCAAAGATGCTTGATCATACAAGCATAACTTCTGAGGTGGAACGTCCTTGCCCTGCTCCACCTCTTGATATACGCCCGCGACATTTTTCAGTCACTGAAATAGAAACATTGCGGTATGATCCTTATGCTATTTATGCTAAAAAAATTTTACGGCTCAAACCACTTAAAGAACTTATTCATGATCCTAGCGCTTCAGAACGTGGAACACTTTATCACGCTATTCTTGCAGCCTTTTGCACACAAATAAAAAATCCAAATGCTGCAAATGCACTCAATGCACTGCTTTCTATTGGACGTAAAGAGTTTGATAAATTCAATTTTCCACCCGACATTGAAGTAATTTGGTGGAATAGTTTTGAAAATCTTGCTCCACGCCTTATTCAATGGGAACAAAGTTTAGGACTGCGAGAGCGATATTCGGAAGTGGTATCACAAAAAATCCCTATAGGAACAACAGGGGTAACCCTTTCAGGACGTGCTGATCGTCTTGATGTTTTGCCAGATAAAACAGTTGAAATTCTAGATTTCAAAACCGGTACCCCTCCTTCATCAAAACAAGTTCGTGAATTATTATTTCCGCAATTGGCTTTAGAAACAGCTTTACTCATACAAGGGGGATTCCCAGATTTTCAAGATTTTACTCCCTCAAATTTATTTTACATTCCCCTTAACAAAAAAGGTGAAATTAAATCCCAATCAATTCTTTTAAAGAAAAAAGACGGAAAAATTCACCTAAGTGCTGTTAATCTTGGTGAAAATGCATGGGAAAACCTTATCGCACTCATAACTTATTATCAAAATCCACAACAAGGCTATCTCTCACATGCTGTCCCCATGTCAAAACGATATGAAGGTGACTACGACCATTTGGCTCGGTTGTGGGAATGGTCAAGTGGTTTTCATAAAGAAGAGTAATCATGACGATTTTTTCTATTCCTGAAGCCGCTCTTGATGCACAAGCAACGGCAACACATCCCCAAAAAAACGTGTGGGTTTCTGCAAATGCTGGATCTGGAAAAACCCATGTTTTAAGTGAACGTGTTATCCGTTTGCTTTTAAACGGTACGCCTCCAGCACGTATTTTATGCCTTACTTATACAAGAGCTGCTGCTGCTGTTATGCAATCACGAATTTTTCGCACGCTTTCCAGTTGGAATGAACTCGATGATGCACAGCTGCAGGAAACCTTAACACGGTTTGAAAAAAAACCTGTTAATGCGCAAAAACTAACTTATGCACGACAACTCTTCGCGCGTGCCCTCGAAACGCCTGGTGGCTTAAAAATCCAAACGATTCATGCTTTTTGTGAATCTCTCTTGCATCAATTCATGTTAGAAGCCAATATTGCAGGGCATTTTGAACTTCCCGATGATATCAGTCGAAAAAAATTACTACAAGAATCTCGTCGCCAACTTTTAGCTCGTCGTGATGTACAGCCTGCTTTGCAACAGTTATTTAAAGTTATTAGCGAACATACTTTTAATCAATTGCTCTATGAAGCAACGGAAAAGCAACATAAATTATCTGATTTTTTATCTTCTCTTCTATCTGAAAATGGAGAAGAGAAATTGCGTGCACTTTTTAACTTAGCGCCAGATGAAACAAACCAATGTCTATTGGAACAAATTAAACAGACAGCGCGCCTTCCTCTTTATGCTCTTAACCATTGTGAAACCAATGGCAGTCAAAGCTGCAAGGATATGGTGGAAAAACTTTCCCAATTAGAAAAGGTGCATGATGAGACAAATATTCTCAATATTATTTCTGATATTTATTTTACAATAAAAGGTGAGCCACGTAAGTTTTCACATTTATCTCGTAAAAAGTCAGACCAAATTTGGCCCTTTATTCAACAAATGCTTGAAGATAAACAAAACAAGCTTTCTATTCTTTTAGAGAAATATCAATGTGCAAAAGTTGCTACTCTCAATATGGCTGCTTTTCAGTTATGTGCTGTTTATCTCAAAATCTATACGAATCTAAAAAAGGCTAATGGCTTCTTAGACTTTGACGATCTTATTGAGCGTACACTTCATTTATTACAGCGTAAAGGTGCAAGCCAATGGGTGCATTATAAACTTGATCGTGGTCTTGATCACATTCTACTTGATGAAGCACAAGATACTAATCCTGAGCAATGGCAAATTATTCAACTGTTGGCACAAGAGTTTTTCTCAGGTTATAGCCAACGAACAAATATACGGACTCTTTTTGCTGTTGGAGATGAAAAGCAATCTATTTATTCTTTTCAAGGCGCAGCTCCAGAAAATTTTGCTGAAAATGGACGAATCATTCAAAAAAAAGTGCAGCAAACAAATCAGCAATTTGAAAAAATACAACTGCATTACTCTTTTCGTTCTACAGCGGATGTTCTTAAAAGCGTTGATATTGTTTTTGAAACACCAGAAAACTACAAAGGACTTTCGGCAGAAAATACAAAAACGGTGCATGAAGCTATTCGTGTTAACAGTCCCGGTGAAGTTGTTATATGGGATGCTATTTCCCAAGAAACGAGTGAATTTCCTCATGATTGGCATTTAAGCGTTGATCATTTAGATACCCCTGAAGTTCGTTTAGCAGAAAAAATTGCTGAAACTATTGCCAACTGGTTACAAAAAGGTGAAATGCTTCCAGCAAAAGGACGCTTAATACGTGCAAGTGATATTATGATCTTGGTTCGTAAACGTGATCAATTTGTCTCAGCTCTTTCTCGTGCTTTTAAACACCGCAATATTCCCGTAGCAGGGGCTGATCGTTTACAGCTTACCAAACATATTAGTATCCGTGATTTAATGGCGCTTGCGCGTTTTGTTTTGCAGCCACAAGATGATCTTTCTCTTGCTTGTGTTTTAAAAAGCCCCCTTTTTGCTCTTAGTGAAGAGGAACTCTATCAGCTTGCTGCACACCGCACCGGCTCTCTTTGGCAAAGCTTATTTACGCACGCATCATCGCAGGCATCTTTTAAAGATGCTTTTGAAAAGCTAAACCATTATCGCGCTTTAGTGGATAAAATACCGGTTTTCGAGTTTTATAGCCATATTTTGAATAATGATAAGGGAAGACAAAAAATTCTGTCTCGTTTAGGATCTGAAGCAAATGATGTGCTCGATGCTTTTATGGATTATACGCTTACTATTCAAAAAACAGGATTACCAGGATTACAAGCTTTTTTAGAAACATTAAGTGCAAGCGAACCAGAAATTAAACGTGAATTTGAACAAAATAATGAAGAAATCCGCATCATGACTGTTCATGCTGCAAAAGGACTAGAGGCTGCTATTGTGTTTTTAGTCGATCCTGGTAGTGCGATTTGGCATCCTCAGCATGCGCCTCATTTGCTTAAAGTTCCTTTAAACAATGCAAAATGGAAAGGAAAACAAGCCTTTATTTGGCGTCCCAATGAAAAGTTTGATACAAAACTCTCTAAACAAGCAATTTCACACTTAAAAGAGCGTGCAGAAGAAGAATATAGGCGCCTTCTTTATGTAGGCATGACACGCGCTGAAGATCGCTTGTTTATTTGTGGATATAAAGGACAGAAAACGCCATCTCATACATGGTTACAACTGGTAAAAAAAGCCCTCGAACCGCATGCTCTTGCTATAAAAGATTCTGCGGAAGATATTGCAGCTTGGCGTTATTGTATTACACCTCCTTCTTCTGCTTCTATAAACCCAAAAGTCCCTTGCGCTGAATGCCAAACCTTACCACCTTTGCCTGCTTTTTTCTCCCATAAAGTACCAGAAGAGCCAGTGCTACCAAAACCGTTAAAACCCTCAGTCGCGAGCCTTGCCATTGAAGCTGATACAGAGCTGTCCTCAAGTCCAAAACAGCTTACCATCTCCCCTGTTTTAGGAGAAACAAACACTAACAGAGCTTTTTCCATTGAATATGGTAATATCGTTCACCGATTATTACAATATTTACCCGATTACCCCCCACAAAAACGTCGAGATTATGCTCGAAACTATCTCAATATCAAAGCCTCTCATTGGTATGAGAGCCAAAGAGAAGATGCTCTTCGCCATGTTTGGAAAATATTAGATCATGTTTACCTCAAGCCCCTTTTTTCTGAGCATTCACGTGCTGAGGTTTCCTTAATGGGTATTGTAAAAATTCGTGGAAAAGAACACGCAATTTCTGGTCAAATTGACCGTCTCTACATCACGCAAAACAGCATCATATTTGCCGATTTTAAAACAGGAACCCCGCCAGAAAATGAAGCTGCTATTGCTTCCCATCACTGGTTGCAAATGGCTCTTTACCGAAAATTATTACAAGCTATTCATCCTGATAAAGATATCCAAGCTCTGCTTATCTACAGTAAAGAAGCCAAAATTTTTAAGCTTTCTCCAGAAAAACTCGAGGCATTTCTTGGTGAAGTTGCCTTATAAGTTATTCCTTTCCTTCAAAGTATTCTTACACTTTTTTACTTTCATAAAATCGCCCAAACAAACACAATGCACAATCTCTGGTGTAAAAAAGTCCTTTAATAATTTATCTTTGCAATAACTTGATATGAATTGTTATCATACCAATCTATAAAGAGTGAATATAAAGGATAAATCAATGACGTGTATAAAAGTTGATAAGGACAATTTCGAAAGTGAAGTTCTAACCTCTTCCACCCCTGTTGTGGTTGATTTTTGGGCAGAATGGTGTGGCCCTTGCAAAATGATTGCTCCAATTTTGGATGAAATTTCAATGGAAATGCAAAATCAAGTTAAAATTGCTAAGGTAAATATTGATGAAAATCCGGAACTGGCTACCCAATACGGAGTACGTTCTATCCCTACATTATTAATGTTTAAAAATGGAAATATTTCATCGAATATGGTTGGCGCTACCTCTAAAGGACGTCTTTCTGAATGGATAAAAGATGGGCTTAGTTAATTCCACATATAATCACCATAAAGGAGAGAAGCTTTGTCTCTCCTTTTGATTTTTTAAACATTCTTTTTTGCATTATATTATAATAAAAAGATAATAAAATCAAAATGTTAAATGAATTTAAGAATTCGTACTTTTATGCATGATTCAATTGACTATTTTTTATAAAAAATTGCCCTGTATGAAGAATATAGGCAATTCTTTCCTTATATGCGCGTCAAAAATATTGGGTGAATGATAATTTCATAAAGGTATTTTCTTCTTGAATAAGACTATAGAGATAGACAGTGCTTTCAACACATAAAAAGGCAATATGAATCTAGAAATAAGGAGATTTTTGTTTGGAGTCCTTCGCAATCATGAAAGGAGATTTTAAGAAAAAACTTTGCAAATTACTTTTCTGAAGTTCACAATTTTTAAGCAGAAAGAAGCAAGCAATTCACTACAGGTTATATAATGCTCTTCTAAAGGGTTACCACTTCAATTTAAAATTCTCTTACACTATTCTCTAGAATCAAAGGACTTTTTTTGAAGCCTTTACTAAAAGTATGAAAGGCAAAAAACATTCTCTAAAATAAATTGATAAATTTCTATAAATTAACGGATGTCCTTTGCAATTTATGTCATTGTTATATAAAAGAGCCAGTATTTCATCTCATCTTCATAGTTGATACATCCATGAGGGACTTCTTTATGTTGTTCATCATCTCAAATTTCGGTACGTATTGAGGTATTATCAATTAAAAAATGATGATGTTCATGCTCATGTCGATGTTTTTTTAAAATGTACGAATTGCAAAAGACTGTTGCAAACGTTCAATGGCATGTTGTGCTGATCTGAGTGTTACATGACGCCCATGTTCTTTATAGTGTAAGGTGAGTGCAAAAGTGGCGAGCTCTAAAAGAGCTGTATTTCTTTCTGGCCATTCAACAAGTAAAATATTTTTCTCACGAGCTTCATGAAGCCCTAATTCATCAATTTCTTCTGCCATAGAAAGGCGGTAAAGATCAGCATGAATAATTTCAAACTGTGGAAGTTGATAGCTTTGCACAAGAGTAAAAGTAGGGCTTGGAACATCCATAGTGTTATCATTCGCAAGTGTTTGGATGATGGTACGTGCAATAGTTGATTTTCCAGTTCCAAGATCTCCTTGCAGCGTTACAAGATCCCCCGGCTTTAAAGAAAGGGTTAAATGTTGTGCAAAAAGCTTTGTTGCCTCTTCATTTTCAAGAAAAAAACTAAAATTCATTAAGAGTTCCATGAAATGGATGAAAAATTTTTGTTATAATAAAGATTGAAATTAAAAAATCTTATCTCCTTTGGGAAGTGGGAAAAAACATTTAACTGTTGTTCCTTTTCCAGAACCGGTAAGAATCTCAACATGTCCACCGTGTAGTTCAACGAAACTCTTCACAAGGGAAAGGCCAAGACCCGCTCCTGCACGCCCGCCATGGTGTGAATGAGAAGAAAAACGTTTAAAAATACGATCAAGGACGTCTTCTGGAATATCAGAGCCTTCATTGTGAACGCTAAAGACAATATTATCATCTTGTTCATCGACGCAAAATTCAATAGTGCTCGCCTCCGTTGCAAAATTAATAGCATTACTCAGCACATTCACAAAAATTTGATGCAAGCGTTTTTCGTCAGCAGAAATGGAATTTAAGGAAGGAGAAATTTGTTGTAAAAGCGTAATATGACGTCCATTAAGGCGATCTTCTATACGTGCTACTGCTTGTATCATAGCATCTGCAATATTAACCGATTTTATGTCCAACTCCATAATGCCTGCATCAAGGGTAGCAAGATCAAGAATATCGTTAACAATATTTAAAAGAGTTCCTGATTCTGAATGAATATGCCCAAGATATTCTTGTTGACGTTTATTGATAGAGCCGAAAATTTGATCACGTAAAATATCCGAAAATCCAATAATATTGGTGAGAGGTGTACGCAATTCATAGGAAACATGTTGGACAAATTCATTACGCAAACGATCAGCACTTTCTAATGCTTCATTTCTTTCTTGAAGAGCACGTGCAACATGGACAGTATCTGTAACATTCACAAAAGTAAGCATTGTTTGTCCATCGGGAAGAGGAACCAGAGTATAGTCAATAATCATATCATTTTTAAGATCTATACGACCTGAATATGTTTCACGTTTTTCAGCAAAACCGGTAATGAATTTGGTAAATTGATCCCATTCTTGTCCTAAGGTTAAGGCTGAACAATGGCTTTGTAACTGTGTAATATGGGTCCCTTCTACCAGTAAATTATAAGGAAGAGACCACAATTTCGACAAGGCAGGATTCGATAAACGAAGGCGTCCATCAGTACCAAAAACAACCACGCCTTCGGAAAGTTTATCAAGTGTTTCACCTTGTATTTTAATAAGTGTATTATAACGGCGTTCAAGATCAATTTTTTCTGTAAGGTTTTCGTAAAGCCAAGTGACACCTCCTTGTGGATGAGGGTTCGAGATAACACGCACCGTACGCCCATCTGGAAGATTCCAAATTTGTTGGTTCGATTCTGTTTGTCGATAGGCTTTAAAAAGTTCTTCTTTCCATGCGCGCCAATCGGGGTGTTCAGCAATGAGCCCTTTTTCACGTAGACGTTCAAGAAATAATGTATGGCTTGGTTCACTTTCTAAAAAGGAAGTCTCCAACGGCCATAAAATTTTAAAAGCATGATTACAGAATTTTAATTTTTGGTTTGTATCAAAAATAGCTACAGCTGTTGAAATTTGGTCAAGTGTTTCACAATGGCTTTGAAGAACATAACTTAATTCATGAGCAAGATTTTCATATGCGCTGTCATCACGCGCAAAAGCTGCCATCCCTTCGGCTGTTGTAATACGTGTGAGATGAAAACGATGTCGTTCTCCATCAATAACTGTGTGAACATGTTCTTGAAAAATTGTTTCTGTTTCATCT
Organism: Bartonella sp. MF74HXZ; assembly: GCF_042194445.1. Lineage (NCBI taxonomy): Bacteria > Pseudomonadati > Pseudomonadota > Alphaproteobacteria > Hyphomicrobiales > Bartonellaceae > Bartonella > Bartonella sp. MF74HXZ. The sequence goes on along the minus strand of NZ_JBHIMW010000002.1, from coordinate 183,966 downwards.
GTTTTGCGTTGTGTATTTTCATTGAAAAGATCCCCCACTTCATCACTGCCTTCACGAAAATCTGTCATTTCTCTAAAGGCGCGATTGATAAAACAAACTTTTCCTTCACAATCTTTTATCCATACGGGCTCTTGAATAAGATCAAGAAGATTACGCTGCATTCTCAGTTCAGTAAGAAGGCGGGCGATATCTTTCTGTAAACGAGCATTTTCACTCTGTTGTTTTGAGATATCTTGAAAACGAGCAATAGCGACTGTTCCTGCGATGACTCCTGTAACTTGCAGCAATACATTGTTTGTGGTGGTGATAGAAAGATCAAAAGGGTGACATTTACAACGTAGTTGAGTCAATGCATAATCAAGTTCTCGCAGAGAATTTTCTTCAACCCAGAGCTCAAAACGCTGAAAATCTTTCTGGTCGATTCCTATTTTTTGCAATGCAGAAAGGGCACCAACGACACGGGGTAAGGTTGTTGGATTTTCCCAAATAAGAAGGAATTGCTCGGTTTCTTCCAGAAGCCATTCATAATATTTAAGTTTTTCAGAAAAATTTGCCTGAATTATCTTCAAAGGCTTCTGTGCAGTTTTTTTTGCACGCATAATAACAGCTAGGCACGTGAGAAGTGAAGCACAAGAAATTCCTCCACACAGCGCTAAAAGCAGCCATGGACCATCTAGTAAAGTGAAGAAAAATGGTAGATAACCTTCCAGTGGCTGAGCAACAGCGCATGTTGGAGAAAAAAAGAAAAAAAGGCAAAATATATACGCATAGATTCGAATCATTTTTTGAGCTTTTTCTTTGGGGTTATAGTCACCAAAGCTGCGCACGACATCTTTCCCTTTTTTAACCCAAGGAAATGTTTAGTAACGGTAATGGTTTGGTTTATAAGGTCCTTGTGGTGTGACTCCAATATAAGCGGCTTGTTCTTCTGATAAAACACTTAATTTTATTCCTAACCGATCAAGATGTAGACGTGCAACTTTTTCATCAAGATGTTTAGGCAAAACAGTGACTTCATTTGTATAGTGTTCTGCACGGGTAAAAAGTTCAATTTGCGCTAAAACTTGATTAGTAAACGAGGCTGACATGACAAAAGAGGGATGCCCAGTCGCATTCCCGAGGTTTAACAAACGCCCTTCAGAGAGCAAAATGATGCGTTTTCCATCGGGAAAGGTGATCATATCAACTTGTGGTTTAATATTTGTCCATGGCAAATTTCTAAGGGCTGCGACTTGGATTTCGTTATCAAAATGACCAATATTTCCAAGAATACACATATCCTTTACTTGTCGCATATGGTCTAAACGAACAACATCTTTATTGCCTGTTGTCGTGATGATAATATCAGCACTGGAAGCAGCATCATCCAAATTAACAACTTCATAGCCATCCATAGCTGCTTGAAGAGCGCAAATAGGATCAATTTCTGTTACTTTAACACGAGCCCCAGCACCAGAAAGAGATGCTGCTGAACCTTTTCCTACGTCACCATAACCACAGACAATGGCAGTTTTACCAGCGATCATCACGTCTGTTCCACGTCGAATACCATCGACCAATGATTCTTTACATCCATATTTATTATCAAACTTTGATTTAGTGACGCTATCATTGACATTAATAGCAGGAAAAGGCAAAAGCCCTTCTTTTTGTAACTGATAAAGACGGTTTACACCTGTTGTGGTTTCTTCGCTTACACCTTTAATTGCTGCGCGCTGTCGTGTAAAAAATCCTGGCGTTGCATCCATACGCTTTTGTATTTGTTTGAAAAAAATTTCTTCTTCTTCTGTTTTGGGATGCGATAGGATAGCTTTATTTTGTTCTGCACGACTTCCCATTAAAATATAGTTTGTGGCATCAGCGCCATCATCTAAAATAAGATTGGAAGGATTACCATCTGGCCATTGGAAAATTGCATCTATATAAGTCCAATATTCTTCTAATGTTTCACCCTTAACGGCGAATACAGGAATACCAGTTGCGGCGATAGCTGCTGCTGCATGGTCTTGCGTAGAAAAAATATTGCTAGAGCTCCACCGTATATCGGCGCCAATCGCTTTTAATGTTTCAATTAAAACAGCTGTTTGAATTGTCATGTGCAATGAGCCAGAAATACGTGCTCCGCGCAAAGGTTGATTAGAGGAAAACTCCTTACGACAAGCCATCAAACCAGGCATCTCAGTTTCAGCAATATCAAGTTCTTTACGACCATAAGCGGCAAGTGCAATATCTTTGACAACAAAATCTTGAGCTGCCATTCTTTATTCCTTTAAAATAAGTTTTTCCAAGACGGTAGGAGAAATTAAAAAAAAATGCAAGACAAGAAGAGGACTTCTTTATGTGAAAAAGCTCTTTTAAAATCTCCATAAATTTGTGCAACAAATATGCATTTATGAATCTGAGTAATGATGTTACTGACAGAATAAGAGATCTTCATGATAAGTCTTATTATATAAACAAAACTCTATCCTTTTCACGTAACTTTAAAGCTTTTAAAAATCTCCAGGGAGAATACCTTTTAAATAATAAAAATTGTGCATTGCTTCACAGTTTTTATATCGATTTTTTATGGGATAATATCGAAAGTAGAATACTTATATTCTACTCGCTTATGCGATTGTTGAAAAAGGAAGTATTACCTTACTTTAATCTCATTATTAAGCTTTCTACCAAAATAATATAATGCAAAGCCATAGGTTATCATATTTATGAATAGGCAATTCAGAATCGGTTCTTTAGGATTCCAATGTTGCATCTGCTCTTGGATAAAGACAGTGTATAAGAAGTGCTTTTCTCCTGTTTTCAACGATTTTTATCAAAATACTATAGGTATACGATTAAACATTTTTTGTGATACTGAATAGAGCATTTAAAACGCAAAAACATTACTCTATTGAGCATTCTGATTTCAGAATCGCTAACAACGAGCTATAAATTATAAATCAAATAATTAACTCAGTTTTGGAAAAATTTATTCTAGACGAATAAGTTTTGCGAAAATTGACCATGTGGACGAAATCGCCAAAGATAACTTGGCAAGAATGCAGCCATTGCTCTGGGGGTAATTCCCACACCTTCTAGAGTATATCCATTCTCTATAGCCTCTTTAGAAACAATGTTATCCATTTGCAAAAAACGTATCTGATTGGCTGTTACGAGTGTTGGTACAAAAGGCAATTTACCGATAGTTCCCAAAATTCCTCCAATCAATAGACCAGCAGAAAGGGGCATGGATAGGATTGTTTTTTTACGGTGAATAATTTTGAGTATATTTTCAAGAGTATTTTGGAAAGTGATAATCTGGGGACCACCAAGATCATAATTTTTTCCCCAAGCAACCTGTCCATCTAAAGCGCGCGCGATAAACTCAGCAACGTCACCAACATACACGGGTTGCAATTTGCTTTGCCCACCCCCAAAAAGAGGCATAATTGGTAAAAAACGTGACAAATCTGCTAAGGTGTTAAAGAAACAATCCTCTGGTCCAAAGATAACGGATGGACGGATAATAATTGCTTGAGGATGCTTGTTATGAACGATTTGTTCACCCATAAACTTAACACGTGCATAAAGACATGAAGCATTCTCGTTAGCCACAAGTGCTGACATATAGATGAGTGGAATAGCAGCTTGTGCTGTTAATTCAGCAACATTGTAAGCACCATCAATTTGTGTGTTTTTAAAATTCGATTGATTTGCTTGTTTTAAGCTACCAGGTAAAAACACTGCCGCATCAGCTCCAAGCAACGCGCGTGCAACAGAGGCACGATGCTTGATATCCGTTTTAAGCATTTGGGTTTGTCCTACTTCTCCTATTTGGAGCATGTAATAAGCTTTTTGTGGATAACGAACAGCGATACGAACGCGATATCCCCGCTTAGTCAAAGTTTCAACGACATGTCGTCCTACAAAACCAGATCCGCCAAAAACAGTAATAAGTTTAGGATGTTGATAAAGTGCATAATCAAGTTGCATGATTAAAAAGTCTATCTTTCAAAGCTTTAAAATAATCAATTTCTAGCATGGAGGTGTTTTATTGTCACGTAAAATATCGCCCGCAAGATAAAGGGAACCACTAATAAGGACAATTGCCTCTTTATATTCGGCTCTAATCTTATGCAAAGCATCTTGTAGATGTGCTTGTGGAGTAGCAAAGATTCCTGCTTTTTGCGCTGATTCAGCTAATTTTATTGGAGAGATACTGGCATTATTGTTAATCAGCGGTATCGTATATATTTTATCGATAAGGTTCGCTAAGGAACGAAAATAACCGACAGCATCTTTGGTATTGAGCATGCCAGCAATCATAATAATGGGACGATCTGTTTTTTTTCTCCATTGTGTAAGTTCTGCTGCAATAACTTTTCCAGCAGCAGGATTGTGACCACCGTCTAACCATAAATCAATATTAGGAGACAGTTGATCAACCAAATGTCCTTGGATAAGATGTTGCATCCGTGCGGGCCAATAGATATTTTTCAAAGCGTCATTTATGGTTTGTTCTGAAAGTTGAAAACCTGCTTTACAAACTGCTTCAAGAGATGCGCCAGCATTGGCAACTTGGTGGTCTCCAATAAGGTTAGGAAGTGAAAGATCCATGAGACCTTGATTGTTTTGAAAAACCATACGTCCATGTTCTTTATAACTTTGATAATCTTGATCAAATAGAGAATAAGGTGCTTTATTTTTATCGGCAAGGGGTATTAAAGTAGCAAGAGTTTCTTCATAATTTTGCTTCCCGATGACTACTGGAACATTTGGTTTGATAATTCCCCCCTTTTGAAAAGCGATTTGAGCAATTGTGTTTCCAAGAAAGTTCTCATGATCATAATCAATGGGCATAATAAGCGATACAGCTGGTTTGTTAATGACATTGGTAGCATCAAAACGCCCTCCCAACCCAACTTCTAAAATGACAACATCAGCTGGATGTGTACTAAACAGCATAAAGGCAGCGGCTGTAAAAATTTCAAAAATAGTAATCGGCTCTTGACGATTTACTTTTATAATTTCACGGATTGTCTCAGCCAATTGGTTTTCTGTAACAAGTTGACCACCCCCTTTTTGACCTAACCGGCAGCGTTCATTCCAGTTGACGAGATGAGGTGAGCTATAGACATGAACGCAGTATCCTGCACTTTCTAAAAGAGCACGGCAAATCGCTGAGGCAGATCCTTTGCCATTTGTTCCAGCGATGTGAATAATAGGGGCAAGTTTTAAATGTGGATTACCAAGACGCTCTAAAAGGTGAATAATACGCTCTAAAGAAAGATCAAATTTTTTCGGATAATTTTTTAGTAAATCATCCACAACCCTTTGTATCTGGTTTTGTTGCATAAATTTAAGCTGCTTTTGTTGTAGAAAGCGATGTTTGAGAGTCTGTTGGGGATGGATCGGAAGGGTTAAAAACAGCAGGGCGTTTCATCATCAAACGTAAAAGACGCGCAATTGTTGTTTTCATTTCTAAACGTGATACAACCATATCAATCATACCATGTTCGAGCAGATATTCACTACTTTGAAAACCTTCTGGTAGGGTTTCGCGTATAGTTTGTTGAATCACACGTGGACCAGCAAAACCAATCATAGCGCCAGGTTCAGCAATGTGAATATCACCAAGCATGGCGTAAGAAGCAGTAACACCACCGGTGGTTGGATTAGTCAGCACAACAATATAGGGAAGTTTTGCTTCTTTCAACATTTCAATCGCTACGGTTGTACGAGGCATTTGCATCAACGAGAGTGTTCCTTCTTGCATGCGTGCGCCACCAGAAGCAGAAAAAAGAACTAACGGGCGCCTTTCGGCAATGGCAGTATCAAAAGCTTTAATAATAGCTTCTCCTGAAGCCATACCGAGTGATCCACCCATAAAGGCGAAATCTTGAACGGTTGCAATGATTGGTAAGCCTTCAATCGTACCACGTGCACTTAAAATATTATCATCAACACCAAGTTTAGAACGATAATCTTTTAACCGGTCAATATAGCGTTTTTCGTCACGAAATTTTAAAGGATCTGTTACAACTTTTGGATTTTCAAGAGCTGTATAAACACCATCATCAAAAAAATGCATGAGACGATTTTTAGCGCTGATACGCATATGATGGCCAGAATTGGGAGCTACAAATTGATTAGCTTCCAGATCTTTATGGAAGATCATTTCACCACTGGTAGGATCTTTAATCCATAGATTTTCTGGAATTTCACGGCGCCCCAATATAGAGTTAATTTTAGGACGAACATAATTTGTAATCCAGTTCATCTTTATAACCTTCCTTTAAATATTACACATCTTTCGCATGATTTGAAAGAATATGAACCTAAGCAGTCACATTTGCTTTACCGGTGGAACAAAGGAGTCCATTTAATACTTTTATCAGTGTACGTATAGCTTGTTTTTTTAATTTTTAATTTTCCAATATCATAACAATCATATCTATGAAGAGTATACCCTATAACAAATTTGTCGTAAGTTTAAGAACTTACATGTTTTTATTTTTTATTTTGGTATTAAAATTCACTCCTTGCGATGGTTAACAAACCCCTTATTTTTTAATAAAAATGAATATCCAATTAATCATTTGTATCAACGGCTTTGAAGAAAAGAAACCTTATAATATAAGGCGTTAATAAGGCTAAAATAATCCATTTAAGATAATGTATACGATAACACCATATTAGCGAAACGCTAACATCAGAGCAAGATTTTTTTCAAAAGGTTTCTTTAAAGCGCGCGCTTTTCACAATTAAAATAGAATACCCTCAAAAATGCTATTATATTACTCATTCATGTGCTTGTTTTACAAAGACATTTTTCAATAATCTCCAAAACTCTCTTATGACGGTTCTCAGAAGAGCATATACTCTCCATGAATGGTATAAAATACATTATGCTCTTCATTTTTACTGAAATAGAAGGTACAAATCGATACCATCATACTCTTTTCCATTTTTAATGTGACGATAATGTTTGCATTGAGAGGATTCATAAAAGATATTTCACGCCTTTTTGAAAGTACCTTTATCCACACACCACCTCCGTTTATGACATATTAACAAACGATTTCAATTGATCCAATATGAATAGGATTAAAATGAGAAAGCCTCATGATATTTAAGTTTTTCACTCATGTTGTGAAACGATAAATTATCATTATAAATCAATACATTACTTTAATAAAAGATAAAGCATAAAATTTTATATTATGCTTTCTTTGGCTGGCAAGTTTTATTAGCCTTAAAGTCAAGTAACATTATTTTTGTGTAATGCGTACCATGGTCTTTTGGGAAAGCATTTTGTGTAAATATGTCATAAAGGCGGCTGCAAAAAGCGGTGTTGCTAAATTAAGAATTGGAATCGAAACAAAAAGCGCTATCAATAATCCTGCACCAAAAACCGTTGTATAATGAGTATGTAAAAAAGCACGTGCGTCTTGCTCTGTTCGAAAACGATAAGCAGCAAACAAGAAATATTCATGACCAAGCAAATAACCATTAATAACATAAAAAGCGATTAAATTAATACCTGGTATGAAGAATAAAATAAAAGCAATTCCATTACCAAGAAGGCTTAAAATAACAAATTTAAAGGAAATGATAAGAGAACGCTGAAATGGCAAAGCTTGTCCAATAGGCTCGTTTGGATAATCCTCTTTTTCAATGATTTCAGCAACAGAGTCAATGAAAAAACCACCAATCATAGCTGCGATTGGTGCAATCAAAAAAGCCAACAAAAGAGCCAAACCAAGATTAAAAATGATAAGCATGCTAAAACCAATCCATCCCGCCCAACTAGGGAGTCCAGGAAGAAACTGAGCAATCCAGGGCCAAAAGTAAGACACAAAAAGTTGGTGCACACATAACCATAAAATGGCGAGAATGAAAAAAGTAATCCCCAATGCTTTCAGTATCATAATACTATATTGCGAGGTCAGAAGACGTTGTAAAGCACGATAGGCAGCAGTAAAAATCATAAATTAATAAACTAAGGAAAGAAGCAAAAAAAACAAGAAATATATTTAAAGAATGTACGGTGTAGTTTTTTCTTTTTTGAATTACAAGATTTCTTTTCAAGAACATTATAAAAACGGCTAAGGCTTCTTTGTTTAAAATAAAGTTTGAATAGATAGAAATTTTGATTTTTAAAAATCAAAAAGAATTTAAAAAGCAGCTGTTGTAGAAGAAATTTTTAATATTTTTGTACAGAGTGTAGGTTATTGCGTTTATATGATATATGTGAAAAATTAAGGAATAAGAACTATTTGGGAGGAAAGTTGTTGACTTCTATTTATTCAGTAGAATTGTCTAACTTCGTTTATCTACGTGCTTAATTGTTTTGCACAATTCCTAATGCTCTGTACTTTTATACTATTTGGCGGCATGCTTTTGCCTCTCGCTTTTATTCAAAACATATTGAGTTCAATGGAATCAGAGTAACATAGTAGCTTGTAGATATTCTGATTTGGGCAACAGAATGATTAATATGATAGAAGTGGAAAATAAGCTTAGGCGATTGACCGTCCATATCCCATGGAAGGGTAATTTCTTGAGAAGAAGCAAAGAGTGGGAGACACCACTGATGATTAAAAATGATGAGATTTTGAATTTTAAAAGCTATAAGTGCAATGAAGTAAGAATTCATTGAAGCACTTTTCATACAAGTGGTGCACTGTATCAAATAATTTTTAGATAATAACACCACTAATTTATGAAGAGAATTGATCATTTTCAACTTGAATAAGAATCCAAAATATAGAAATATTCTTTAATTTCAAAGCCTTTATTCAACATCAAAAAATTATTTACTTGCACATTATAGGCGAGACCAGTGTATGGATACAAAGCTTTCGATAAAGGACTAAAAATGCTTCTCATGAAACATCACAATGTGAGGATATCATGGATCAAATTCTAGTCTTTGTGGTCTTGGTATGCTGGAGAGAGGACACACACATTTAATTTTAAAGACCGATCTCTGAGGAAAATAATAAAGGCGTCAGTTTCATAAACTTATAGACAGTGGTGCAATGAATATTGTTTACATTCTTTATGAGCGTCAGTGTGAGATATGCTTCAAATTGCATTGAGATGTTATAATACATTGATTTATACATTATTTTTCATAGTGAATAAGAGCCCCAAGTAAAGTTGTCATATTTTCTTATTAGCCGCTCTCATCATGAAACAATCAAAAGCATTTATTTGCACATCATAAATAGGACTAATATGGGGATAAAAACATTGAAGAAAGAAAATGCTTTTATAAACTCTATCCAGTGCAAGAGCTTTCTCAAAATTGATGGTAGGCAAAGTAAATAATAGCTTGTTTTTTATAAGCTGGGGAAACAGAGGTGCAATAGATCCTACTTTTTATGATGGCTATGGGTGAAATAGAATTTTTTAAAGAAACATTTCCCAACGCTCGTCACACCCATTTCCCAACAGTGCTTGTGAATGGTATAAGGGTAAAGCTCTCGTGAATAATATAAAACTTATAGGGCACCTCTATCTTTACGCTTAATAAAAGAGCACGGCGGGATAAAAGAGCACGGCGGGATAAAAGAGCACGGCGGGCACCATCATTCTCTCAGTATTGCTCGACAGCTCTGTTCTTGAGACGGTCCATTATAAGCGTTTTTAGTTCTTTCTTAAACGTTTTGTATTCATACGGCTATCCTTCTTTGCAACGTGCAAGAAAAAGGTTTTTATTGATTCAACATGAGAGAGATTTGAAATGAGAGAATCTTACGATATTCGGGATTCTAATTTAATATGAACAACGCTAGATGATCATTATAAATCAAAATATTGTATACTAATCGAGATAAATAGACGCCTATTATTAGTTCTATTTTATAAGGTGTTTTAATATGAATGCATTTGAAGAGTTATTATTTGAAATGGGGTATATTTTCCTCATGAGGAGTAGGTGTCTGGGGGGCAAAAAATGATACAATCATGTTTGCTAATTTTTGCGCTACGTGTTGTTTACTCATATGGGGCCATTGTTCAACTTTTTCCTTACTCACGAGATAAACTTGATTTGTATCAGCACCCATGACACTTGTGCCATCTAGTTGAAGAGAAATATCATTAGCAAGAATGAAATCAGCTCCTTTTTCAACACATTTTTTTTGCGCATTGGCAATGATATCACATGTTTCAGCAGCAAAACCAATGACCAATGAGGGGCGATTTGGAGCGTGTCCAATCGTTGCTAAAATGTCAGGATTTTCGACCATATGAAGGGATGGTGGTATTTTATGAGCATTCTTTTTAATTTTGTGTAAAGACTGCGTTTGACTGCGCCAATCACAAACAGCGGCGACAAAAATGGCACCATCAGCAGGCAATGCGGTTTGAACGGCTTGTAACATCTGTTGTGCTGTTTCAACATGAATGGTTTTTACTTCTTGTGGGTCTGCAAGATTAACAGGTCCACAAATAAGTGTTACTTTTGCACCCAAATGCGCAAGAGCGGTTGCGATGGCATGACCTTGTTTGCCTGAAGACCGATTAGCAAGATAACGCACCGGATCAATTGGTTCATGGGTAGGGCCAGAGGTAACGATGAAATGGCGGTCAGAGAGAGGTTTTTCATGCACATTCAAAAGAGCCTCTATGGTAGCGACAATCGTTAAAGGTTCGCTCATGCGCCCATATCCTATCTCGTCACGTTCAGCCATATTTCCGATTTCTGGTCCAATGATATGAACGCCATCTGCGCGCAGTTGTGCAACATTGCGAATAGTGGCTGAATGCGCCCACATAGACGGATTCATAGCGGGTGCAATTAAGAGTGGACAGCGTGCCGCTAAAAGGATGCAATCAGCCAGATCATCTCCTATGCCATTGGCTATTTTTGCAATGCGATTGGCTGTAGCAGGGGCTAAAATAATAAGGTCAGCATTACGTGCTAATCGGATATGTCCAATATCGTGTTCTTCTTCGCGTGAAAATAAATCAGTATATACAGTACCACCGCTTAAAGCTTCAGCGGCTAAAGGCGTAATAAATTTTTGCGCTGCTTTTGTCATCACAACTTTTAAGTGTGCTCCACGTTCTTGTAAACGGCGAATCAAATCAAGTGCTTTATAGGATGCAATACTTCCCCCAATAATAAGAAGGAGAGATTTCGATTTCAATGATTGCACTTCAACAGCACTAGTATGAGAGAGTTGTGTGGTGAAAGGAGTGGGATTGCTTAAAAGGCGTCGGACTTCTTCTTCCATAGAAATACCATTTTGCGCGGCGCGTATGCGCAAAGCTTCTTTGGTTTCAGGAGACAGGTTACGAATAGTAATACTGGCCATAAAATACCTCCAAGAAATAAAATGATTGCAATGATTTCATTGTTGATATTTTTAGCATATTAAGGAAATTAGAAAAGATGAAAAAAGTAAAAAGTGAGACAAACGCAACAAAGCGCAATGATGAAAAGGCTATAACGACCATAACGGTTTCTACGACTTTGTTCGACAGCAAGTTGTTTGAGGGTGGCAGGAGAAAGATTAAAACCTGTTTTTCTCATTTGATCGAAATCTTCTTCTATCCGTTGGAAATTTTGAACCAATTGTGGTGTTTTGCGTGCCAGCGAAAGGAGAGCTTGCGCTCCTTCACTAAAGTCTTTTACAACGCCTACGGGCCCTAAATTTTTACTAATCCATTCTTTGACAACAGGTTCAGAAGCTTTCCACATATTAAAAGTGGGGTCTAATGTGCGGGCAACACCTTCCACGACAACCATCGTTTTTTGCAGCAATAAAAGTTCAGGTCGCGTTTGCATGTCAAATAATTCAGTGACTTCAAACAATAAAGTAAGCAATTTAGCCATGGAAATGCTTTGTGCTGATTGTCCGTGTATTGGTTCGCCAATAGCGCGGTTGGCTTGCGCAAAGCTTTCAATATTATGGTATGAAGGAACATAACCTGCTTCAAAATGGGCGCGTGCAACCCGATGGTAATCGCGGGTAATAAAGCCGTAAAGAATTTCAGCAAGGAAATGCTTTTCTTTTTTGCCAAGTCTTCCTGTAATGCCCAGATCAACAGCAACAATACATCCTTTTGCATCTACAAATAAATTACCAGGATGCATATCGGCGTGAAAAAAACCATCACGCAATGTATGACGAAGAAAAGATTGAATAAGCGTAATGGCAAGCGCCTGCAAATCAAATCCTGCTTCTTTGAGTTTGGAAATTTCGGATATTCTGATACCATCAATCCATTCCATTGTGAGAACATTACGTCCTGTCCGTTCCCAGTCAATACGCGGAACCCGAAAGCCTGTATCATGTTGAATATTTTCAGCCATTTCAGATATAGCTGCTGCTTCTAACCGTAAATCCATTTCAAGGCGTGTTGTTTGTGCTAAAGTATCCACCACACGAACAGGACGAAGCCTTCGAGAGGCAGGGATATAGCGCTCTTGTAAGTGAGCAATGAGATAGAATCCTCTAAGATCTTTAGAAAAACGTGCTCTGATATTAGGACGAATAACTTTTACAGCACATTTTTTCTTATGACCAGTTTCATCACTGTATTCAGCTGGGTGAACTTGAGCAATAGAAGCGGCAGCAATGGGGGGATAAAAATTTATGAATAAATCATCGATAGAGCGACCAAGAGAACTTTCAATTTGAGCAACAGCGGCAGTGCAAGAAAATGTTTGGACACGATCTTGTAGTTGTGACAAATCTTCCGCAATATCACGCCCAACAATATCAGGTCTTGTGGCAAGAAATTGACCAAGTTTTATGTAAGAGGGGCCAAGCTTATTAATGGCATACGAAATATTTTCAGATCGCTGTTTTTTTTTCGTTTTGCGTCGTGCTAATGCACTCGCTATACGATGACATAGCGCTGGAAATCCTTGAAGATCATCATGAGGAAGAGCACTAAAAACACCTTCACGTGTTAAAACCCATCCTGCACGCATCAATTGAAAGTAAGGAGAAATTTGCACCATTTTTAAATTTTCCAACCTGAATGCAGCGCTGCAATCGCACCGGTGAGATTGCGGTACGATACCCGCGAAAATCCTGCATGCTTGATCATATGGGCAAAATCATCTTGCTTAGGAAATTTGCGGATAGATTCAACCAAATAACGATAAGCATCACCATCATTTGCAATAAATTGACCAAGCTTAGGGATAGCATGGAAAGACCAAAGATCATAAATTTTATCGAGCCAAGGCATCTCGACATTTGAAAATTCTAAACATAAAAAACGTCCACCGGGCTTTAAAACACGAAAAGCTTCTCTAAGAGCTTGATCAATATGAGGAACATTGCGAATTCCAAAAGCAATAGTGTAAGCGTCAAAGCTTTGATCTTCAAAAGGTAGATTTTCTGCATTGGCTTCAACAAAATCAATCAGAGGAGCAAGACCATTTTTTTGTGCGCGTTTTTTGCCAACGCTGAGCATTGAGCCATTAATATCAAGCACTGTAGCATGGGCTTTTTGGCGTGAAGCATTAAGAATACGAAAAGCAATATCACCTGTACCACCAGCGACATCAAGAACTTTCCAATGAGAAAGTGCTGGTGGGGAAAGCCAAGCAATCATGGAATTTTTCCACACACGGTGTAGCCCTAAGGATAAGATATCATTCATCTTGTCATAATTTTCAGCAACAGAATGAAACACACCATCCACCATGGATTGTTTTTGTGTTTCATCTACTCTTGTAAAACCAAAAGAGTGCTCCATGCCACCCTTGGCTCCTACACGTTCTGTTTCAACTGCCATGTGTATGACCTTCCTTATTTTTCTTTTATCGTAAATGAAATAGAGAGAGAATGTTCAAATACGAAAAAACAACGTATAAAACTGCGACATTTACACAGCTAAAAACAGAAGAGTACCTTTAGATATCAAGATTGGCAACGCTTAAGGCATTGTCTTGAATAAAAATACGTCTAGGTTCAACTTCATCACCCATGAGACGAGAAAAGAGTGAATCTGCATCGGTTGCATCATTAATTTTTACTTGTAAAAGAGAACGTGCATTAGGATCAAGCGTTGTTTCCCAAAGCTGTTCAGCATTCATTTCCCCAAGACCTTTATAACGTTGAAGAGTAACACCTTTTTTACCATTTGTAAAAATGCTTTCTAAAAGGCTCATAGGACCAAAAATACGCTCTGTTTTATCTTTGCGACGTAAAAGAACAGGAGGATGATATATGTCGATAAAATTTTGGGAAATGCGATCAATTTGGCGTGCGTCAGTTGAATTTATAAGTCCCACATCAAGCGTAACAACATCTTTAACACCACGCAAAATACGCTTAAAACATAAGTTTCCATCTGCTGTATATTGTCCACTCCAACCTTGTTCCATATCATCAGCAATCAGATTAAGGCGGTGTGCTATAGTATCTGCTATTTTTTGCGCTTTTTCTTGTGTTGCAAAGACTTCAAGATTAAAAGCGCCAACAATTGCTGCTTGTTCAACGATATTACGATCATAACGGGTATGAAGACCATCTAAAAGTTGACGTAATATACGAGCATCTTTAGCGAGTTGATACAAATCAGCCCCTGCACGAACTTCTCCCGTTGAAAGCTCAAGCGTTGTTTCTTCTAATCCAGTATCGATCAAGAATTCTTCAAATGCTGCTTCATTTTTAATATATTGGGAAGATTTTCCACGCGATACTTTATAAAGAGGAGGCTGAGCAATATAAAGATGTCCACGTTCAATCAACTCGGGCATTTGTCTAAAAAAGAAAGTGAGCAGCAGAGTACGAATATGGGCTCCATCAACGTCCGCATCTGTCATGATAATAATCTTATGATAACGTAATTTATCCGGCGAAAATTCATCTTTACCGATAGACGTTCCAAGAGCTGTAATAAGTGTTCCAATCATATCAGATGAAAGCATGCGGTCGAAACGTGCTCGTTCAACATTGAGAATTTTACCACGAAGGGGTAAAATTGCTTGATTTTGACGTGAGCGCCCACTTTTTGCTGAACCGCCAGCCGAATCCCCCTCGACAATAAAGATTTCTGATTTTGCAGGATCACGTTCTTGGCAATCGGCAAGTTTTCCTGGCAAAGAAGTGATATCAAGCGCCCCTTTTCGTCTTGTGAGTTCACGTGCTTTGCGTGCCGCTTCACGTGCCGTTGCAGCTTCTACCACTTTACTAATGAGAAGTTTTGCTTCATGAGGATGTTCTTCTAGCCACACTGAAAGACCTTCATTGACCAAATTTTCAACAATAGGGCGCACTTCAGAAGAGACTAACTTATCTTTTGTTTGTGAAGAAAATTTTGGATCAGGAACTTTGACAGAAAGAATAGCTGTTAATCCTTCACGGCAGTCATCACCGGTTAAGTTTACTTTTTCTTTTTTAGCAATACCTGAAGATTCAGCATAGCCATTAATTTGACGCGTAAGGGCACTTCTAAAACCTATCAAATGAGTTCCACCGTCACGCTGAGGAATATTATTGGTAAAACACAAGACCTTCTCATGATAGGAATCATTCCACCATAGGGCAACATCAACGCTCATACCATCCTTTTCACTTGCAATGTAAATAGGATTATCAAGCAGAGCTTTTTTTGATTGGTCAATATATTTGACAAACTCCGTTAACCCACCTTCATAATGCAATTCAACTGATTTAGTATCAGCATGACGCTCGTCAACAAGGAGAATATAAACCCCAGAATTTAGAAAGGCTAATTCCCGTAAACGGCGCTCCAAAGTTTCAAAATCAAACTCAACCATAGTAAAAGTTTCAGAACTTGGTAAAAATCTGATTTCTGTTCCACTTTCTTTATCGCAATCGCCAATAACTTTTAATGGAGCATCAGCCACTCCATGGGTAAATGATATTTCATGAATTTTACCATTCCGTCTGATTTGCAATTTAAGCCAAACGGATAATGCATTCACAACAGAGACGCCAACACCGTGTAATCCACCTGAAACTTTATAAGAGTTTTGATCAAACTTTCCGCCGGCATGAAGCTGTGTCATAATAACTTCAGCTGCAGAAACACCTTCTGTTGGGTGGATATCTGTCGGAATTCCACGTCCATTATCACGAACAGAACAAGAACCATCAGCATGGAGTGTGACGTTTACAAGAGTAGCATGACCGGCTAAAGCTTCATCAATAGCATTGTCTACAACTTCATAGACCATATGGTGTAAACCCGATCCATCATCAGTATCACCAATATACATACCAGGACGTTTGCGTACAGCATCAAGACCTTTGAGGACTTTGATAGAAGAAGCGCCATAATCATCACTTTGTGCCGCTGAGGTTATTTCATCACTCATAAGTTAGTCCATTCCTGTGTTCAATTTACAATATTTCATCTGCTTTTTTAAGCTCAATGTTCTGATCAGTTATTTATGGAATAACCACATTAAACATTTACCGTATATCAGAACTAGATTCAATATCTGTCGATATATAATGAAGAGAATGATGAAATGAGATTGTACTGTTATATCGTAAAACTCCGTCATTTAGGGCGGTGATATAAGGAAAGTAAGCACTGCCTTGATACATTAAGTATTTTTAAAGTGCGTGGTGAATATTCGGAGCAGGGTTGATTTGTATAATCTTTAGTTAAATTTTGTATAATCTTTAGTTAAATGAAGCGCATGAGTGGATAGCCCCGAGGAATTAGTCGAGAGAAGCAGGATTGTCTAGACGTCAACGCTAATAGGAATCCTTTTCCTTTGAGGGTGGGGATAAGGTCAATTAAGCTTTTACAATAATGATGCTATTTATTTTGTTTATTTTTGCATATGCGTAATGTTCCAAAATTAGTTATGCATTTTTGTGTTAGACTAACAAAGGTTTTACTTATTTTATCCATAAATCAATTTTCAATTCTAATGCTGCCGTATATTTAAAACAAAGGTTACGAGCTCTCTAAGCAGCTCAAACTTTTGTATGTTAGATTGAGGAGAAAATACTGTGTATATTAGACTGTGTATATTAGTTTGTGTCATCTTTAAAATGTGGAAAATATAAAGGCGTAAATGTAAAAGCACGTTTCCACTATCGTTCTTTATATTCAGTTTTACAACTTTTAAAAACGTCTACGGCGATGTTTTTAAATAATGAGGGTGATGACGCATTGTCTTACGCTTTTGTTTTTCTCATTCCTATAATGGAGGTTACGTCCCTCATTTAAAACAAAACACCATTGCGCTGTTATTCACGCGCTTCTTTAAGAAAGATCTCTCAATGTTCCTAAACTCATTTTACAACGATGTTTGAATAGTATAACGCAAAACACCCTGTGAATACTACAAGATTCATGTCCCTCATTTTGCCCATATTGACAATAAGGCGCAAACCAGCATCATCATTTTATTTTCCGGTTCTTAAATGTTGATGCAACCTTAATGTTGAGAAAACCCTCGGCATTTGAAGGGTATTTTTACTCTTTTCTTTAATAGTATCTATATGCTCCCTCTGGTTGTGATACGCAAGAAAATGGTTTTGATGTTTTCAATATAAATAGATTTGAAATAACGTTTTTTATTCAACATATAAATTATCATTATAAATCAATATATTAATATTTTAAGATACGCGGGATATTTTGATAAAATAGAGTGTGCCACTAAAGTATGTACAGCTTATTTCTTATATTTAAAAAATCAAATCGCCTTTCTCTAAAATTACATTTTTATATATTCATTTTGGAAAATTAACACCAAAAGCTTAGGCATTTTCAATGGTTTTTAAAAATAGCAAGAATTTTATTTATTAAACGCCAGATATTTTGGTGAAGAGCATTAGATAATAATCGAGAAGAGTTGCATCTTAGTTTTGAAAAATGGGGGAGAGATTTTGAAAATAAAAAAATCTATATATGTAAAACATCTTCAATTGTGTTTACGGTACTTTTTATTCAATAATCCATACAATATTTTTATTCGTACTTTATTTGTAACAGGGGGAATTCTATTTTCCTCTTACGCGGGAGCTGAAAGGTTACCTTCTTTTTTTGATTCGCATGAACATTTGGTACAACCAGATACAACGGATATCCTTCGTTTGCGTTTTGTAACAACTTTTGATTTTCCTCCTTTTAATTTCCTTGATCAAACGGGACATCTTGCAGGTTATAATATCGATTTATTGCGCGCTATTTGCTCAAAATTAAAATTAGAAAAGCTTTGTGAAGTAGAAGTAATTCCTTGGAAAGAGCTTGTAGAACATGTTAAAAATGGTGGAGCAGAAGTCATTATTGCGGGTTTAAAAGAAACAAGTAAAACCCGGCAAGATCTTGTTTTTACAAAGTCATATTTGCGCTTTCCAGCGCGATTTGTTGCTTCTCGACTTTTAAATCTCGATGAGCCAATAAGCGATCAATTGGTACATTTAACCAGTGGTGTTTTGTCTAAAAGTATTCACGAAAAGCTCTTTCATCATTATTTTCCTAAAGCAAAATGGCAAGGATTTAAAAAGAGAGAAGAACTCTATAAAGCATTACAAGAGCGTAAAATTGACCTTATTTTTGATGATGGATTTTCTTTATCGTTATGGTTTAAAAAACAAAAATCTGTTGATTGCTGTCATTTTGTTGGGGGGGCATATATGGCGCCACAGTTATTGGGACAAGGAATGCAGCTTGCTGTTGCAAAAAAGAATGAAAAATTGGTTGATATACTCAATTATGCGCTGAAATCTCTAGAAGAGGATGGTAAACTTACAGAACTTTATTTGCGGTATTTTCCAATAAGTTTTTATTGATGTATAGTTTTTTAATTAAGAGCTGTTAGTCTTTCTGTGCCTAGTCGATAGGAAATAGCTTCTGCGAGATGATAGCGTGAAAGATTATCTGATTCGTCAAGATCAGCAATTGTGCGTGCAACTTTGAGAATGCGATGATAAGCGCGTGCAGAGAGGTGCATTTTTTCACTTACATCTCGTAAGAGTATGGTCGCACTTTTATCAGGAATGGCAATCTGTTCTATAATTTTGGCAGGGCAATCGCCATTGGTGCGAATATGATCAAACCCCATTGTTGCAAAACGTTTAGCTTGAATGGTACGGCATCGTGCGACGCGTTTGGCAACATCGCAGCTTTTTTCTGATTGTTCTGGTTGCATAAGGTCCATAGCTGTCAAAGCAGGGACATCGATCCGTAAATCAATTCGGTCAAGCAGAGGACCAGAAATGCGGGACTGATAATCGATTTGACAGCGTATTCCTTTAGCGCAAACATGGTCTTTTTCGCCTGCCATACCACAACGGCAAGGATTCATTGCGGCAATGAGTTGAAAGCGAGCAGGATAGCTAATATGGTGATTAGCGCGGGCAATAACCGATTCCCCACTTTCTAAGGGTTGACGAAGAGAATCAAGAACCTGCGGAGAAAATTCAGGCAATTCATCAAGGAATAACACACCATTATGGGCAAGGGAGACCTCTCCCGGTCGTCCTTTAAGTCCCCCACCAATCATTGCAGCCATGGAAGCAGAATGATGTGGGGAACGAAAGGGGCAATGAAGTGAAATGGTATTATGAACCGTTTCTCCTGTAATAGAAGCAATCAGAGAGACATCTAAAAGCTCACGGCTATCAAGAGGTGGCAAAATGGAAGGTAAGCGTTGCGCTAACATAGATTTCCCAGCACCAGGAGGTCCTACAAACAAAAGGTTATGGCGTCCAGCAGCACAAACTTCTAAGGCACGTTTGGCTGTTTTCTGTCCTTTGATTTCGCAAAGATCTGGAAGTTCAGTTTCGATAGTATATTGGCGCGGTTGTGGACGTTTTTGAATTTGGGTTCCTTTGAAATGGTTGACTATAGTGAGCAGAGTCTCTGGGGCAAGAATATTTATTTCTGCATTTGCCCAAGCAGCTTCAGGTCCACATTGGAAGGGACAAATCAGTCCTTTATCGAGTGATAAAGCTGTCATGGCAGCTGGTAAAACACCATTAACAGCGGTAAGTGAACCATCCAGTGATAATTCTCCCAAAATGATATAGTCTTGTGCTACTTCAGGAGGGAGGATTCCCATAGCAAGCATTAAGCCTACGGCGATTGGCAAATCATAATGCGAGCCCTCTTTAGGCAAATCAGCTGGTGCAAGATTAATCGTAATCCGTTTAGTAGGCATAGAAAGTCCACAAGCGTGAAGGGCTGCTTGCACACGTTCACGGCTTTCTGCAACTGCCTTATCAGCTAATCCAACAATAGCCATTCCTATTTTACCAGACGAAATCATAACCTGTACATCGACAGGGACTGCTTCTAGACCGCGAAAAGCAACAGTTGTAACACGTGCGATCATTTATTTATTTTCCCCCCTTCAGACTTTGTAGAGACAATCATATCTATGCATAAAAATCAAGAAGCATCTCTATGGTTTTTTTTATAGAGAGATCTACATACATAGGCAGTTTTTTAGCGTTCTCATGGAAAGTCATTT
Source organism: Bartonella sp. MF74HXZ (assembly GCF_042194445.1). Lineage (NCBI taxonomy): Bacteria > Pseudomonadati > Pseudomonadota > Alphaproteobacteria > Hyphomicrobiales > Bartonellaceae > Bartonella > Bartonella sp. MF74HXZ. Next base: position 163,541 of record NZ_JBHIMW010000002.1, on the reverse strand, counting down.
GTACAAATTTAACCATGATAGTATGGGACGCAATAAAACATTTATAATAAGCTAAATAAATATGTTAAGAAAAAAGAATGAGGCTGTTCGTGTTATACAACAGTGCAAAATTTTATGAAAATATAAGGGGAGGGTGACGTTATGTATCGCAGAGTGTTATTTGATGTGATAAAACGTGTAAAATGTGCAAAGTAATCACATTTACCTTTCTTATTTTTATATTATTTAAAGTATAGTAGATGCAAAGTGTATTATAAGGTATCTGATTTTATGGTATACCAGGCAAGAATTTTGTTAAAATCAGGGACTGTGCGCTGTGTATTTATAGGCTTGTGTTTCGCTTTTGCTTTTCCACAGCCACTTGCTGCATTTGATTTTTTCGGCATACCTTTTTTTGGTCAAAAGAAAACAAATTCTCCTTCAAATTATGCCAAAAGTACAGAGAGATTTTATAAAGTTGATGTTGTTGCACCGCCAGGCGCGCCATTAGAAGGTATAAAAATAGTTAAATCTGTTTCTTCTCTTGTTGCTGATAAAGAGAAAGCATCCGCCAGTTCTTCTGGTTTGCTAGCCAAGGCGCGTTCAGATTATCGAGCAATTCTTTCTGCTCTTTATGCTGATGGACGCTACGGTGGTGTTATTAGTATTAAAATTAATGGCTTAGAAGTCGCTGATTTAAGTCCGGTAACTCAACTTCCAGCACAATCCAATATTGTTATTACAATTAATGCCGGTCCACAATATGTTTTTAGTATTGCAGATATTGATAAAGTAGCTCCGTTTGAAAAACGTAAAGCGCATAAAATGCCCACAATTGAAGAATTGGGCTATAAAGTTGGGGCTATTGCTAAATCTGAAACCATTTTGAAAGCAGAAAAATGGGCGATAGAAGGATGGCGTCAACAAGGTTATGCTAAAGCTAAAATTATGAAAAGTGAGGTCGTGGCTGATCATGCTGCGTTGCGTGTTGAAGGACGGATTGTTGTTGATCTTGGACAAAAGGCTCATTATGGTCCTTTAAGTGTGCGTAATATAAGTAATAAACCACGTGTAGATTCAGCTTATATCGCATGGATGACCGGATTGAAGCAAGGTCAGAAATACGATTCCGATGCGTTAGCGAAGGCAAATGAACGTCTTGCGCGCCTTGGTGTTTTTCGCGCTATCAATATACGTGAGGCTGATACCATTAATCCAGATGGCAGTTTACCGCTTTCACTTGTTGTACAAGAACGTAAACCGCGTCGTTTTGGTATAGGCGGTAGCTATTCAACATTAGATGGTGCTGGTTTTGAAGCTTATTGGATGCATAACAATCTTTTTGGTCATGCAGAGGTTCTTAAAATTGAAACAAAGATAGGTGGTGTTGGTAGCAATAAAAAGCAATCGTATAATTTTAAAAATTTTGATTATCTTTTCGGTGGCACGTTTATAAAGCCTGGTGTACTCACGCCAGATACAGATCTCAGGTCAGAATTAAAAATACAACAAGATGTTCTAGAAAATTATACGACAAAAGCCATCAAAGGAAGATTAGGGATTACGCATATTTTCAATGGTAATCTATCGGGACAGGCTGCTGTAGAAGTTTCAAATGGTTATTCACGTGATATTTATTTTGGGAGCCGTAATTTTACAACAATAGGTTTCCCTAGCGGTTTGATTTACGATAGTCGTAATAATAAGCTTAATGCAACAAAAGGTTTATATGGTGAAGTTTTCATTGAGCCTTTTTATGAGATGCGTTTTAGCAACTTTGTTGCAAAAGTAACAGCAGAAGGTCGTTCTTATTGGGCGTTGGATGAAGGGGATCGTTTTGTTTTTGCTACGCGGGCAAAGCTTGGTACAATTCTTGGGAATGATACAGCACAAATCCCCGCGAATACGCTTTTTTTTGCTGGTGGTGGGGGCTCTGTTCGTGGTTATGCTTACCGTAATATTGGTATCAAAACAGAAAATGATGCGGTTGTTGGTGGACGGGCAGTTGTTGAGGGATCGGCAGAATTGCGTGTTTCTTTAAATGATAAAATAGGGTTTGTCGGTTTTCTTGATGGAGGTTTAGTAGGGGAAAAGGCGAATTTTGATTTTTCTCAAAAAATTAAATGGGGAGCCGGTATAGGAGGTCGTTATATGACGGGTCTTGGTCCTTTACGCGTTGATTTAGCCTTTCCTTTAAAGAGAGAGAAGGGTGATCCTCGCATTGGTTTTTATGTGGGTATAGGGCAAGCATTTTAATGAAAAAAGGTGTACATTTATCAGCTTTCTTCTTTGTATTTTTGTTTTTTGGGGTGGGTGGTTTTGTTTTTGCGCAAAGAGGAGATACTCTTCCCTCTAGCGAAATGAAAACAGATGATCGCTCATGGTTTGTTTCTTTAATTGAACGAAAGCTTTCAGCACCCAATCGTCAAGTTCGTTTACACAATATGCAGGGGACACTGTCTTCTCAAATATCAATTGATGCTATTACTGTCAGTGATAAAAAAGGGGTTTGGCTTAAAATTACCAATGCTAAAATGGATTGGAATCGTCTAGCGTTGCTGAGAGGGCGGATGGATATTAACCAGCTTTCGGCAGAACAGATTACATTTTTACGCAAGCCGCAAGGCAATTCTTCTTTTGTTTCTTCCCTAGAGACGGGTAAGTTCTCTTTACCAAAATTGCCGCTTGCTCTTTCTATCAATACGCTCACAGCTCAACATGTGACATTTGAACAGAATCTTTTTGGTTTTTCTGCTGATATGTCCTTAAAAGGTAATTTCACTTTAGCTAGTGGTAATTTTGATGTCGATATAGCGGCGCATCGTTTAGATGCACCGGGTTCTTTTTCTGTTCTCACCAAGATATCTGATAGTAATCGTACAGCTCAAATTAATATTTCTGCTAACGAACCACAAAATGGTATTTTGGCGAATATTTTTAACATTGAACAACGTCCAGCACTAAATCTCGTCGTGAAAGGTGATGGTACTTTTGATGATTTGGTTATCAAACTTTCTTTAGAGTCCGATCATCATTCTATTTTAGAAGGTAATGTTATTCTTGCAAGTGTTCCAGAAGGACACAGTTTTTCTACGAAACTAGAGGGAACACTGAGCCCTTTAATACCTTCTCAATATCGTAGTCTCTTCGAATCTGATATAACATTAAAAGCAAAGGCAAGAAGAACAAAAGAAGGTGTGACACACCTTGATCAGATGGTTATTCAGAGCAAAGCAATGAATGTTATAGCCAATGCTGAAATAACTGCCGATGGATTTTTGCGGCGGCTTTTTGTTGATGGCAAAATGGCTCTTGATAACGAACAGGAGTCTGTTCATTTACCTGTATCAGAAGTGCCAAAACCTGCCAATACTCTTGCTTTGAACATTGACTATGGTCGCGAAGGGCAACAATCTTGGAATGGGCGGTTGGTTGTAGGCCATTTAAGCAATAAAAATATTTATATTCGCGGTGCAATTTTTGATATGGGAGGAGTAAGCGAAAATCTTGATAATGCAGCTTCTCGTCATGTTGGTGTTCAGGTTAAAGGGACGCTTCAAGGGGTTAAAAAAATTAAGGGAGCGTTAGTAGAAAATTTAAGCCAAGCGGTTCATGTGCATTTAGATACGGATATTATTTCGAATAAACCAATTTTGATTCATGATCTGAGTGTTACGGCTCAGGGTTTTTCTTCTTGGTTAAAAGGGACAATGGAGGGTTTTGTTTTTAAAGGCGATCTCGGTTTAAAAGCTCAAACATTAACTCCTTTGGAAGTGTTCAGTAAACAATCACTTTCTGGTAGTGCAGATATTAAAGCCAAAGGAACGATCAATTTATTGAGTGGCATTTTTGATCTCCAATTATCAGGAATGGCTGACGATATGAAAATAGGCGTGCAGTCTTTTGATCGTTTATTCAAAGGAAACATCACTCTTTCAGGTGGTGCTACTCGAAATACGAAGGGTTTCATTTTTCGTCATTTTAATTTGAAAAATCAATATACAAACATAAAGGCTAATGGTTATTTTTCAGATGAAAGCGCTAAAATGGATCTATCTGCTGAAATATCTGATTTGTCCAAATTAGATCCAAAGATAAGCGGTGCGCTTACGATTGAAAGTACAGCGAGAGGGCGCAATAGCCATATAAAACTAAATACACGTGCCCATATTGCTGAAGCATTAATCGTAGGGAAGAAACTTCAAAACACAACATTTAACATAGATGTACTTGTAGATAATACAGCACCAGTTACTGCTTTAACGGGGAGGGTAAAAGGTGAAGGAATTTTTGCTAAGAAACCTTTGCATTTATCGGCCTCTTTTAAAGATTCTCATAAAATTCGAAAACTTGAAAATATCGATATTAGAGGGGGAAGTGCAAAAATAACGGGTGCTCTTTCTCAACAATTTGGGGGTTTTTTGAAAGGAGCGTTGCATATTGATGCCGATGATATTTCCGTACTTTCAGCGTTATTTTTGCAGGATGGTAGTGGAAAAGTAAAAGGAGATTTTATTTTTGATGAACAAAATGGCAGACAAAAAACCAATGTGAAGGCGCATGTTAGCCATTTGAATTTTTCCAAGAATAAAATCAAAAAATTGGCAATAGATGCTGACATATTCGATCCTTTTGGCATGACACAGTTTGAAGGAGTTATCAATGCAGAACATATTCAAACACCTTTGATAATGGTCAATCGTTTAAATGCTCACGCCGATAGAAATAATGGACAAACGGTTTTTACTGTCCAAGCGATGTTGCATGATACTCTCAATGCACAGCTTTCTGGTCGTTTAATGGTTGAGGAACTTCCAGAAAGTATAAAACGAGAAGTGCAAATTGAAACTGTGGATCTAAAACAACACATTTTTCATGCAACATTGCTGAAACCATCCATAATTGCTTTTGATAAAGATGGAATGACAATCAATGAATTAGGAATTGCAATAAATGGAGGCAACATCATCTTAGCAGGGAATATTCAAGATACCCTGAATTTGCAACTTACAATGAATGCGCTTCCTGCTACTTTAGTCAATCTGTGGAAAGCCGATCTTGGAGCAGCAGGGAGTGTAACAGGGCATGTTATGATTCGTGGTCATTTAAAAAAACCTGATATAACTTACGATATAAAAGGTAAGGGACTGACAACCGTTGCTTTTCAAGATAAAAAAATTATGCCTTTTTCTCTTTCTGCTACGGGAAACACTGTAGATCAAAATCTTACTTTAAATGCAAATTTAACAGGAGAAGGAGTACAAGCACAAGCTCAGGGGCATGTATCTCTAGAGAAAAATAAGCTTGATCTTCATATTAATTTGCAAAATTTATCTGCACGTTTGGCAAATGGTTTTATTGCAGGACAAGCGCTTGACGGGGCAATGATAGGCAAAGTTGATATTGGTGGAACAATGAAGGATCCATCTGCTCATTTTGAGCTTTCTAGTCAAAATTTAACCGCTATGACGCATAAAGGACCAATGTCAATCAATATAAATGCTCGTGGTTCTTATAAAAAATCGACTTTTCATATTGAAAATATGATAGCTACTGGAGATAAAGGATTAGATCTTTCCATCCATGGGCCTGTATCTCTTAATGGTTCAGAGGCAAAATTAAACGTTAAAGGGATAATGCCTCTTGATTTTGTTAATCTCTTATTAGCCAAGCGTGGTGCACATATAACGGGTACAGCAAGAATTGATACAGCTCTTAATGGGGCGTTATCAAAGCCACAATTGGTAGGAAATATTTCTATAGGCGACAGTAGCTTTTTTGATTCACAAACAAATGTAGGGTTGAATAATATAACGCTTGAAGGCAAATTGAACGGTGATCATATCCTTATAGAGAAAGCTTCAGCTTCTTCGTTTGAGGGGGGGAGAATTTCTGCTTCAGGTCGTATCTCTAATGATCTAGAGACAGATTTGATATTTCATCTTGATAATGCCAATTATAATGATGGTTCTATGATTCTGGCAACATTATCAGGTGAGATGACAATGACAGGTCATTTTTTAAATGATCTTGTTCTTGGTGGTGATATCATCGTTGAAAAAGCTGAAGTTTTTGTTCCTGATAATTTTAAAAGTGCCAAGTTTCTTGATGTTAGAAATAAGAATTTAACTAAATCGATTCAAACAACACTTGAACGTGCTGATGTTAAGAACACGGACAAAAGCAAAAGCCGTATAGTTACACAAAAGTCTTCATCTGTCGTGCTATCAAATATGCGTATTACAGCACGCAATCAATTTTTTGTACGCGGAAAAGGGTTAGATGCTGAACTGGGAGGACGCATTAATCTAGCAGGTCCATTGAATGATGTGCATCCAGTTGGTGAATTTAGAATGATTCGTGGACGTTTTGATATTCTTTCACAACGTCTTAATTTTGATCAAGGACAAGCGAGTTTTAGCGGTAATCTTAATCCTACGGTTTATTTTGTAACCAACAATAACAGTGGTGATATTCAAGTCACTGTAACTGTAAGTGGGACGATTGATAATCTTGATATTAATTTTTCTTCACAACCGAATTTGCCTCAGGATGAGATTTTGGCGCGTTTGATTTTTAATCGCTCTCTTAATGAATTATCACCATTTCAGATTGCTCAACTTGCAGCAGCAGCGGCTGATCTTGCAGGTGCTTCTAATACATCTTTGTTGAATACTTTACGAACTAAAATTGGGCTTGATGATCTTGATGTTATCGTTAATGAGAAAGGTAATACAGGCTTACGTATTGGACGCTACATACACAATAATATTTATTTGGGCTTTGAAGCAGGGTCCGATGGAACGACGAAAGGGACAATTAATTTAGATATTTCGCGTCATCTCAAAGCTAAAGGTGCCATAGGAAATGAACAAAATTCTAGTATTGGTCTCTTTTATGAAAGAGATTATTAAAGATTTAATTTAAAAAACAAATTCTTCATTTTTTGTCTCTCATTTCTAAATCTGAGGAAGGAGACATAGACTAGAAATCCTATAAAAGAAGAAGATTTTTTGAGGCGTGAAGAAATATATCTGAAATATTCGATTTTTGTTTATTGTGTTTTTGAATGAGATCACTTTTCTTATAATGAATAGCCCCCCAAACAAAACACTCCAAAATATAACACTATTGTGTTGCAAATTCATGTGCTTGTTTTAAAGAAACATTTCTCAGTGTGCGCTTGAGCCTATTTCATAAGATTGCTTGTGAAATGATATAAAGTACCTCTTATGAATGGTATAAAATCCATACTACCATTGTTAATAAAGGTATAAGTATTTATTAAAGATATAAGCCGGCATTATCATTCTATTTTCCAGCTTCTCATGTTGCCGACAATCTTTTCACTTGAAAATGTAGAGGTATTTTTATTGCTTATCTTAAGAGTTTTTATGCATACACCAATATCTCTTATGACGTACAACAAGTGCTTTTGATTAATTCATCATAAATATAAAGAAAATTCACAATAAGCAAATTACATCTTATCTTTTATTTAAGATGTAAAGTAATAAATTATAATTATAAATCAAAGTATTAAAATGCAGGTCAAAAGATATTTTTTGTAAAAATGTTTATCAGAGTTATATGTCATATTTTTCTATTTAGGCGGTTAAAAGAAAGAGGAATGTCATTTTACTTTTCATCTGTTTTTTGCATATTGAAATCATAGCCTTATATAAGCACTAACGTTGTGCATTTATAAACTCTTCAAGAAGTTAAGGTATTGGAGGAATATCACTTTAGTTTCGGATGTAGAAAAAACAGCAAAGCTTGCTTTAAAGCAAGCTACAACAGTAAAAAAGTTTTATAATAAATCTTCTCTTATTTTTTCAATGTTTTTCTTTTATGCTGAGTGTATCTATAATTTGCAGCATAATTTATAATTGTCAGCCTATCCTGTTGTACCATAAAAGACCGACATTTGAGGTGCGGTGATATAAGGCATGTAAGTCTTTTTGACAAAGTATTTTGAAAGCACGTGGTGAATATTTAGGGTAAGCCTTGTATAAGTGAATCACATAAGTTGTTATCAAGTGGAACGAACTCAATAAAAATCTGGATTGTTTACAGATCAGATTGGGTAGAATCTTTGTCCTTTAAGATGTGTGGAGAAAAAATTGTCAGTGCAGGGATAAACACGGATAAAGGTTGTATTAATCCAGATTCATCATCATAATCTGGGGCAATTTTTTCAAACTTTGATGCTCTCTCTTTTAGGATTCGCAACATTTATGAATGTTTCAATACTTATTTGAGGAAGGGAAGGGGTTTTTGAAGTTTCATTGTTAAAGTCAATTGTATTCAACAAAATAGCGAGTAAAGTTTTCATCTAAATCCAAGAAGCTTATTTCCAATAAACCATAAATTCTTTGCCAATTCTTGATTGCAGTAATACTTTTTCTGGTAACAAACCTTTTTTATAAATGGAGCATTACCTTCTATCCATTTTTATTTCAAATCTTATTTAAGGATCTAGAAATTAGGAGGTATGTTTTTAAACTGGATATTATGAAGTTTTTTATAAAACCCATGTTCTTTTGCTAGCAATTCTTTCTGAGTACCTTGTTCAATCAGTTGTCCATTTTGTATGACCACAATTTTATGAGCACGAGCAATCGTTGAAAGGCGATGAGCAATAATGATCGTTGTGCGTCCTTTGGTAAGGTGTTGAATGGCTTCATTAATTTGTGCTTCGGTGTGTGAATCAAGCGCACTCGTTGCTTCATCAAGAATCAGAATTTCGCTATCGTGAATCATTGCTCTAGCGATAGCGAGCCGTTGTTTTTGCCCCCCTGAAAGGTTACAGCCATTATCACCTATCTGTGTATCATAACCATTTGGCAAACTCATAATAAAGTCATGAGCATTTGCTGCTTTTGCTGCTTCGATAATTTCGTCATCACTAGCCCCTTCTTTTCCAAGTCCGATATTATATTTAACAGTTCCTTGAAAGAGAAAAGTATCCTGTCCTACATAGGCCATCAGGTTTCTCAGAGAGCGAAATGTTGTGTAGCGAATATCTTGATCATTAATCAATATGCGTCCTTTTGTGGGGTCATAGAGGCGCATAATAAGGTTGATAAGGGTTGACTTTCCCGAACCGGATGGTCCCACCAATGCTGTCATTTTTCCGGCTTCTATTTCTAGGTTGATATCTTTCAATATCATTTTGTTATTAGTGTATGCAAAAGAAACATGTTCGAAACGAATAGTTCCCTGCGTTTTACTCAGATCTTTAGCTTCTTTATGTTCTATAACTGTAAGGGGACAATCGAGTATTTCAAACATCGTACGGATATTGACCAAGCCAGATTCAATTTTGACACGTACATTTGCTAGCCTTTTTGCGGGTTCATACGCTAAAAGTAAAGCAACAATAAAGGACATAAATTCACCTTGAACACCTGCGCGTTGGGTTGCAAGATAACCGGAGAAACAAATAATACCTGCAATGGCAACACCCGTGAGTGTTTCCATAATCGGATTGGTAATAGCTTCGAGTGTTGCAATATTGTTTGTTTGTTTTTCAACATCACAAATGGCTTTGTCCATTCGTTTTTTCATGACTTCTTCTAGTGAAAAGGCCTTTATGATTCGAATACCAACAGCCGTTTCCTGTACGATTTTGATAATTTCACCAAGTGAAAGGAGCTCTTTTTCCATCAGGCGGCGAACGCGTTTTAAAGCCATTCGAACGCCTAAAAAAGCTAGTGGTCCTACGATTAAAGTAATGGAGATTAACACAAAGTTTTGAATGAACATGACAAGCAACAGACCACTAACGGAAAGCAAATCACGTACAAAAGTTGTGATAATAGTATCAATTATATTACGTACAGCTGTCGCATTATGAGTTACACGAACAAGAAGATCAGATGAAGTGTTATTATGATAAAAAGAAACTCCTTGTTCCATAAGTCGTGCAAAAATTTTACGCTGTTGTTCAGCAATGATACTATTGCCTGCTTTATTTAGAAAATAAGTTTGGGAAAAAGTTGCGACTCCTTTGAGAATAAAGATAAAAGCAATGAAGCTAGAAATCAAAACAATCATAGGAAAATTTTGTGCATCAATAATCTGATTAACAACATCACGCATAATCCATGCACTGGTTGCCGTGGTACAAGAAATGATGATCATTGAGAAAATAGCTGCACTGTACCAACGCATATGTTTACGAAAATTTTCTCGCAAAAGGCGGATAATAAGATGTTTATCAAAAGAGGAAATTTGTTTTTTAGCCATGAAGTGCTTCCATATTCTCTCATTATTTTATGCAAGATTGAAACATTCTTAATTAAAAAGCCTCTTAATCTTTTTTACAAAAATAGCCTTTTCTTTCAAGGTTCATCATATCAATTTCACGACGGCGAGAGTGAAAAATGTAGTGCAAAGTTTCTGTGAAAGGTATAACGAAAATTCGTTGTTCATCATTATTTTTAATTTTCAATAAAAGGCAACGGCGAATTTCACCATCGTATTTACCAATTTCCATATTGTGATAGCCTTTGGCACTTGAAATAGCTCACAAAAAACATTTCTGCTTTTTTAATAATTTTTTATGTATCATCTCCGTTTGTGATGTGTAAGCAAACAATTTTGCCGCATTGCATGATAAGAGAGCTTGAAATAAGAAGACCTTACGATGTTTGAGCTTTCTCATTTAATATGCAAAATAATGAATTCTTCTTATAAATCGATAAAGCATTATTAAACTCTTAAAAGGATTTATACACATTTATAAAACCTTAAAAGCACCACAAAAACTCCATGTGGTGCTTCTAAATAATACTATACGCATCATTTTGGTGAGTTGCACGCTGATGAGTTGCATGCAAATATTATTCCAATGCAAAACTATTTAGGTGCTATCACCATCATCATTTGCCGGCCTTCAAGTTTTGGCTCCAATTCGATTTTGGCAATTTCACTTGTATCTTCTTTCACACGCTGAAGAAGCTTTAATCCAAGATCTTGGTGAGCCATCTCACGACCACGAAAACGCAAAGTAATTTTTACTTTATCACCGTGATCAATAAAGCGATGAACAGCCTTGAGTTTGACTCCATAATCATGGACATCAACATTTGGGCGCATCTTAATCTCTTTGATTTCGATGACTTTTTGCTTCTTACGTGTTTCAGCAGCTTTTTTTTGGGTTTGATACTTTAATTTGCCCAAATCGATGATTTTACATACGGGTGGCTCCGCATTTGGTACAATTTCAACCAAATCAAGCCCTGCATCTGCAGCCATAGCAAGAGCTTCTTGTATCGCAACAACCCCCTGATGTTGTCCCTCATCATTGATAAGCTGAACATGAGGTACTCGGATATCCTGATTTGAACGTGGTCCGTCTTTTTGGGTAGGTGTCATTTTAAACGGTTTACGAATGGTTTATGCTCCTTAATTTTGATTCAACTACAGTTAATTTAATATACAATTATGCGCCTAAAAACAACTATAATTCGCGCCTTTTTCATTATTTGATTTATTACTTTTTGGAATGATTTAGATTATAAAAGTTTTTTTCTTAATTTAAAGAAATTGTTTTATGGAGGATAAAGAATTATGGATCAAAATATTCCTTGTCAGTTTTTTTCGTTTGAGAACACTGCACTTGCAGTACGCTATCGCAAAGGGCGCCAATCTCCAGGTTTGGTTTGGCTTCATGGCTATCTATCCGATATGTCAGGGGATAAGGCGATGTTGGTTGATAGTTTTGCTCAGAAGAATGATTTGTCTTGTTTACGTTTTGATTACTCTGGACATGGAGAATCAGGTGGTGATTTTTTTCAAGGAACGATTTCACGCTGGGTTAAAGAAAGTTTAGCGGTTTTTGAAACTTATTGTGAGGGTCCACAAATTTTGATTGGCACCTCTATGGGTGGGTGGATTGCGCTCAAGCTTGCTATGATGCTAGCACAGAAAAATAAGAAGCTTGCTGGCATGGTCTTGATTGCGCCAGCTCCTGATTTTACACAAACATTGATAGAATCAGGGTTGGGTCGAAAGGGGTGGAAAATTTTAGAAGAAACAGATCATATTGAACGATCTGCGATTAGTTATACGGAGCCGGTTCCCTTTACAAAAGTATTTATTGAAGATGGCAGAGACAACTGCGTTATGAAGGGATGTATAGATGTTGGATGTCCAATCCATATTCTACAAGGGATGGAAGATGTGGAGATACCCTATCAGCATACTATGACTTTACTTGATCATTTGCCTCTCCATGATGTAACATTGACACTCGTTCGTGATGCTGATCATCGCTTTTCTCGTCCGCAAGATTTGGATTGCCTCGAAACGGTATTGAGGTCATTGATTGACCGGATTAATGCGGGAGAAGGGTCAAATTCATTGATGATGAAGATATAATGTATGAGCATTTCTAAACAGCATTTTATTTTTTCTGATCGCTCTGTACCTGTACAGGTGCGGGAAAATAAGTGCGCACGCCGTCTTACCTTACGTATTGATGCGAGCGGACAGAGGATTTGTGTAACAACACCACCAGCGATAAGTCTCTGTATGATTCAAAGTTTTATTGAAAAGCATCGGTCTTGGATTGAGGCACGTCTTGCTCGTGTACAAATATCTCATGAAAATGCTTATCTCAAAGAGGGGGCAACGATTCCTTTATTGGGTGTTTGCCATTCCATAAAGCATAGAGAAGGACGTGGGGTGACGGAAATTATTGCAGGAGATGCAGAACAAGAACCTCAAATTATCGTTTATGGTCAATTAGAATACCTCCCAAGACGCATTGCTGACGTTTTGAAAAAACAAGCAGCACGTGTTATAACACCTTTGGTGGCACATTATGCCCATAAAGTAGAGCGTAAAGTCAAATCAATTTGTTATAAAGATACGAGAAGTCGTTGGGGGTCTTGTTCAATAGATAAGCGTCTTTCTTTTTCTTGGCGCCTTGTTATGGCACCAAAAGAAGTTGTGGAATATGTTGTTGCTCATGAGGTTGCTCATCTTGTTGAAATGAATCACGGTCCAAGATTTTGGGCTCTTTGTGAAGAACTGTGTCCTGATAGTAAAACGTATCGTGCTTGGTTGAAGGAAAATGCTCATAGATTGCAAGCAATTAATTTTGATTCATATAATTTAAAGGCGTAAAAAACTTTCCAATGAAGGCAATATTTAACGGAACTTTTTGTTGAGTGTTTTGTTGTGTGTGTACTTGCTCATGCATAATGAGGAAGCCATTGAAGCTCTCAGCACGATTGTTCTCCCCTGCTTGGTTTGCTGAGTGTCTTCAATGTTTTTTCTTTATCTTTTTTGTAATTCAGCGTAAAAACTTTAAGTTCCGATGACTTATAAAAAATGGGAAGGGGAGCTTATGCCTGTTCTTACAGATCCGCTTCAGCTATTACAGAGACTTATCCGTTGTCCTTCTGTTACACCTCATGAAGCAGGGGCTTTATCAACTTTGGAACAATTTTTGAAAAAAATGGGATTTCATGTTGAGCGCCCTATTTTTACGGATAAAAATACAGATAATGTTGAAAATCTTTATGCAAAAATGGGAAATGAAGGACCCCATCTTATGTTTGCAGGTCATACAGATGTCGTACCACCAGGCGCATTGGATGAATGGACCTATTCACCTTTTGAAGCTGTCATAGATCAGGGGAAATTATATGGGCGGGGTGCTGTTGATATGAAGGGCGGAATCGCTTGTTTTATTGCGGCGCTAGCGCGAGTTCTTGAGAAACGGTCTATTAAAGGAATGGTAAGTTTTTTGATTACCGGTGATGAAGAGGGACCTGCTGTTAATGGTACCGTCAAACTTCTCAAATGGGCAGAAAAAAAAGGCGAAAAATGGACTGCAGCTCTTGTAGGGGAACCAACAAGTGTAAAAACTGTTGGGGATGTCATCAAAATTGGTCGCCGCGGATCGATTTCTGGTATCATTACCGTGAGAGGTCGCCAAGGTCATGTTGCTTTTCCAGAGCGGGCTGCTAATCCCTTGCCTTTAGCAAGTAAGCTTATTCAAGCATTGACACAAACTGCTTTAGATAAAGGGACAGAGGATTTTCAACCCAGTAACTTAGAGCTAACAAGCATCGATACCGGTAATTTAGCGGTCAATGTTATCCCAGCGCAGACAACAGTTCATTTTAATATACGCTACAATGATCTTTGGACAAAAGAAACACTGATGGAGGAAATTAAAAAGCGTCTTTCTTTGGTGCAATCAAAAAACAATGATGATAAATCTCCCTCTTATCAGCTTGAATGGATTCCAAGTTTAGGGGATGTTTTTTTGACCAAAAATGATAAACTCATTCAAACTTTATCCAATGCTATTAAAAGTGTAACAGGGAATATACCAGAATGTTCCACTTCTGGTGGTACTTCAGATGCGCGATTTATTAAGGATTATTGCCCAGTGGTTGAATTTGGCTTACCAGGGCAAACGATGCATATGGTAGATGAGTGTGTAGCCCTTGATGCAATGGAAACGCTCACTACTATTTATGAGCGTTTTATTGTTGATTTTTTTGCATGAAGAAATGATTGCTGGTTCAAAAATACCTTTATCTTGTTGTGCCATAAGATATTGCCATTTGAGGTGTGGTAATATGAAATGCGTAAGACTTAATATATTAAGTGGGTTTAGAATAAGTGATGAATATTCTTAAGTTGTGATTTTTGTCTGTAGAGTCTTTAGTTAAGTGAATTACATAACTGGAAAGCCAAGAGGGACCTGCTTTAAGAAGCAGAACTGTTTACAGACCATATTGGATTAAAAATATTCGTTCTTTAAGTGTAGAAAGGAAGTCAACGCGCAATCATATAGGGAAAACAATGAATATTATATCACAATTGTGTGATGACAGGTTGAAGCCATAAAGACATACAAAAACATGCTGCTATTGTAAAAAGTTCGTACAACATAAATGCGCTCATTCACAGCTCATGTCTTCATATAGTTTCTGCACTCTCATAAAAGGTACTTCTTGTTTCAATTAGCCTCTCTTAGAGTAAAGCCCATATAAATGCGCTTTAAGTTTGTTTTATTTCATATATTTTCCCCTTCTTTTTTGTCCCTAAAAACTTCCATTACAAAGTCATTACGAGATAGAAGGTGAGCTTATTTAATCAGCTTTAATATTGGTTATGATAAAGATACACAGAAATTCTTTTGTAGCAGCACGTTGACTTCTTTAGCCAAGGATTGTCCTAGTATTATTCTCAATTTTTTAATAAAATAACCTTAAAGGACGCGTACAGATACTCATAAGCATGTACGCATACAAGTAAGATCATATGGGATTAATATCGTTTCGCTCGCTAACAAAGCAATTTCGATTCATATCTGGTATATTTGCCATTTGAGTGCATTATTTGTTTAATAAAGCTCATGATTTTGCTGTGATCTATAAATCAATACCGATCATACAGCCGCGTATCTCAAATAAATATTGGTTCAGTATTTTTTGCGACAACAGCTTTTATATGCCAGAATAGGATAAAAGTATTGTGTATATCTATTTTTTGTAATCTCTGAAACAGACATACAACCACAACCTGATTGAGGGAAAATATAAAGGTGAAAATCAGTGTGCTTTTTTACTCTCCTTTTTTATTCGGTTTTACGGTTTTCAAACTTATCTAGAGTAATATCTTTTTAAATAATTAGAGATTGATACATGGTTTCATGCTCATTTCTCTGGTTCTTTAAATGGTGCCACGATTTCATAAAGAACAATATATTATCGTATTATGCATTCACATACTTGTTTTAAAGAAATTTTCTCAATGTTTGTCACATTCGTGCCACTACGATGCTTATGAATAGTGTAATATAAAATTTTCCGTGAAGTGTATAAAGTCTACAGTGCTTCACTATCTTTACGTTTATGAAAAAAAGTTAGACCACCACACACTTTCTAGCTCAAAATATTGCGATAGCTTTTAGCACTTAAGAGTGTTCATAAGAGTTCTTTTTACTTCTTTTTATAGCTTTTATCCATACACTTCTCTACTTTTAAGGTGTAAGCAAATGGTGGTAACTAATTTACTGTAAATAGTTTTGAAATGAGAGTATCTCACGATACTCTAATCTCGCCTTTTCTATGAAAAATGATGATTATGATTAAAATAAGTATGTTGTTATAAAAACTTTAGTTTGCGAGTTGGCTGATGATGTGATCAAGAACAATACGTCCTTTGGTTGTCGCTTTTAAGCGTTGGTTATCCACCATTTCTATCAATTCTTGGTGTTGTAAATCGATCAGTTTTTCCATTGGGATGCGTTTAGGGCTTAAGGTTTCATAGCGTATAAGTTCTAAGCCTTCGCTAAGGCGTAATCCCATAAGGAGCATTTCATTTGCCTGTTGTTCAGTGGTTAAATGTTCCGTTTCAATACAGCCATGTCCTGTTGTTTCTACCAAATTAAGCCACTGTTCGGGATGCTTTTCATTTATTGTGACATAACGTTCGCGGTTTTCAAGGTGTGATGACAATGTTTTTGAACAGGCAGAGGAATGATTCGGTGCGTGCTCAATGAAACGTCCATGTGCTCCTGGACCAAAGCCTGCATATTGGTGATAACGCCAGTAAAGAAGATTGTGTGCTGATTCAGCACCGGGTATTGCATGGTTTGAGATTTCATAGGCAGGAAGTCCATGCAGTGCTGTTATTTCTTGGGTAAGATTATACAGATCTGCTGCTAGCTCTGATGGGGGAAGGATAAGTCTTCCTGCATCATGAAGTCGTTTAAAGGCAGTTCCTTCTTCGATTGTCAATTGATAAAGAGAAAGATGGTCCGCTGCCAAATCAATTGCTTGTACGAGTTCAGATTTCCATTGTTCAAGGGTTTGTTTGGGGCGGGCATAAATGAGATCAAAGGATAAACGTGGAAAAATTTGCCGTGCTAAATCAATGGCACAAAGAGCTTGTTCCACATTATGGAGTCGGCCAAGTTTGCGCAATGCTTTATCATTGAGCGCTTGTATTCCTAGAGATAAGCGATTAACACCTGCCGCACGGTATCCACGAAAGCGTTCTGCCTCCACACTGGATGGATTAGCTTCTAATGTAATTTCAACTTTATCATCAACTACCCATTTTTTTGCAAGTGTTTGCAATAGGGCATCGACAGTTTGCGGCTCCATAAGAGAAGGAGTTCCTCCACCAATAAAAATACTTGTAATATGGCGTGGGCCTATTTTGTGGTATTGCGTTTCTATTTCGCGCTTAAAGGCGGTGACAAAACGTGGTTGATCAACACCATGGATGCGAACATGCGAATTAAAGTCACAATAAGGACATTTAGCTGCACAAAAGGGCCAATGAATGTAAATGCCAAAAGGTTCATTCATGAGAATGCTAAAAGGTTTTCTGCCAAAAGTTTGAAAGCACGTGCGCGATGTGAAAGAGGGGGAATATCATTACATTTCCAGTTGTGTTTTTGCTCTGTTGACATTTCTCCAAAGGTATTTTCATATCCATCTGGTAAAAAAATAGGATCAAAACCAAAGCCTTTGTCTCCCCGTGGAGGCCAAATGAATGTTCCTTCAACGCATCCGCGGAAGTAATCTGCATGAGCATCAGGCCATGCAATGCAAATGACGGATATAAAACGGCATTTTCGTTGGCTTTTTTCTTGCGCTCCGACTTTTTGGAGTTCATTTTCTATTTTTTTCATAGCTTTTGGAAAATTACGTGTGCCATCGGCTTGAATTGCCCAATCAGCGGTATAAACGCCTGGCGCACCCTCCAATGCATCTACCTCTAAGCCTGAATCATCAGAAAGGGCAGGAAGTCCTGTCTTTTTCGCTGCTGAAAAAGCCTTAATATAAGCATTTTCTTCAAATGTTTTTCCCGTTTCTTTTGGTTCTGGCAAGCCCAGTTCTTTTGCCGATTGTATTATTAAACCGAAAGGCGTAATTAAAGTAGTGATTTCATGCAATTTGCCGGTGTTATGTGTAGCAATGACAAGTTTTTTATCTGCTATGCTTCTCATATAGATTTCTCCAAAAATGAAAGGGGAACTATTTTTGTGCTAAAAACCAGCTTAAATACTCATATACACACATTCTGCTTAATTTTACATGATATGATTATTTTACACGTTTTATGATATTTTATTCCAATAAAATTTTTTATCTTGTATAAAGATAACCTTGCAAAGATATGAAGGACATGTCTTTTTTATAATAGCATTTTTATGGTAAATTTCCAATTTCCGGCTTGCTCTAAAGGGTGAAATTTTTTATTTACAACGGCTTTTAAACAATCCAGATTCTCTTGGCAAGTCTCTACAGTAGACTACTTTGTAGATCAACTCTTAATCTTAAATATTTTTCACACACTCTAACAAAAAATACCTCTTGCGTAATGTATCAATCATCACTCTGAAAGCTAGAATTTTACGGTTCAATAGGATAATATGTTCTATACTACTTTAGACTATTTGACCAAACCTTGGCAAAACTTATATAAGAGATGAGGATTTTAAAAGTAGTGAAACAATTGTGATGAAGCACAAAACTATTGATAATGAACTAAAATATCTTGATGAACGTTCGCGTGATATTTTTCGCCATATTGTTGAAGCTTATCTTAATGATGGTGAACCTGTAGGGTCACGCAATCTTTCGCGGCTTTTACGACAGACATTATCACCTGCGACGATTCGCAATGTGATGAGTGATCTTGAACATCTCGGTTTGATTTATGCACCACATGTTTCTGCGGGTCGAATGCCGACACAATCAGGTTTACGCTTTTTTGTAGATGCATTTATGGAAGCGGGTGATTTGCCAAACGAAGAGCGAGAAAATATTGAAATGCAAGTCAAAGAGGCAGGTCATGCACAATCGGTTGAACATTTTCTTGTTCAAGCAAGCCGAGTTCTTTCAGATCTTTCACGTGGGGCAGGGCTTGTTTTAGCAACAAAACAAGAAGGAACATTGAAACATATTGAATTTGTGCGCCTTGATAGGGAGCACGCTCTTGCCGTTTTGGTGACTCAACAAGGTGAAGTTGAAAATCGTATTGTTCATTTGCCAGAAGGGGTTACCCATGCACAATTGACGGAAGCAACGAATTTTCTCAATGCCCATATCCAAGGACGTACATTGAGTGAAGCTAAAGGGGAAATTGCCCGCTTATGCGCAGAAACACGGGCTGCGCTTGATGATTTATCGCATCATCTTGTTGAAACGGGATTAGCTCTTTGGGGAGGAGAAGGTGCTGATCATAAAATACACCTCATTGTTCGCGGGCGTAGCAATTTACTTGAAGATGTGAAAGCAGAAGAAGATTTAGAACGGTTACGCCATTTGTTTGATGATCTTGAAACGCGTGAGAGTATGGCACAGCTTCTCGATTTAACGGATGAAGGTTCTGGGGTTCGAATTTTTATTGGTTCAGAAAATAAGTTATTTTCACTTTCTGGTTCTTCTTTAGTTGTAGCACCTTATCGTGATTCACAACAAAGAGTCATTGGTGCTTTGGGCGTTATTGGTCCTACACGGCTTAATTATGCAAGGATTGTGCCCATGGTTGATTATACAGCTCAACTTGTGTCACAGTTATTGCGTTAAAACGATGCAGGTAAGTATTTGTACTATAGAAGCTCATTGTATTATATACATCGATACCCCTTGATTTTTGTCTGTAGAATTTCGATATCGAGAATAACGAATCTTATGAAGGAATAAAATTTTTATGTCTGATGAAAAAAACAAATTTACTGACTCTTCATTTGAAAATTGTGATTTAAAAAATCCAGCTGATCGTAATACACTTAAACAGGCAGCCGATGAATTTTTAAAAACACAAAAAACAGAGGAACACGAAGACGTTGAAAAAGAAAGCAATGAGGTTAGTGATCTTTTAGCGTCTTTGCAGGATGAAAATAAAGAACTGAAAGATCAGCTTTTACGTCTTGTTGCAGATATGGAAAATCTTCGACGCCGTACTATGCGAGATGTGGCGGATGCAAAGGCTTATTCCATTGCTAATTTTGCACGGGATATGTTATCGGTTTCTGACAATCTCAATCGTGCTTTGGAAGCCATTCCAGAAGGGGCAAAGGAGAGTGATGCTGGTTTGAAATCATTGGCAGAAGGCGTTGAAATGACTGAACGTGCCATGATGGCAGCATTAGAACGTCATGGGGTGCAGAAAATTCATCCAGAGGGACAAAAATTTGATCCTCATTTTCATCAAGCGATGTTTGAAATTCCTAATGCCGATGTTCCAGATAACACTGTTCAACAAGTTGTTCAGGCAGGTTATATTATCGGGGAAAGGGTGTTACGTCCAGCTATAGTGGGTGTAGCTAAAGGAGGAGCAAAAGAAGCTTCTGGTGAAGCTGATTCTGCTTAAAATACATCAATAATAAATCTCCAACATAAAATGCAGTATTCCCTGCAATTACACATATATGAGGTCTTTTCTCAAAGAGTTTTTAAAGGGTGTTATAAACACCCTTTTATCTTTGAAGCGCCCAACTTCCTTTTACAAGATACACGGACTCGCTTGAGGGAGATGACGATGAAAATAAAACAAAGTGATCGACCTCAAAAGGAGGGATAAAAAAATCATCTTGAAAAGATAGATAAGAAGAAAGATCTTCAAGATTGATATCAAATATTCGTGCAAGAGTAATATGCGGAATAAATTGTCTTTCATCAGGCTTTAACTCTAATTTATTCCGGATATATTGCATCTTTTCATGTAAAAGATTAAGCTTTTCACAAGGTTCAATGCGAACTACAAGAGAATGGGGAGCATTTTCTGAACCAAAAACTTCAAAACCATCTATTTGTAGCATAAAAGGAGAGAGCTTTATTGTATCAAAGGCGTGCATAAGTGCATCTGCGGTAGCACTTTCAACTTCACCGAAAAAAGATAAGGTGACGTGAAAATTTTGCGGGTTGATCCATTGCGCTTTTGGTAAGCCATTTTGCAACGATACAAGTTGTTGTGTTGTTTGTTGAGGAATCTGAAGGGCACTAAATAGACGACCCATAATATTATCTCCTTATAATGAAAGATGCTATTCCAAGCACAATATAGATAATAAGGGCGAGGCATGTACCATAGAAAATAAGGCAATAGTATTGAAAAAGAATGTCTAAAAAATGCTTACTATAATTATGAGCGTACAAAGCTTATTCGTTTTAAAAAATGGTTATGATATCGATAAGAATTGCGTTTTCATGAGCTGTATCACAATGATGTGCAATGGAAGATTACTTATGTATTATATGGAAGATTACTTATGTATTATAAAGACTACAAAGTGAGCAGAAAATAAGAAAAGTTGATAGATTTTTGATGTGCGAAATTATTTTGACATCTATCTTTAGCCTAAAATAAAGCATATTCTAATACAAGGTGAAGAGTTCTCTTTTTCTGTAAAGATTTAATTATACGGTTAAGTCGGGTAATAGCCGTAATACGCAAAACTATTCAAATTGATCAAATAATGTTAGGAAAGGAAGGAAAAACTCCAGTATAATAAAATTACTATAAGCTTTTACATTTATGATAATTATGCCAATCCATAATGGATATGAATATTGGTATAAAAGTGGGAAGAGAAATTAAAATTCAAAATAATGATGGAAAGTTCCTATTTTCTAAGAATCATCATCCTTATTTATGGTGAGAAAGCGCTAGTTTTCCTCTCCAAAGTTGTTGTTGATAAGCTTTTCAAGAGCATTAAGAGCATCTGTTGCTTCTGGTCCTGAAACACGAATGGTGAGGTTGCAACCGGATGAAGCCGCTAGCATCATAAGTCCCATAATTGATGATCCACCAACGATTTTTCCATCCTTTTCAACTTCAACAGTAACATTAAAATTGTCAACAGTTTGTACAAATTTTGCAGAAGCACGTGCATGCAAGCCACGTTTATTACAGATATTGAAATGACGACTTATACATGGGAGGGTATCTTTGGAAAACATTGGTATTTTATTATCCGCTATAAAATCATACTTGGTACATTAATATATTTACGCCCTGCTTCTTGTGCTATTCTTAACGCGTCTGATAATGAAATATCAGGACATTTGCGAATAGAAATCAGTTTAATAAGCATGGGCAAATTAACACCCGCAATCATTTCAACGCGTCCTTTTTCAATAGCAGGAATAGCTATATTCGATGGTGTTCCACCGAACACATCTGTTAATATGATTACGCCATGATCCGTATCTGTATCGGTTACTGCGGCTATAACATCACCTCGGCGCTGATCTATATCGTCATCGGGATAAACGCATATTGTTGCGAACTTTTCTTGTACACCAACAACATGTTCCACGGCATGTAAAAATTCGACAGCCAGCTCACCGTGCGTTACAAGCACGAGTCCAATCATTTACGCAAACTCCTGTTAACTAATAAGATCCGACCATATTGGTGGGAAACACATTTTACAAGGCTTTGTCTTGCTGCCAAGAAAAATTTGCAAAAAAAAGGCAAAAATTGTGATTTTTTTATCTTTAGAAAAAAATTAGACAGATTTTTGCCATATTTTTCTAAACAAAAATGCTTCAATAGCTTGACAAATGGCTGTACAATCGGCTTCACGAAGAGAGGGAAGTTTTAAAAGAGGAATGTGCAAATCTTCAAATTGGAAAGTTTTATTTGTGGAAAAACGTTCATATTCTGGACCGAGAAAAATAACACAATCGATAGTTGTGTGCTTTTCAAATTCTATCATATAAAGACCAACGCCACGAATCTCGATACCGCCCTCTAAATTATCAGGAGTGTATCCGTGAAGCTTTCCATTTTCCGCACGCAACATTGTATAATCATCACTAATAAGCTTCGCTTCACGTTTTGACCACTCAGCACGGTCGAGCAAAGAAAGGGTAAGGGTTGATTTTCCTGATCCCGATGGACCTATAATTAACAGCCCCTTGCCGCCTAATTGAAGGCAATTTGCGTGGAGTATTTCACATTTTGTTTTCATGTCTTTTACTTTGGATAAAAGATTTATTTAGCGAGGGGAAGCATAATAATAAAACGTGCACCAGTTTTACACTTTCCAAGTGTAGGATCAATAATATTTTCGGCTGTAATTGTCCCATTATGAGCCTCGATGATTTGCCGACTAATAGAAAGGCCAAGACCAGAGTTTTGTCCAAAAGCATCTTCGTTTGGTCGATCTGTATAAAAACGCTCAAAAATGCGTTCAATATTTTCTGAACGAATACCTGGGCCATTATCTTCAATGGTTAAAATAAGGGTTGAAGCATGACTTTTCATAGTAATGCAAATTTTGCCACGATTCCGAGGAATAAAAGAACGTGCATTTTCAAGAAGGTTTGAAATCACTTGCCCTAAACGGAGTTCATGTCCCAATACAAGATAGGCTTTTCCATGAGGACGTGGGACAATATTAAGGCTTATATCAATGGTTTGCGTATTACGATACACTTCCTGAACAGCATGAACAAGACTTTCCAAAAGCGGTGTCATATCAACAATCTCTGCGGTTTCTCGTGCAAGCTCTGCATCGAGCCGCGATGCATCAGAAATATCTGTAATCAACCGATCAAGACGGCGCACATCATGTTGAATAATTTCAAGCAACTTCTCTTGTGCTTCTTCATTTTTAGCTAGGGGGAGCGTTTCAACAGCACTGCGTAGGGAGGTGAGAGGATTTTTTAATTCGTGGCTTACATCAGCAGCAAAGCGTTCAATGGCTTCAATACGCATATAAAGGGCATTAGTCATATCACGAATAGAGGTCGAAAGGTGACCAATTTCATCTTCACGCATTGAAAAATCAGGAATTTCTACACGCTGATTATTGCCATTACGCACTCGATTAGCCGAGGCAGATAATTTACTTAATGGATGGGCAATCGTATGGGCCAAAAAGAGAGAAAGAACCAAAAGTACGCTGCCTACAACGGCAAAAACTTTAAAGATAACCAGCCTTTCACCTTTTACAATGTTATCAATATCAGAACCAGTAGTTGAAAGAAGAAGAGCTCCAACCACTGCGCGATAGCGTTGAACAGGAACGGCAACAGAAACAATTAATTGACCTTGTCTATTGCGTCTTTTAGCCGTAGCAAGAGATCCGTTTAATGCGCGGTACACTTCTGGATAAGCAATACCACTGGTTTTTGTTTGTTCTCTGTCAAGAGCAATACCTTTGCCATAAAATGTACTTGAATACCATGAAGTAAGGCGATCCCACATGCTTTGTTCTGTTTTAAGTGGGGGTAAATCATAACTGAAAACTTCTCCACTAGAATAAAGAACGCGCGAATCAAGAAGGAGAGTAGCATCACGATCATAGATACGTGCTCTTGTCGTTTTAGGTGTGATGAGACGTCGTAAAAGAGGGGCAACTTGCTCAGGGTTAATAGGGAAATCCCAAGAATCGGTTGATTGAGGGGCGGGTGTAACGCTTTCACCAGTTTGTAACTCTAAGAGTTTTTGGGGATCAATGAGGATAGAATTTGTATCTACTGTTGCAGAAGCAGCAATAGCCCCAGCAATAATTTTTCCTTGGGTACATAAACTTTTAATTTTTGCTTCAATTAAACCATCGCGAAATTGGTTAAGGTATAAAATGCCTGTAACTAAAATGGCAAGGGCAGCAATGTTTAATATAACAATGCGACGTGTGAGGCTGGAAAAAAGCAATTGTCTAAAGAGACGTTGTGTTCGGAGATGCAAACGGGCAAACATAAGAAATGGCGTTGAGGATGTACCATTAACAGTTGTTTTTTGTAAAGTTTCCAGTTGAGAATTGTCTGTCATCGATTTGATTGCCGTTCAAATTTTTGCGACAAAGTAGTTTTATACCTCGTGGAAACGATAACCTACACCATAAAGTGTTTCAATCATTGCAAAATCATCATCCACTTGTTTAAACTTTTTACGCAGACGTTTAATGTGACTATCAATGGTGCGATCATCTACGTATACTTGATCACTATAGGCAGCATCCATTAAAGCATCACGACTTTTTACAACTCCTGGTCTTTGTGCTAAGGTTTGCAGAATCAAAAACTCCGTAACGGTTAAAATAACAGGTTTATCTTTCCATGTACAGGTGTGGCGTTCTTGATCCATCACAAGATCTCCACGTTTGAGAGAAGAGGTGGAAGAAGTTCCTGTAGAAAGTGGTTGGTTACGTGCATTAGAACGGCGCAAAATAGCTTTCACGCGTTCAATGAGAAGACGTTGGGAGAAAGGTTTAGTAATAAAATCATCAGCTCCCATTTTGAGACCAAATAATTCATCAATTTCATCATCTTTAGAGGTAAGAAAAATAACTGGAAGATCAGATTTTTGACGTAAACGACGCAAGAGTTCCATCCCATCCATTCGGGGCATTTTAATATCAAAAATAGCTAAGTGTGGAGGGTGAAGTGTGAGGCCTTTGAGTGCAGATGCCCCATCTGTATAGCTTTCAACCCGATATCCTTCTGTCTCAAGCGCAAAAGATAAAGATGTCAAAATATTGCGATCATCATCAACAAGTACAATTGTTTGTGTGATTGTTGGTGTATCTTTCATGGTTTCTTAGACCTTTCTATTGCTGTGGTAGCAAATTACCCACACTTATTTATATGGGAGTTCATATTTTTTTTGCAAAACAAATATGATACAAATTGTAGCAAAGTAAAAAACCTTTTGTCATTACTGTAAAATCTTGTTTTGCTTTCATAATTTATAATGTTTCTACGTCTATTAAGATCCCTTCGTTTGAGAGAAAATTTTCATAAAGGCTTTTTTTATCAAGGTTTATTACAAAGTTTATTATTGTATTTGTCCCATAATTGAACAGGTATAGTTTTGATTGTTGAAGTTTAGAAAATCTGCCTATGTGTTTTAAGAGCAAAGAAAAGAATGTGGCAATATATGCACAAAAATTTGTTTCTGCTACACGAAAGGAGGTTGTAATGGGATTTTTTAATTTTATTAAAACTGTAGGGGAAAAGTTAGGTATTGGGGACCATGAACCAAAAGAAAAAGATTTTAAGACAGCATTTGATCATTTTCAACTTGGTACAGAAAAAGTAAATATTCAAGTTGAAGACGGTAAAGCTATTTTAAGCGGTGAAGTTCCAGACAGGGAAACACTTGAAAAAGCACTGCTGGTTGTTGGCAATTCACAAGGTATCTCTTCTGTAGATGTTGATCAATTAAAGGTTATAGATACAACGCCTAGAAAACCTTCTCGCTTTTATGAGGTTAAATCTGGTGATAATCTTTGGAAAATTGCTGAAGAGGTTTATGGAAAAGGGCAAGGTAATAAAAACACGTTTATTTTTGAAGCCAATAAGCCAATGCTAAAATCTCCCGATAAAATTTATCCTGGACAAGTTTTACGTATTCCTGAAATTGATCATAGTTAATTCATCAAAGGGGAGAAATTTTTGCTGATAGCATTAAACAAAAAATGAAGAAGCGTGCAAAAATTTCACGCTTCTTCATTTTAAGAGTGTGCATTATAAAAAAGGAGCTTAGTGGCTAGGAGAGGATTTAGAAGGTGATGGTGCTTTCATAGCGTTTACAGAGAAATCAACATCAATCGTTCCTGCTTTCTCAAATGTCAATTTTGCGCTAATTTTATCACCTAACTTGAATGGTTGTGAAAGCCCCATAAACATAATATGATCACCGCCAGGCTTAAGCGTGATTTCGCCATTTCCCGGAATTTCAATGCCATTGTGCATTTTTTCCATTTTCATAATATCATTAACGACAGCCATAGAGTGTATCTCTGTTGTTTTTACTCCGTTTGTGGAAATAGAAACCAAACGGTCTGGGGTATTGCTGTGATTAATAATGTAGAGATAACCGCTACCAACTCTTATACCTCTAGGTGTTTCGCGTGTCCAAGGATTGAGAATTTCTATGTCGCCAAGTTTATATTGCTGAGCACCTGCTGGCAGGGTTACACTAGCAAAAAGAAGAGCACACACGATATTTATGATAACCTTTTTGTATGAATATTGTGTATGTATTATATTCTTAAAGATAAGATTTGTTATTTTCTTAATAATAGATGTCATCATTGATTTACCCTCCTTCATAAGATTCACACTTTGAATAACTTTTTATTTTAGCAGAGCTTTTATTTAAAATAAAAGAAAGAAATGCTAAAATGAAATTGATTTGAATATGAGAATAAAAATCATAGAATTCTTGGATTTCAAAGGAAGATAATAAGGTTTACAATGACAACACACCTCTTAACGCTTCCGTGTTCATCTCATAATAGTGTTTGTAAATGGTATAAAATCTATGATGCACTACTGTTTTATTTAATAAAGATATAACACAGAGCAATCATCAACCACTTTACCAATTTTAATATTACGACAGCTCTTGGTATTTTAAAGCATTTATACAGAGGCTTTTTAATATATTTTCAAGTTCAAAATTATACAGTTAAGAAAAAATGCTTTAGGTGAGTTTAAAACACATCTTTCAAATAGCAGTAAACAATGAGACCGTTAAAAGGAGAATTTTTAAAAGGAGATCGATAGATAATACCTCTACTGATATGAGCATTAGATATGATGACTATTTTAGTCCAAGGAAAATTTATAATATTCGTGATATAAATTATTCGCCTTTTAAAAAGCTTTTACGTGAGTATCATTTTATTAATGATGAGAAGATCAAGAGCGAGAGTGCAATCACTCTTTTGTTTTTTTAATTTTTATAGAAAGATATATTTATTGAGAATTGCAAGAAAAATATATTATGATCTCAAGTTTCTCATAAATATGGTATTTATGGGTCATTAGAGCGCCTATTTTAAAATAAATTTTTTATTTTGGAGATGTTTCTCTCATTATTCTCTTGTAGCAATAAAAGCCTGTTCTTATATACGAGGCAGCAAGGCTTATTGCGACTTGCAATTTTTTATTATTTTATGTTGCTTGAAGCAATGTATGGGCTTTGAGTGTTATGAGGAGCTGTCTTAAAAAGATGCTTTATGAAGGTTGAGGTAGCTTGCTGAATGGAGATTATAATATGGCAAAAGTAATTGGTATTGATTTGGGGACAACGAACTCTTGTGTGGCTGTTATGGATGGCAAAAACGCAAAGGTTATCGAGAACTCAGAAGGAGCACGAACAACACCTTCCGTTGTTGCCTTTACTGATGGGGGAGAGCGGCTTGTTGGACAGCCTGCTAAACGGCAGGCGGTAACAAATCCCGAAGGGACAGTTTTTGCAGTTAAACGTTTGATAGGGCGTCGTTTTGATGATCCTATGGTTGAAAAAGATAAAGCACTTGTGCCTTATAAAATTGTTAAAGGTGACAATGGTGATGCATGGGTTGAAGAAGCGGGTAAGAAATATTCTCCATCGCAAATTTCAGCTATGATTTTGCAAAAGATGAAGGAAACAGCTGAATCTTATCTGGGTGAAAAAGTTGAACAAGCGGTTATTACTGTTCCTGCTTATTTTAATGATGCGCAACGTCAAGCGACTAAAGATGCGGGTAAAATTGCTGGACTTGAAGTTTTACGGATTATTAATGAGCCGACTGCTGCTGCTTTAGCTTACGGTTTGGATAAAAAAGACGGAAAAACAATTGCTGTTTACGACCTTGGTGGTGGTACATTTGATATTTCAGTACTTGAAATTGGAGATGGCGTTTTTGAAGTTAAATCAACCAATGGAGATACGTTTTTAGGGGGTGAAGACTTTGACATGCGCTTGGTTGGTTATTTTGCAGATGAATTCAAAAAAGAGCAAGGAATTGATCTGAAAAATGATAAATTAGCTTTACAGCGCTTAAAAGAAGCGGCAGAAAAAGCAAAAATTGAGCTTTCTTCGTCACAGCAAACAGAAATCAATTTACCATTTATCACGGCAGATCAATCAGGTCCCAAGCACTTAACAATGAAATTGACTCGGGCAAAATTTGAATCTCTGGTTGACGATTTAGTGCAGCGCACCATCGAGCCTTGTAAAGCTGCGTTAAAAGATGCTGGATTAAAGGCCGGTGAGATTGACGAAGTTGTTTTAGTGGGTGGTATGACACGTATGCCCAAGATTCAGCAAGTCGTGCAAAGCTTCTTTGGTAAGGATCCACACAAAGGCGTTAATCCTGATGAAGTTGTTGCAATGGGTGCTGCCATTCAAGGGGGTGTATTGCAAGGCGATGTCAAAGACGTGTTGCTTCTAGATGTAACACCTTTATCCTTGGGGATCGAAACCTTGGGTGGTGTTTTTACACGTCTCATTGAGCGCAATACCACTATCCCAACGAAAAAATCTCAAGTTTTTTCAACAGCTGATGATAACCAGAGTGCTGTGACTATTCGTGTTTTCCAAGGTGAACGGGAAATGGCGAGCGATAATAAGTTATTGGCTCAATTTGATCTTGTTGGTATTCCTCCAGCACCACGTGGTATACCTCAAATTGAAGTTACTTTTGATATTGATGCGAATGGTATTGTTAATGTTTCTGCCAAAGATAAGGGAACTGGTAAAGAGCATCAAATTCGTATTCAGGCATCAGGTGGTTTAAGTGATGCTGATATTGAAAAAATGGTACAGGATGCGGAAGAGCATGCAGCTGAGGATAAAAAACGCCGTGAAGGTGTTGAAGCTAGAAATCAAGCGGAAGCTCTTATTCATTCAACTGAAAAGTCACTCAATGAATATGGCGATAAAGTATCAGCTGAAGAAAAAGGACAGATTGAAACAGCAATATCTGATTTGAAATCTGCGCTTGAAGGCAGTGATACTGAAGAAGTAACAACAAAGATGCAAAAATTAGCTGAAGTCAGTATGAAGCTTGGACAGGCTATGTATGAAGCTTCACAAGCAGCGAGCGCTGACACTGAGACAGAAGCAAAGAATGATGATGTTGTTGATGCTGATTTTGAAGAAGTTAATGATAAGAAGAAATAGTGTCAGCATATGTGTTGATTAATTTATAAACCCGGCCTTTGAAATATAAGGCTGGGCTTTATTATTTGAGTGAGTTGCAACTTTGTTGCTAAAAATATAAATTAAAAGCAATCTTATCCATAAAAATGGATGACAGAGAAATTATCAGGAATACATGATGAAGGTTGACTATTATGAAATTCTTGGCGTGACTCGTGAATGTGATGATAAAAAGTTGAAATCTGCTTTTCGTAAGTTGGCAATGCAATATCATCCTGATCGCAACGCCGGGGATAAAGAGGCAGAGCGAAAATTCAAAGAAATTGGCGAAGCCTACGAAGTCCTTAAAGATCCCCAAAAGCGTGCTGCTTATGATCGATTTGGTCATGCGGCCTTTGAAAATAGCGGTAGTCAAGGAGGAGCAAATCCCTTTGGAGGTTTTGCTGCTGGTGGTGGCTTTGCTGATATTTTTGAAGATTTTTTTGGCGAAATTATGGGAGGTGCGCACCGTAAGCGTGGTGATGGTCGCGAACGTGGTGCAGATCTGAGTTATAATATGGAAATAACCTTAGAAGAGGTATTTTCAGGAAAAACTGCAGAAATTACTATTCCCAGTTCCGTTACGTGCGATGTTTGTGAAGGATCAGGAGCGAGAAAGGGTTCTAAGCCGCAAGTTTGTGGAACATGTCATGGATCTGGTCGTGTGCGTGCTGCACAAGGTTTCTTTTCTATTGAGCGAACATGTCCTTCATGTCATGGACGTGGTGAAACTATTACAGATCCATGCCCAAAATGTCAGGGGACACGACGCATAGAGAAAAAACGTTCATTGAGCGTGAATGTTCCAGCTGGTATTGAAGATGGAACGCGTATTCGCCTTTCTGGTGAGGGTGATGCTGGTATTCGTGGTGGCCCCAATGGTGATCTTTATATTTTTCTTTCCGTTAAACCGCATGAATTTTTTCAGCGAGAAGGAGCAGATCTTCACTGTCGCGTTCCCATTTCAATGGTAACAGCTGCTTTAGGAGGAGAGTTTGAAGTTTCCGATCTTGATGGTGTTAAAGCGCGTGTTAAGATCCCAGAAGGGACACAAAATGGACGTCAGTTCCGCCTTAAGGGCAAGGGTATGCCCATGTTGCGTCGGCAGCAAGCAAGGGGTGACCTTTACATCCATATCACGATTGAGACACCACAGAAATTAACGCAAGAGCAACGTGAACTATTGCAAAAATTTGAAAAACTTTCAAATCATGAGAACTCACCGCAATCACATGGCTTTTTTTCACGTATGAAAGAATTTTTTGAAAATATTTCTGGTTAAATATGTGAATGTTCTCAGAATAGATTAGAAAAAACTTTTGGAAGGTTATTTTAATTAAGCTTTCTATAGTCTTAATCATCTGTGAAAAGCATTTTTTTCTTGAAAAGAAAAGAGAGAAACGATTAATTTAGGGTAAGTGCCTGCCGCTGATAGTTTTTTACATTTCACGAGTTTTATGGATAAGTCTTATTTTTGAGTATCTATGATATTTTAAAAAGGGCTTATCCATACAAGAAGAACGCAATTGAGTGACTAATTTCCAGTGTCATGATAACTGCCTTTATGCATTCAGCATTTTTTGTATTTATTGTTTTACTCAAAATGCCTTTTTAAAAGCCCTGTACTAAAACTGTCAAATAGGGTAGTAGCCTACCAAGAAGTAGCTAAATAAGCTGTTAGACAATCCATCTTTTTGAAATAAAATATCAATTCCTCATAACCAATTTTATTTTTGGCATTTTTGATAGTCTTAAAAATTTCTTGGATAAGGTTACAGTGCTAAGTCAATCTACTTCTTATCTTGGTGATCTGTTAATTTTATTATTATAAGAAAATTTTGTTTTTACCTTACAAAATCAATGGTTGTATATATTCTTATTCATTGTTAAGTATCCATAAACGTAAACTAACGAGTCGAATGTACGGCATAACTTTAAAATTTTTTCAGAACTTTGCTTTTCAATTTTATACATAAAATCATAAAATAATAACGTTTTGTACGCCTGTTTTGTTTAATTTTTCGCTGTCAATTTTTTGAGGAAGTTGTTTTCTTGTTTCATTTCGTTATTACTTTTCCTAAATTCCACTAAGAGATGGTAAAAAGTGATGAGGAGGCTCTATTAATGGATGATGCTAAAAACGGTGCTGTAGATGTTTTAGAAAAACAAGCAGCATTTCTATCGTCTGCTTTACCATATATGCAAAAATACGAAAATGAAACGGTTGTGGTAAAATATGGCGGTCATGCTATGGGTGATCCTGCCTTGGGGCGAGCATTCGCGCGTGATATTGCTCTATTAAAGCAATCGGGGATTAACCCTGTTGTTGTTCATGGTGGAGGACCTCAAATTGCTGAAATTTTGATGAAAATGGGGATTGAATCACGATTTGAAAACGGTTTACGGGTAACCGACGAGCGGATCGTTGAAGTCGTTGAAATGGTTTTGGCCGGTTCCATAAACAAAGAAATTGTCGCTCTCATCAATGCAGAGGGTGAATGGGCAATAGGATTATGTGGCAAGGACGGCAATATGGTTTTTGCCGAAAAGGCTTATAAAACTGTCATTGATCCTGATTCGAATATTGAACGTGTTTTAGATTTGGGATTTGTTGGTGAGCCTATTGAAGTTGATCGCACATTGCTGGATCTTTTAGCATGTTCTGAAATGATACCAGTTCTTGCTCCTGTGGCTCCAGGACGCGATGGAAAAACCTATAATATTAATGCTGATATTTTTGCTGGAGCTATTGCTGGTGCATTAGAGGCTAAACGCCTTTTATTTCTCACTGATGTTCCTGGTGTTTTGGATAAACAGGGCCAACTTTTAAAAGAATTGACAGTTTCTGAAGCAGAGAAACTTATCAAAAATGGAACAATTTCAGGAGGCATGATTCCAAAAGTAGAGACTTGTATAAAAGCCCTTCAAAATGGTGTGGAAGGTGTTGTCATTTTAAATGGTAAAACTCCTCATTCTGTTTTACTAGAACTGTTTACCGAACAGGGAGTTGGAACGCTTATTGTTTCATAAATTGTGCGGAAAATTGGAGGAGAAAGCCTTTCATGACAAATATAAAACAGCTTAAATATCCTTTATTAAGTAAGCCAGAATTAGCAATATTTGTTGCAACAATATTGTGGGGTATTACATTTTTAGTCATTCATATTGCGGTACGCTATAGTGGTCCCCTGTTTTTTGTTGGATTTCGTTTTATTGTTGCATCTCTTATATGTGGAGCAATTTTTTGGCGCTCTATAAAAGGTATAACGGTTTATGAAGTTTTCGCTGGGATGGCGATTGGTTTAGCCATGTTTTTAGGTTATGCTTTTCAAGCAGCTGGACTTCAAACGATTATTAGTAGTCAGTCGGCTTTTATTACAGCGCTTTATGTACCGATGGTTCCAATCTTGCAATGGATTGTTTTTAAAAAACCTCCCCGTTTTGCTTGTTGGGTTGGTATTGTTTTCGCTTTTATTGGGCTTGTTCTTGTTTCAGGACAAAAGCCGGGGAATTTTGATTTTTCAAAAGGCGAAATTTTGACTTTGTTAGGCGCTTTAGCGATTGCTGGAGAAGTCATACTCATCGGAATTTTTGCCAATAAGGTTGATAGTCGGCGTGTGACCATTATTCAGTTATTTTTTAGTGGTTTTTTTTCATTTTCTTGTATGCCTTTAATGGGTGAAAGCATTCCTGAATTTTCGTGGGTATGGTTTAGTATTGGCATCGGATTGGCATTAATGAGTGCCATCATTCAATTGGCTATGAATTGGGCACAAAAGTCTATTTCCCCTACACGTGCAACACTCATTTACGCAGGTGAACCGGTATGGGCTGGTATTGTTGGGCGTTTGGCTGGAGAGCATTTATCCCCGTTAGCATTATTAGGTGGCTTGCTTATTCTGATTGGGATCATTGTGGCTGAATTACAACCTTCACAATGGCGTAAAAAAAACAAAGCAATTGAAAAAATTGATTAGCTATGCACCTTTACTATTATGATTTTATTACATGAGATTTTTGCTTGCAAAGTTTTCATTTTTGAGGCTTTTTTTTAATATGGAGATAAAGGAGGTTTTATAAGCTATTCCAGCTTTTGTATAGTAAATTGGAGCAATAATATTTATCTGTCTTCTTAACCTCTGAAACGGGAAGTCAACCTTCATTGAGTCAAAGCATGAAGTGGTAAAGACAAAAAACAACTCTCATCTTTACTGTTATTGTTAAATTTAGCTTTACAATTTTCAAAAACATCCATGGTAATTTTTTTGAATAATAAAAATTACGCACCGTTGCACGTTATTCCTTTTGTTATTTCATGGGATCACGCTTTTCACGTAAAATAGAACGCCTAAAGCAGCCTCCCATAATGTTGTATATTAACGCGTTTTTTAAAAAGACAATTTTCTTAATATACATCATATTCATTGACGGTCCGCGTGAAGTATAGAAAAACCACAGAGCATCATCGTTTTACTTAAATAAAAGGCACTAGCATTTTCTTTGTCAGTTCTCAATATTACGACAGCCTTTGGCATTTGAAAGAGAGAGAGGCATGTTTACTCATTTCTTAAACGTTTTTATCCATATACTAGCCCTGTTTTATAATGGGGAAGCAAAAAATTTGATTGATTCACTATGAAAAGATTTAAAATGAGAAAGGCTCGCGATATTCAGAGTTTTAATTTAAATTGAAAAACAATAAACGATCATTATAAATCAATGCATTATCCAATGAATCGAAGAGGATTGGTGTTTTTTATCTTTAATGGATGGAGGAAGGAGTTGTATAAAAGGTACATAAAAACATCACTCAATAGAGCATATTTCTAAAGTTTTAAAAATTGAGAAGAAACTCCCTCGATATTCATGTTATTTTATATAAGATTGCTAAAAAAAGCAGGTTATTGCGTATAAATAAAAAAGCATTTCTTGCGAATTTTATTGCAAGCTTAAGTGATATACACGCCCATCATATAAATATTATAACACATTGATTTATAATTATAATATAGAATTATTCACATTGAATTAGAACCCTGAATACCGTAAAACTTTCTCACTTCAAATCGTTTTCATATTAAATCAATCCAAGTCTACTTGCTGACACGTTACAAGCAGGTAGTCCATGTGGGTAAAAACTGTACAAGAAAGGCATATCTCTTATAAACTTTTTCAAGTGTAAAGGATTGTTGCAACATTGGAGACTGGCAAAATGTATGATGGTATCGGTTTATCCAGCATATGAGTCATAAAATAAGATGCGAAAGTATCATTTTAGCACCGTTGGATTTAATTTAGCAAATAAAAGCCTCATTTTTTAGGTTATGAAAAGTTGTGTTTTGAGAAGCTTTTTAGATTTATATTCTTTTGATAGAAGCCGGAGCATAATTGGTCTTTGCGTTTTGTATTATTCTTTGCTAAATCGCCTTATATGACAATAGATCGTAATTATATTCGTAATTTTTCCATCGTGGCGCATATTGATCACGGCAAATCCACTTTAGCTGATCGTTTGATTCAAATAACAGGTGGGCTTGATACACGTGAGATGAAAGAACAAGTACTCGATTCCATGGATATTGAGCGTGAACGTGGAATTACTATTAAAGCACAAACGGTACGTTTACACTATAAGGCAAAGAATGGTGAAACCTATATTTTAAATCTTATGGATACACCTGGTCATGTGGATTTTGCTTATGAGGTTTCGCGTTCATTGGCAGCTTGTGAAGGTTCTCTGTTGGTGGTGGATGCAAGCCAAGGTGT
The DNA here is from genome assembly GCF_042194445.1 of Bartonella sp. MF74HXZ. Taxonomy (NCBI): domain Bacteria; kingdom Pseudomonadati; phylum Pseudomonadota; class Alphaproteobacteria; order Hyphomicrobiales; family Bartonellaceae; genus Bartonella; species Bartonella sp. MF74HXZ. The sequence continues at coordinate 127,871 of NZ_JBHIMW010000002.1, read as the reverse complement.
AGAAGCGCAGACGTTAGCAAATGTTTATCAAGCCATTGATAATTCCCATGAGTTGGTTGTTGTACTCAATAAAGTTGATCTTCCAGCAGCAGAACCTGAGCGTGTTAAAGAACAAATTGAAGATGTGATAGGCATTGATACATCTCAAGCAGTAGAAATATCAGCAAAAACAGGTTTGGGTGTTCCTGATGTTTTGGAGGCAATCGTAACACAATTACCACCTCCACATACAGGCGATGTTGCAAATCCCTTGAAAGCAATGTTGGTTGATAGCTGGTATGATGCATATCTTGGTGTCATTGTTTTGGTACGAGTGATAGATGGTATTTTAAAAAAAGGCCAAACCATTCGTATGATGGGTACGGGAGCAAAATATCCAGTTGAGCGCGTTGGGGTGTTTACACCTAAAATGGTACAGGTTGATGAGTTAGGACCAGGCGAGATTGGTTTTATCACTGCCTCTATCAAAGAAGTAGCAGATACACGGGTTGGGGATACGATTACTGAAGAGCGCCGTCCTTGTGAAAATGCTTTGCCTGGTTTTAAGCCGGCGCAACCAGTTGTATTTTGTGGTCTTTTTCCAATAGATGCTGCCGATTTTGATGATTTGCGTGCAGCCATGGGCAAATTACGCTTAAATGATGCGAGTTTTTCTTTTGAAATGGAAACATCCGCGGCTTTAGGATTTGGTTTTCGCTGTGGCTTTTTGGGACTTCTTCATCTTGAAATTATTCAAGAGCGATTAGAGCGTGAGTTTAATTTGGATTTAATCGCGACAGCACCTTCGGTTGTTTATCGCATGAATATGAATGATGGTTCTGTTAAAGAGTTGCACAATCCAGCGGATATGCCTGATGTGGTTAAAATTTCTTCAATCGAAGAACCATGGATTCGGGCGACAATCATGACTCCTGATAATTATCTTGGGTCAATTTTAGAACTATGCCAAGAGCGGCGGGGGATACAGGCTGGTTTGTCCTATGTTGGAACCCGTGCTATGGTAACGTATGATTTACCACTGAATGAAGTTGTTTTTGATTTTTATGATCGGCTAAAATCAATCTCAAAGGGTTATGCTTCTTTTGATTATCAGATGGCAGATTATGCAGAAGGGGATTTAGTTAAAATGTCTATTTTGGTAAATGGAGAGTCTATAGATGCATTGTCTATGCTTGTGCACCGCACGATTGCAGAAAAGCGCGGGCGTTCCATGTGTGAAAAACTGAAAGATCTTATTCCCCAGCATATGTTTCAGATTCCAGTTCAAGCGGCTATTGGTGGTAAAGTTATAGCGCGCGAAACAATTCGTGCTTTGCGTAAAGATGTAACAGCAAAATGTTACGGGGGTGATGTCACGCGTAAGCGCAAACTTTTGGAAAAGCAAAAAGAAGGCAAAAAGCGGATGCGTCAATTTGGAAAAGTAGAAATTCCACAATCGGCATTTATTCAAGCGCTCAAAATGAACAAATAATGAAAAAAGGAGTATTGTCTCTCATTGATTGCGCTTTTGCTTTTGTTGATTGGTTCAGGTGCTTAAAGAACACTTTTAAATAGAATTGCGCTGTGCTTGTTTTAGTGAATCATCACTCAATGCATCAAATTCCATTTCACAATAGGGGCTGTGAAAAATATAAAGTAACATACACTGTGAATGATATAAAATCCATTTGGCATTACCGTCTTTACGCGTCATAAAGATGCAAAGTGCACCTATCATTCTCTTTTTCAGCTCAAAATATTATGACAGTCCTTATCACTTGAGAGAATTTTCATTAAAAATATTTTTACTCTTTTCTTAAAGTGTCTCTTACCCACACACCAACTGCGTTTGAAACGTGCAAGGAAATGATAGTGATTGATTCACTATGAAAGGATTTGAAATGAGAGAATTCTTGTATTCGAGGTTATTATTCAAGTAAAAAAACGATGAAATATTATTATGAATTATCTTGTGTCTAAGAACGTAAAAGATCATTAATGGATGTTTTTTCTCGTGTTTTTTGATCAACGCGTTTTACAATAACGGCACAATAAAGGCTTGGTCCTGCTTCACCATTTGGTAAAGGTTTTCCAGGGAAAGAACCTGGCACAACCACTGAATAGGCTGGTACCTCACCGATAAAAATTTCACCTGTTGTACGATCAATAATCTTTGTAGATTTTCCAATAAAGACTCCCATTCCCAAAACAGCACCTTCACGGATAATACAGCCTTCAACAATTTCAGAGCGAGCACCGATAAAGCAATGATCTTCAATGATTGTTGGGTTTGCTTGCAGTGGTTCCAAAACACCTCCAATACCAACACCGCCAGAAAGATGGACATGTTTACCAATTTGTGCACAAGAACCAACAGTGGTCCATGTATCAACCATTGTACCCTCATCGACAAAAGCACCAAGATTAACAAAGGATGGCATCAATATAACGTTGGGTGCAATGTAAGCAGAATGACGTACAATGGCTCCAGGAACGGAACGGAAATTAGCACTTTTAAAATCTGCCTCTTGCCAACCAGAGAATTTTGAAGGAACTTTATCCCACCAATGTGTTCCATTGATTCCACCAGTGATAATTTGCATAGGATTAAGCCGAAAAGAGAGCAAAACCGCTTTTTTCAACCATTGATGAACATGCCATTGTCCATTTTTTTGTCGTTCTGCAACACGGATTTCACCTTTATCAAGAAGGTTCAATATATGTTCGATACTCTCACGGATTTCGCCTTTTGTGGTAGTATCGATAGAATCGCGATCGTCAAAAGCTTGTTGAATAATCATTTCAAGTTGTGTGAGATGGGTCATGACGAGAGTTCCGTTAAACAAGTTGAAAGCTTCAAGATTTATTCTCTATGAACTACGCGAAGAAATGTGTTCAGTCAATAAAACGATGAGGAAGTAGGACAGGTGTATGAAAAAAGGCTGTAAAGAAAAAATAAAAGGAGAGCAAGAAAATTGGACACCACTTCTCCATACGAAGGATGCTCTACAACAAATACATAAAATCTCTAATTCAGCACAAATGCGTTCGTCTACTTATCGCTTAGCCTATATCGATCAAGATTTTATGATGCGTCCAGAGTTGCGCTCACAACGTATTGGTCTTGAATTTTTAAAGCCGGAAATAACCCTTAAAGAATATGATATTCAATCAACAGTTGTTTTGTTTGGTGGTGCGCGTATCCCTGAATCTGGGCAAGCAGCGTGGGCTGCAAAAAATGAAATACAAAAGAAAAATTTGCGTGCTATGTCACATTATTACGATGAAGCGAGAGAATTTGCGCGTTTGTGCTCACTTTATTCTGCTACGAAAGAATATCGTGAATTTGTGGTTGTTACGGGAGGCGGACCAGGAATTATGGAGGCGGGAAATCGTGGTGCTTGTGATGTTGGTGCCCCAACGATTGGTTTGAATATTATTTTACCACATGAGCAGGAACCTAATTCGTATGTGTCGCCGCATTTGTGTTTCAATTTTCATTATTTGGGGATGCGCAAAATGCATTTTTTAGTACGAGCGAAAGCATTAGCTATCTTCCCTGGAGGATTTGGGACTCTGGATGAATTGTTTGAGACGTTAACTTTAGTACAGACGGGGCGTATGAAACAGGTACCAATTTTATTGTTTGGCAAAGAATTTTGGAGCAATACTATCAATTTTGAGTATCTGTCTGAACAAGGTACAATTTCTCCTACTGATGTTAATTTTGTGAAATTTGTCAATACAGCAGCAGAAGCTTTTGAAGAAATTCGTTCTTTTTATGAACTGCCTTGACGACTTTTAAGACGTTCACTCTTGAAGGATAATTAATACTCTACTTTAGTTAAATAAAGTCCTGAAGGAGGAGCAACAACACCACAATGTTTACGATCTTTAGCATGAAGAGCTGCTTCGAGATCTTGAGCTGTCCAACGTCCAATACCCACTTCCATGAGGCTTCCTGCGAATGAACGGATTTGATGATGAAGAAAAGAACGCGCTTGCGCATAAAGGAAAATCTCATCTCCTTCTCTTTGAACATCCAAACGGTCAAGGGTGCGAATAGGGCTTTTGGCTTGGCAATGTGCTGAACGGAAAGTGGTAAAATCATGTTTTCCTACAAGCTTTTGAGCAGCTTCATGCATGGCTTCAGCATTAAGAGGCTTTGGCAACCACCACACGCGTTTGGCATTTAAGGCTGGTGGAGAGCGACGATTAAGAATTTTAAAAAGATAATGACGTTTTACAGCGGAAAATCGTGCATCAAAGTCATCAGGGACATTTTGTACGTTTAAGATTGAAATCGCTTCTCCCTGTTTACGTAAAAGAGCATTGAGCGCATCACGTACAGTATGGGGATGCCAGTTTTTTATGAAATCAACATGCGCAACCTGTCCCGTAGCGTGTACGCCCGCATCGGTTCTTCCTGCTGTTGTTATGGTCAATTGTTGTCCACTAAAGGAAAAGAGTACCTGTTCAAGAGCTCCTTGTACAGTGTGAAGCTTTGCTTGACGCTGCCAACCAGCATAATTTGAACCATCATATTCAAGAGTGAGTTTAAAACGTGGCATCTTAAAAAACAGCAGAAATATGAGCACCTCGCAAAAAGGTTGCGCTATCAAGGACTTTACCACCCGATCTTTGGAGAGAGGTTATTTCTATCCGCCCTTGTCCACAATGGACAATCAAAGAATCTGGTTCTATTCGTCCAATTTCAAGAGAAGGACCTGTTGTTAAGCGACTATCAAGAATTTTTACACGTTCTTCTCGTCCCCCAATATTCATATTGCACCAGCAGCCAGGAGAAGAAGAGAGCGCACGGATATGCCTATGAATAAACTCTGCAGGTTTTGTCCAATCAATGCGGGTCTCTTCCTTTTTGATTTTGGCAGCATAGGTGATGCCTTCCTCTGATTGTGGGGTCAGTTTAAGTTGTCCTTTTTCAAGAGTTGATAGGGTTTCTACCATAAGTTCTGCGCCAATATGTGAAAGTTTGTTTAAAAGCTCAGCAGTGGTGGTGTTATCAGTAATGGGGATGGAGCGAGAAAGAGCGATAGGTCCCGTATCAAGTCCTTCATCCATTTTCATGATCATAATACCTGTTTCTTTATCACCAGCCATAATTGCTCGTTGAATAGGCGCAGCACCACGCCAACGTGGTAAGAGTGAAGCGTGGGCATTAAAACAACCAAAACGCGGCGTTTCGAGAATAGCTTTGGGTAAAAGGAGTCCGTAAGCTACCACAATAGCAACATCAACAGAAAGTGCTGCAAATTGCTCCTGTTGTTCGATTGTTTTGAGTGTTTGTGGCGTGAAGATGGGAATAGATTTCTCTTTTGCTACATTGTGAACAGGTGAGGGGATTAATTTAAGTCCTCGACGTCCTGCTGGGCGAGGGGGTTGACTATAAACAGCAACAACATCATGACCTGCATCCAATAAAGCACGTAAAATAGGAACAGAAAAATCTGGTGTCCCCATAAAACTTAATCGTAAAGCCATTACAAAACTGCTTCCTGCATGTTTTTTTCTTTTGCGCGTTTTTTAAATTTTCGTATCACCATATCGCGTTTGATCTTTGAAATGTAATCAATAAAAAGGCGCCCATCTAAATGATCAATTTCATGCTGCAAGCAAGTTGCCAAGAGATCGTCTGCTTCAATTTCTGTTTGTTTTCCTTCACGGTTCTGATAGCGAACACAAAGGCGTTTAGGACGTTCAACCTCTGCAAAATAGTCAGGAATAGAAAGACAACCCTCTTTATAAATATTACGCTCATCTGAAAGCCATAAAATTTCAGGGTTGATAATAACAAATGGTTTTTTCTGCTCATCTTCAGAATTTCCAGAGACATCTATAACCAACATACGTAGCGGTATACCAATTTGAATAGCAGCAAGACCAACGCCCTTAGCATTATACATGGTTTCCAACATATCATCCGCAAGTTTTTGTAGAGCTGAATCGACCTGATCAACGGGTTTGGACACTTCCCGTAAAATCGGATCAGGTAAAGTAACTAAAGATCTCATTGGCATAAGTAGAGATTAATCAATGGTTTGTTATTGGTCAATATTGAATAACGGATTCTTGCGTTTTTTTACAATAAGAGCGTTATATTATAATTTATGTTTGATTCGTTTTTTTCCATACTCGCTGGTGAGTTTTTTTCTAAACTAATGCTTTTGCTTTTATTTATATTTGTCTGTTTGGCATTTTTTATGTTGATACATTCTCATCGAAAAAAAGCATTTTTGGAAAATGAAATTGCTGAACGCGCACGTGAGGCACAAATGCAGATGGCTACCTTGCTGAAAACACAAGCTGAAATGCAAGGGAGAATGCAAACGATGGCGGAAATCTTTGGTCAACGGCAGGCTGAATTAAATAAATCACTCAGTGAGCAACTCAATGGGATGACAACAAGCTTAGGCCAAACACTTCAGGTACAGACCAAATCCACTTATGAAAATTTGAATCGTTTGCAAGAGCGTTTAGCAGTGATTGATGCGGCACAAAATAATATTCAATCGCTTACGGGACAAGTTGTTCAGTTGCAGTCCATTTTAAGCAATAAGCAGACACGTGGTACTTTTGGTCAGGGGCGGATGGAAGCAATTATTGCCGATGCCTTACCAACAAATGCTTATGCTTTTCAGGCTGTTCTTTCCAATGGAAAGCGCCCAGATTGTCTCATTCATATGCCCAATAAAGCCCCTTCTCTTGTTGTTGATGCTAAATTCCCTCTGGAGGCTTGGAATGCTATGCGTAAGGCAGAATCAGCGCAAGAGCGTCAAGAGGCAGAACGCCAATTTCGTACCGATATGGAAGTCCATATTCGTGATATTGCACAAAAATATTTGATTCCCGGAGAAACCCATGACACTGCTTTCCTTTTTGTGCCATCTGAATCGATTTTTGCAACAATTTATGAGGACTTTGAGGCATTGGTACAAAAATCCAATAGAGCCCATGTGATTATTGTTTCACCATCTTTGTTGATGCTCTCTGTCCAAGTGGTACAAACCATTATGAAAGATGCACGGATGCGTGAACAAGCGCATTTAATTCAATCAGAAGTAGCAAAATTGATGGAAGATTTTGGACGAATGGATATACGTGTTCGTGCGTTACAGAAGCATTTTCACAAAGCAGGTGAAGATATAGAGGGAATTTTGATATCATCCTCCAAAATTATGAAACGGGCAAATCGCATTGAAACTGTCGAATTAAAAGAGAATCATTCTGAACCAACAAAAATGACAACATTGGCTCAGTCGCAAACATTGCGTTTTGCTGACGAGGAATAAAGCAAAGCAAGCTTCTTAAATATCACAAGTCAGATCACGTTCTTTATTGATTGGTAATACTTTTTTAGTATCTCTATCTTGTTTTATTTCTTAAACGAGAGGAATAGGAAGATGCGACACCTTTTGTTTTTAGGGGCACTGGTGTTTCTGCTAGATGGGTGTGCAACGACCACTCCCACACACACAAACAATGCTTGTGCTATTTTGGCACAAAAAAATGGTTTTTTTGACAATTGGGGTAAGGCTTCTAAACGTGCAGAAATGCGCTATGGGATTCCTATGCCTATTATTCTTGCAACCATTAATATGGAATCGAGCTTTCGTCACAATGCACGTCCTCCACGTAAAAAACTACTTGGTTTTATTCCATGGAAGCGTCGATCGACAGCCTATGGTTATTCTCAAGCGCTTGACAGTACATGGGCAATGTATCTTCGCTCTACGGGCAGATCTTTTGCATGGCGTACGAATTTTGCAGATTCTGCTGATTTTATTGCTTGGTATCATCGTCAAAGTGTTCAACGCAATGGGGTGAGATTTGATGATGCATATAGCCTTTATTTAAATTATCATATGGGACATGGTGCTTATGCGCGTGGCGGGCGTGTCACTGCTGCACTTTCACAGGCAGCACAGCGCATGGCAAGGATATCGAGGCTCTATGAACAGCAATTAAAGAGATGTGGATGGCGTTAGGGAAGATTTTTGAAAATCTCAATTAGGGAATTGTTGCGGTAAAATTATTTGAGAGCCAAATTTCTTATGGTGTAATAAGGTTGTATCGTTTTTCTGATTGTTAAATGAAATAAATTGTTATTTTTTAGAATAAACCCAAGAGACAGAAAGCTTTTGCAATGCTCAATATATTTGACTGTACTCTCGATATTTTTACCTTCTTTGTTTAAAAAATTTACAATGGAAACTATATCCTATTTGGCTCAGGCATTTCGCACAGGTCTAAATATCAGAGATTATTAAAGAAAAATTTTAAAGTTTAATATCATTTTTTATTTTCATTATGCGTATTACTGGCTGATTATTACATGAATATTTTCTTTGTTAACGTATAAAATAGCAATCAAAAAAATGCAATTCGAGCATCATATTAAAGTAAGAATCTCGAATGGCGTAGGGTTTTATCATTTCAGATCTCTTGAGGTTAAATCAATAAAAACAATTGGCTTGCACATAACAAGCGTAATTGGCATGTGGATAAAAATTGTGAAAGAAAAGACTAAAAATGTTTCTTATGAACATTCTCAAAAGTAAGAATTATTGGCAACATTGGGAATTAGCACATATAATGATGGCGCCACTTTGCTTTTACAACTCAACCTTTCTTGTGACGGGAAAGGAAACAAAATTAATTGATTCAATATGTTATTTAAGCGTGAATATACCTTAGTATTGAGCAGGTAGATGCTACCCAAGGTGGGCAATTTTTTAATTGGCAGGACATCTGATCAGGCTAAAAATACTCGAAAAAAGTTCTGATTCACAATAATTGAGAAGTATATTTTAATATTTTATTCTCTCATCTTCGTTTAGATACTTCGTACCTTTTAAAAAGATGTCGATAACCAACATATTATGATTTTGTGGAAATATTGTGATAAAGAGAATTCAAATTTTGTTCTTTAAAACAAGGCGTAAGTTAAACAGCTCATTTTCCGTTTCTGTGCAAAGCATAAAAATTATCTACTTTCACGGTTACGACAGTAAAATTTTATAATCCAATCAATGATTAAAAATGTGTTATAATATCATAAAAATGCAAGGAACAGGCGCTATTGGAATGATGATTAAATAACACATAAAACTTTTAAATTGATGCACACGTTCCCTATTATAATTGATATTATAATTAATCCCCTTGATAGAATAGCTGGTCCTTTTGGTGGAGCTAAGCGGGATCGAACCGCTGACCTCTTGCATGCCATGCAAGCGCTCTCCCAGCTGAGCTATAGCCCCTATAAAAACAATTTTTCCCAAAAGGAAAGTATACAATTTCAGCTTTTCTAGAACGATCAAAATTGAAGATCAAGAAGAATTTACATTCAACGGAAAAGATATCCTCTTTTACTTCTCTTAAGCATCGTCATCATTAGAAACACCGCCTCCGAGAATATCAGTAACGTCATCATCTTCATCGTCATCATCATGAGATAAAAATGTATCATCGTCATCACCGAGATCTACATCACTATCTTCTAAATCAGGAAGATCGTCATCTTTAGAATCCTCATCATCCTCTTCAAGAAGCATAAAAGCAGATTTTTCAAGTGCTGTATCAAGCTCTTCAGCATCAACGTCTTCCTCATTGTTTGCTTCAGCTGCTGCAACTTCAAAGTAAGAACGCGGATAAGAAATTCCTGTATAGGGCGACACAATAGGATCGCGATTTAGATCGTAAAATTTTTTTCCTGTTTCTGGATCAACACGTTTAGTTCCAAGTTCTTGTTTTGCCATAAACCGTGCCTCTTTGATTAACTATTATTCCATTAAAAGATAAATTTTATGGTGCTTAATCGAAAAATAATACCTTTGTCAAAGATAAATACACTGTTCCACAGTGATTTTTTCATGACGTCTTTTAAAGCATGTGCTAAAGGATGCACAATTTCATAAAAGTTAGATAGAATTAAATAGAATTTCCATGCAAAAAGCAATCCCTATAACCACCTATAAATCAAGTAGTCTCTCTGGAAAAATTAAAATACCAGGAGATAAATCAATCTCTCATCGCTCTCTTATATTGGGAGGATTAGCAAGTGGTGAGACACATATTCATGGATTACTTGAAAGCGCTGATGTACTCAATACAGCTTCTGCTATGCAAGCTATGGGTGCCTGTATTATTAAAAAAGATGACTTCTGGACCATACGAGGAACAGGGAATGGTTGCCTTTTAGCTGCACAAAAACCTTTGGACTTTGGAAACGCTGGAACGGGTGCTCGTTTGGTTATGGGAATGGTTGGGCCATATCATATGAAAACAACCTTTATTGGTGATGCTTCTCTCTCTAAACGTCCAATGGGACGTATTCTTGATCCGCTGCGTCTCATGGGGGTTGAAATTGAAGCAACGCATGATGATCACCTTCCTTTAACACTTTATGGTCCGAAAATGGCTAATCCGATTCGTTACCGTGTTCCAATAGCTTCCTCCCAAATTAAATCAGCAGTCTTGCTTGCTGGACTCAATACCGCCGGCATTACAACTGTTATTGAACCAGTTCTGACACGAGATCATACGGAAAAAATGTTAAAAGCATTCGGTGCACAACTTGAAATAGAAAAAGATAATGAAGGTGCGCGTTTGATTCATCTTAACGGTCAACCCCATCTTATTGGGCAAACGATTCATATTCCGGGTGATCCTTCTTCTGCTGCTTTTCTAATTATCGCAGCCCTTCTTGTAGAAGACTCTGATATCACCATTGAAAATGTTTTGATAAATAATTCTCGAATAGGGCTTATCGAAACATTGTGGGAAATGGGTGCTCAAATTGAATTTTTGAACCGACGTCAAACAGGTGGAGAGGATGTTGCTGATCTACGGATAAAATCATCGGTTCTTAGAGGCGTTACGGTGCCCAAAGAACGTGCTCCATCGATGATTGATGAATATCCTGCTTTGGCAGTAGCAGCAGCCTTTGCAGAAGGTAAAACAGTGATGTTAGGAATTGAAGAGTTGCGTGTAAAAGAATCAGATCGACTGTCTGCTGTTGCTCAAGGACTCGAAATTAATTGCGTAGACTGTGAAGAAGGTCAAGATTTTCTTATTGTTTATGGGAAAGGTTCTGCCAAAGGTTTGGGTGGTGGACATGTCTCCACACATCTTGATCATCGAATTGCTATGTGTTTTCTCGTTTTTGGGCTTGTATCAGAAAAACCTGTTACCATTGATGATAAACGAATGATCGCTACGAGTTTTCCAGAATTTATTCCTTTTATAAAACAACTTGGGGGGAAAATCGCTTGAAGCCTTTTGTTATTGCCATTGATGGGCCTGCAGCCTCAGGCAAAGGAACCTTAGCACGCAAAATTGCTGCACATTATCGTCTTCGCCATCTTGATACTGGTCTTACTTATCGTAGTGTTGCTCATACGCTTTTACAACAAAATTTAGCTCTTAATGATGAAAAAAATGCTATTATTTATGCTAAAGAACTTGATTTTAATACCTTAAATCCTGCCCTTCTTTCTTCTCATGAACTTGGTGAAGCGGCTTCAAAAATAGCGATTAATCCTGCTGTACGCAAAATTCTTGTCGAAAAACAACGCAACTTTGCTAAAGTTTTGCCTGGCTGTGTGCTTGATGGACGTGATATCGGAACTATTGTTTGTCCTGATGCCGATATCAAGTTTTATGTTTTAGCCAATGTTCAAACGCGCGCCAAACGTCGCTATCAGGAGATTTTAAAAAAGGGTGTTCAAGCAAATTATCATGAAATCCTAACTCAACTTGAACAGCGCGACAGTCGCGATATAACGCGCAAACAAAGTCCACTAAAACCAGCAAAAAACACCCACTTGCTTGATACGTCAGAATTGAGTATAGAAGCAACATTTGAAATTGCATGTAGTTTTATTGATCCAATCATAAAAATGCATATAATTGGATAAATTCGTTAAGGTGACTTCCAGCCTAGCGCTAACTTTTTTTCCTTTATTCAAGGAAAAAGGCAGGGGGTTGCTTATGTTAACACTAACCTAGCGCTCATACCTTATAACACAAGGTATATATTAGGAGTTCTTATGTCACAATACAATCCCACAACAGCGGATTTTGAAGCCCTTTTAACAGAATCTTTTCAAACCAATGATCTTAATGAAGGATCTGTTGTTAAAGGTCGTGTTATTGCAATCGAAAAAGACATGGCCATTATTGATGCTGGTCTTAAAGTCGAAGGACGTATTCCTCTCAAAGAATTTGGAGCTAAAGCAAAAGACGGTTCTTTGCAAGTTGGCGATGAAGTTGAGGTTTACATTGAACGCATTGAAAATGCGATGGGTGAAGCTGTTTTATCACGTGAAAAGGCACGGCGCGAAGAAAGTTGGGTCCGTTTGGAGGAAAAATTCAATGCTGGTGCACGCGTTGATGGAGTGATCTTTAGCCAAGTAAAAGGTGGTTTTACAGTCGATCTTGATGGTGCTGTTGCTTTCTTGCCGCGCAGCCAAGTTGATATTCGTCCCATTCGTGATGTTTCACCTCTCATGCACAATTCTCAATCCTTTGAAATTTTGAAGATGGATCGTCGTCGTGGTAATATTGTGGTTTCACGTCGTACTGTTTTAGAAGAAAGTCGCGCCGAGCAACGTTCAGAAATTGTACAAAATCTTGAAGAAAACCAAATCGTTGAAGGTGTGGTGAAAAATATCACAGATTACGGTGCCTTTGTTGATCTTGGTGGGATTGATGGTCTCTTGCACGTTACAGATATGGCATGGCGGCGTGTTAACCACCCATCTGAAGTTCTCACAATTGGTCAAACGATTAAAGTTCAAATTATTCGCATCAATCAGGATACGCACCGTATTTCTCTTGGAATGAAACAGCTTGAAAGTGATCCTTGGGAAAGCATCAGTGTTCGGTATCCGATTGGTAAAAAAATTACAGGTGCTGTCACCAACATTACTGATTACGGTGGTTTTGTTGAAATTGAGCCAGGAATCGAAGGGTTGATCCATGTTTCTGAAATGAGCTGGACGAAGAAAAATGTTCATCCTGGAAAAATTCTGTCTACATCACAAGAAGTAGAAGTAGTTGTTCTTGAGATTGATCCTTCTAAACGGCGTATTTCTCTTGGCTTAAAGCAAACATTTGAAAATCCATGGGAAGCTTTTGCCAATAAATTTCCTGTCAATTCACAAATTGAAGGAGAGGTTAAAAATAAAACAGAATTTGGTCTGTTTATTGGGCTTGAAGGCGATGTTGATGGTATGGTCCATTTATCTGATCTTGATTGGAACCGTCCTGGTGAACAAGTCATTGATACTTACAATAAAGGCGATATCGTTAAAGCTGTGGTCCTTGATGTTGACATTGAAAAAGAGCGCATTTCTCTTGGAATTAAGCAGCTTTCCAGCGATAAAGTTGGAGAAGCAGCTGCTTCTGGCGAATTGCGAAAAGGTGCTGTTGTAACATGCGAAGTGATTGCTGTTAACGACAATGACATTGGTGTGAAGTTGATTGACCACAACCTTGAGACAACCATTCGGCGTGCTGATCTCGCGCGTGATCGTGATGAGCAACGTCCTGAGCGTTTCGCAATTGGACAAAAGGTTGATGCTCGCATCACAGCATTTGATAAAAAAACACGTAAAATTTCAGTATCGATTAAAGCTTTAGAAATTGCAGAGGAAAAAGAAGCTGTTGCACAATATGGTTCTACAGACTCGGGTGCTTCTCTTGGTGATATTCTTGGTGCTGCTTTAAAAAAACAAGAACAAGATTAATCATCAATCATTAAAGCTTACGGTGTTATTAAGGTCACTCATTTTAGGGTGACCTTTTTATTTTCTAAAAAAATTGTCTGCTCATTTTCTAATTATTGCGTAAAAAATTATAACTGCTTGCAACTAAAAACAAAAAGTTTGTTTTTTTGTCTATCAACGGTTCACTATTCAGATAAAATGCTTACAATTTAAATAAAAAACGATGTAATTGAATAACAATGGGACATTATGACGTGCATAATACCTTTCATAAAGTGCTTTTTTTCTCAAAAAGAGAAAAAAAACCATTTTATTAATACGGATTTTCCTCTTCGTGCAATTTATAAGGTACGGGAAGATCTTTATAACTTAGGGCATGATATAGCTTCTGGTAAAGAAATTTTACTCCCTGAATATGAAGGAGTAGAAGATTTTCGCAAGAGATTGAATGAAAATGCGAAACTTATTCTTAATGCCTTTCATACCAGTGATTTTGCAGCCCGAAATGATGAGACTATCGCACCGTCTGCTCAATGGCTCATTGATAATCATTACACCATTGATAAAACTATACAAAAGCTACGTCGTAATCTACCCAAGTCCTTCATAAAGCAACTTCCTCTTTCTACACACAAAGCGGAAATACCACGAATTTTTGCTTTAACTTGGCTTTATATTGCGCATACTGATAGCAGCTTTTCACAAGAAACACTCACTGCTATGACCAATGGATTTCAAGAAGTTTGTGCGCTCACAATTGGTGAATTGTGGGCTCTTCCTTCTGTTATGCAAATGCTGCTCATTGAAAATGTTCGTCGTCTTTCAGTACGTATCGAAAAAGCGCGACATATGCGCCATCTTGCTAGCCAAGTGGCTGATAAAATTTCTCTTGTAGAAAATAAAAAAAATCTACACTCTCTCTTTACGCAGTATAAACCATTTACTGTTGATCCAACGTTTTCAGCACATTTATTCTATCGCCTGCGTAGTGCATCTGTCGATTCAACCGTAGCATTAACTTGGCTTGAAAAGCAATTGAAAAGCCAAGGCAGTAGCTTAGAGATTGCAACAGCTGATGAACATACCCGACAAGCAGCAGATGGTGTGACCATGGGAAATATTATCCGTGCTCTTAAAGCTATAGATGATGTTGATTGGACAGCATGGTTTGAAACAGTGAGTTGTGTCGATTCTATTTTGCGTAAAAATAGTGATTTTTCTGAAATTGATTCTCACTCACGCAATATTTATCGACAAGTCATTGAAAAAGTTGCACGCTTTTCGCCTCTTAGTGAGCTGGAAATTGCACATAAAGTTGTAGAAATGGCAAATTCCACTTCTAAAGATATGCCTCATCATTCTTGTGTGGGGTGGTACCTTGTTGATGATGGTCGTGGCATATTTGAAAAGGCTTGTGGATATATCCCGCCCTTTCTCATAAAATGGACACGAGCTTCCTGTTGCTCAAAATTGAGAGTCATCGCCATTCCTGTCTCTTTTCTGACGCTCGCTCTTTTGCTTGTAATTTACGCCCTTTTACAAATATCTGGCATGACATCATGGATGTCTTTTTGCTTTACTGTATTAGCGCTTTTTCCTGCTATCGATGCTGCTTTTGCTTTATTTAACACTGTTGTTTCATGGTTTGTCCCATCAAGACAACTCATTGGCTATGAATATAAAGAAGGTATTCCAAAACATGCACGGACAATGGTTGTTGTACCTACTTTGATGACATCACGCGATGATATTGATGAACAAGTGCGCAATCTTGAAGTGCACTATCTTTCCAATCCTAAAGGTGCCATTCATTTTGCACTCATTACAGATTGGGTGGATGCTCCATTGAGAGAAACGCAAGATGATCTTGATTTATTGCACTATGCGCAAAAAAGTATTGATAAACTCAATAGTCGTTATCATTGTGATGAACTTCCTCTTTTTTTCCTTTTACATCGCCGACGCCTTTATAATACAAGCGAAAAATGTTGGATGGGATGGGAACGAAAGCGAGGAAAACTTCATGAACTCAATCGGCTCTTAAGAGGCGATAAAAACACAAGCTTTTATCCTCCCAATCCACACCTTCCTATGGATTGCCGTTTTGTTATGACGCTGGATTGTGATACACGTCTTACTCCAGAGAGCGTCGCGAAACTTGTTGGAAAGCTTAACCATCCACTCAATCATCCCATTTTTGATCCGCAAAGTGGAAAGGTTGTAAAAGGCTATAGCGTTTTACAACCACGCATTATTCCTTCTCTTACAACAGGAAAAAAAACATCAATTCTCCAACGGGTTTTTTCTATCAACCGTGGCATTGATCCTTATGTTTTTGCCGTTTCTGATACTTATCAAGATCTTTTAGGAGAAGGTACCTTTATCGGTAAAGGTCTTTATAATATTGATGCATTTGAACAAGCGCTTGATGGCAAAATTAAAGAAAATACTATTCTTAGTCATGATCTCTTAGAAGGAGGTTATGCTCGTACTGCTCTGGTAAGTAGCATAGAAGTCATTGAAGACTATCCAACCGCTTATAATATTGATGTTATGCGTTATCATCGCTGGATTCGCGGTGATTGGCAGCTTTTGCCTTATCTTTTTTCCCACCGTCAAATAAGTTCCGTGACGCGTTGGAAAATGCAGGATAATTTACGTCGTTCTCTTACTCCACTTATGTGGTTAATCGCAGCATTTGCAGGATGGACTTTTTTGTCTTTCAAGAGTGCAATTGTCTGGCAAATATTCTTGTTGTTTAGCTCCTTCATTTCTCCCATTCTATGTGTGTTAAAAACGCTAGTCTCGTCCAATATAGATCATTCTTTGCGTGGACATTTTCAATTAATTTGGAACAAAACTGCTCTTACAAGCGCTGATATATTTCTTAAAACAACGTTTCTTGCTCATTCGGCGTATTTTATGACCGATGCGATTATTCGTACACTCTATCGTATGACGATTTCAAAACAGCATCTTCTTGAATGGAAAACTTCTGCCGCAACAAAATCAATGCCCAATAGTTTGCGTTTCTATGTTTTTACAATGGCACCAGCATCGCTTATTGGTGTCCTTACTGTAGCACTTTCTCTTTTTTCTGATAGTTTTGCAAGCTTGATTGCTTTTCCTTTTGGGATAGCATGGTTTTTTTCACCCTTCATTGCTTGGATTGTGAGTCAACCTTCAACCTTTCAAGATAGCCTTGATCTTTCTTCAAAAGATGAAAAAAAACTTCGCTCTATTGCACGGCGTACATGGCTTTATTATACAACCTTTGTCAATGCACAAAACAACTATTTGCCTCCCGATAATTTTCAAGAAGATCCTGAACCTCTTGTTGCTCAACGTACATCTCCTACGAATATTGGCGTTTATCTCCTTTCTGTTATTGCTGCACGTGATTTTGGCTGGATTGGTTTTGAAGAGACCATTACCCGTATTGAATGTACATTACGCTCTCTTACAAAAATGGAAAAGTTCCGTGGTCATCTCTATAATTGGTATGAAACGGATACACTCAGGCCTCTTTTACCTACTTATGTATCAACCGTTGATTCAGGAAATCTTGCCGGTCATTTGATAACACTCTCTTCTGCCTTAAGTGAATGGGCTGAAAAACCGCCTCTTTTTTTTCAAATTGATCGAGAAGGCTTATCGGATGTTCTTGCTATTCTTGAAGAAACTGTCAAAGAAATTCCAGATCATCAACCCAATTTACGCTCGTTACGTCAAAAAATCGAAGAAAACATCACTCGTTTTCATGACTCTGTCTTCACTTTTGTAAAACAAGAAAATACGATACCTTCTCACATCATAGACCTTTCACATGCAGCCCACGATATTGTGCACTTAGTCAGTGAACTTGACTACAAAATTCAAACAATAGAATCTGCTCGTGCGCTTTCTTGGGCTAAATGCCTTATCGATACCTGTAACGCTTATCATCATGATGCGACTGCTCATTGTGATACTGAAAAATTACGTAAAAAACTAAACAGGTTGGCTATAGTGGCACGGCAAATAGCCTTTGATATGAAATTTGACTTTTTAGAACAGCCTAAACGGCATCTCTTATCCATTGGATATCGTGTTCAAGAAAACAAACTCGATGAAAATTGTTATGATCTACTTGCTTCAGAAGCACGTCTTGCAAGTTTTTTTGCTATCGCAAAAGGAGACATAAAACTTAAACATTGGTTTCGTCTTGGTCGACTCCTCGTACCCATAGGTTGGAAAGGTGCGCTCCTATCATGGTCTGGATCGATGTTCGAATATCTTATGCCATCTCTCATAATGCATGAACCTTTAGGATCTCTCCTAGATCAAACAAATCGATTGATTATTCGTTGTCAAATACAATATGCTCATAAACGGGAATTGCCATGGGGTATTTCAGAGGCCGCATTTAACGCTCGCGATCATTTAATGAATTACCAATACGCTCATTTTGGTGTTCCAAACCTCGGACTCCAACGTGGTCTTTCACGCAATGCTGTCATTGCTCCCTATGCCAGCCTTCTAGCGGCACAATATGCTCCTGCTTGCGCTGTCGCTAATTTAAAACGACTTCGTGATCTTGGAGCTTTAGGAACATATGGTTATTATGACTCTGTCGATTTTACCCCTTCACGCGTGAAAACAGGGGAAAAATACGCTGTTGTACGCAATTATTATGCGCACCATCATGGCATGTCTATCCTTGCTCTTAACAATGTTATTTTTCAAGGGCGAATGCGTGACCGTTTTCACCGTGATCCCATTATTGAAGCAACGCAATTGCTGTTACAGGAAAGAGCGCCTCATCTCATTCCTATTATTCATACCAAAGCTGTTAATCGTATGCGCAATAAGTCTCAAGCACTTGACGCCGCTCCTTTGCGCATTATTACAAACCCGTTGCTCAAACCACGAGAAACGTTACTTTTGTCTAATGGCTTTTATTTTACCATGCTAACAGCGAATGGTTCTGGTTACAGTCGGTGGCACGATTATGCGATTACGCGCTTTATTCCTGATGCAACAGAAGATCAACAAGGTACTTTATTCTTCTTACGCGATACGCATAGTGGACGGTGGTGGTCTGTTACTAGTGAGCCAACACGTGTTATTGAAGAAGAAGCTGTCAGCATTTTTACAGATGAAAAGGCTGAATATACAAAAATGGTTGATGGTATAAAATCAACACTTGAATGTCTTATTACATCTGAAGGATGTGGCGAAGGTAGACGTATTCAACTGATGAATACGACAAATAAAGAGCGCCTCATTGAAGTGACTTCTTATGGTGAATTAGCGCTTGCCACAATGGATACAGACGAAGCTCATCCTGTTTTTTCCCGTATGTTTATAGAGACAGAAATTGCTGAGGAAGGTAAAACAATTTTTGCTAAAAGGCGCAAACGTTCACCTAGCGATCCTGAAATCTATGTTGCCCATTTTGTCTCTAGTACAACAGATATTCTCCAAGAGACAGAAGCTGAAACGGATCGCTCTCTGTTTATTGGGCGGGGTCGATCTATTCATCGGCCCGCTGCATTTGACCAAAATGCTCGTTTCAGTAACAGTCAAGGTTGTGTTCTTGATCCTATTATGTCATTGCGATGCCGTATAAAAATTTCAGCATATGGAAAAGCAGAATTTATTTTTTGGACTTTTGCTGCTCATACAAAAGAAGCGCTGCATAATCATATTAAACATTATCGACAACCCGATATGTTTCAAAAAGAACTTTCAAGGGCATGGACGCGCTCACAAGTCGCACTGTATCAGAGCGGAACCCAGCCTAAAGAAGCTATTGTCTATCAAAAATATGCCACATCGCTTATCTACCTTGATCGAATATGGCGTCTTTCTCCTGAAATATTAGCAAAAACGCTTGGAAAACAGTCCGATCTTTGGCCTATGTCCATTTCAGGAGACAATCCACTCTGTCTCCTTAGATTAAATAACGAGGGAAATATCTCTGTACTGCGTGAGCTCCTTAAAGCACACGAATATTGGCGTATGCGCGGACTCATCGTTGATTTGGTAATTCTCAATGAACAAGTATTTTCCTATATACAAAATACACAACGGGCTCTTGAATGGGTCTGTGAATCTTATCGACACCACGCACAAGAGGCAGATGAACGCCAACATATTTTCATGCTTCAGCGTGACAAAATAAATGAACAAAGTTTTAAAACGCTTCTTGCATCAGCGCGCATCGTTCTTGATGCCCAAAATGGCTCTTTATCTGAACAGCTTAAACGATTTGATGAGAGTGATTTTGATCTTACAGTTCATAAAAATTATCATGAATTGCATGATCAATTAGATTACCAAAAATATAACGAAGGAAGGCAAGTTACAACACAAACTGAACAAAATTTTTTTGCTTCCATTGGTCTTATTAGCCAACGAAAACCATCTTCTTTTCTCATAAATGGAGAAGATCTAAAATATTGGAATGGTTACGGTGGTTTTAACCAGTATAACCATTATGTAATACGTCTTCATGGACGTACAACCACACCGCACCCGTGGATTAACGTCATCGCTAATCACAAATTTGGTTTTCATGTCTCTGCTGAAGGTGCAATTTTTACTTGGGTTAACAATAGCCGCGATTATAAATTAACTCCTTGGGCAAATGATCCAACATCTAACCGGCCAGGAGAAGCACTTTATCTGGTTGATCGCCAGTCTTTAAAACGTTTTTCACCCGTTTCTGCTGTAGAATGTGATGAAAATATTGTCTATGAGGCTTGTCATGGTTTTGGATTTTCAACTTTTAAATCGACACATTCAGAAATTGCATTAGAACTGACTCATACACTCGATCCGGAAAAACCAGTTCGCTTTTCACGTCTTACCCTCACGAATGAAGGGAAAAAACCACGCAGTTTACGCCTTTATAATTATGTTGAATGGGTTTTGGGAAATACCCGTACAAAATATGCCCCCTTCATTATTTCCTCTTATGAGGACAAAAGGGGTGTACATTTTATTCAAAATCCTTATCACATTGAAAAATCTCAACAAGTCACATTCTTATCGGCATCTGAAATGCCAACCAGCACCACAACCAATCGTGCTGAATTTATTGGTGCAACGGGAACCGTAACGCATCCAACAGCGATCCGTAAAGCTGGTGCTCTTTCGAATACCATTGAAGCAGGATGTGATCCTTGTTCAGCATTTTCCTATGATATTGATCTTCAAGCAGGGCAAACAAAAGAAATCATCTTTTATCTTGGCAGTGCTGAAAATAGACAAGAAGCTGAAAAATTACTTAATCACGTACGTGCAAGTGATTTTGAAATTCTGCTCACAAAACAAAAACAGCAATGGAGCGATTTTGTTTCTCCTTTTCAAGTTAAAACACCGGATCCCTCTTTTGATATTATGGTCAATCATTGGCTCCCTTATCAGACCTATGCATGCCGCATCATGGCACGCGCAGGATTTTACCAAGCTAGTGGTGCATTTGGCTTCCGTGACCAGTTACAAGATAGCTTATCTTTATTATTGCTGGAACCACAACTGGCACGTGAACAATTGTTAAACGCCGCCGCGCACCAATTTCTTGAAGGGGATGTGCAACATTGGTGGTTACCCGATACAAATGCTGGTGTTCGTATGCGCATTTCTGATGATATCGTTTGGCTTGCATATGCAACAGCTCTTTATGTCAATACCACTGGCGATGATGCCTTTCTTGATACGCTCATTCCTTTTATTGAAGGCGATGTTCTCAAAAGTGGGCAACAGGATGCTTATTTTCAACCCACCCAATCCTCAAAGGTTGCAACAGTTTATGAACATTGTGTTTTAGCTTTAGACCTTGCCATTAAACGTTGTGGACCCCATGGTCTCCCTCTTATTTTAGGTGGGGATTGGAATGATGGCATGAATTTGGTAGGTGTGGAAGAAAAAGGTGAAAGCACTTGGTTAGGATGGTTTCTTGGTACTACATTAAAAGCATTTATTCCTTTGGCCAAAAAACGTGGTGATAACAGCCATATGCAAATATGGAGTACATACCTTGAACGCTTAACAAAATCCCTAGAGGAAAACGGTTGGGATGGTGCTTGGTATCGACGTGGTTATTTTGATGATGGAACACCTCTTGGTTCTAAAATCAATGATGAATGCCAAATTGATACCATTGCTCAATCTTGGGCTGTCATTTCTCAAATGGCGTCGCCTGAACATCAAAAGCAAGCAATGACATCAATGTTGGAACATCTCTATGATAAAAAAGGCGGACTTATTCGCCTTTTTTGGCCACCTTTTGACAAAAGCACACTTGAGCCCGGTTATATAAAAGGTTATCCTCCAGGAATCCGAGAAAATGGTGGTCAATACACGCATGGTGCCATTTGGAGTATTTTAGCATTGGCAAAAATGGGGCAAAACGATAAAGCTTATGCGTTATTTTCTATGATTAATCCGATTACCCATGGACAAGATCCTGAGACTTATCGTGTTGAACCTTATGTGATGGCCGCAGATATTTATTCTGTTGAACCACGATGTGGTCAAGGCGGTTGGACATGGTATACAGGCTCAGCCGGTTGGTTTTATCGCGCTGCAACACAAGCTATTCTTGGAATACAGCGTCAGGGAGATCTGTTGTTTTTACAGCCACATTTACCCTCTATTTGGCCAAAATATGAAGCAACAATGAAGTTTTATGATGCCGTTTATACCATTAAAGTAAAATGGGGACCTAAAAATATGCTCCATGTTAATGGCAAAAAATATACCGAAGTTCATGCGGGGATAAAGTTACACAAAACAGGTCAGCATGAAATTATACGTATTGTTAAATCTTAGAGATGAAAGATGAAAAAGAGAGCAGACTTTTTTATTCTTGCTCAAAACTGTAGAGTTGTTATATCGCACCGCCTATATTGTCCGTGTTGGTGCATAATATTTTAGATTTTATGAAACTGAAAGAAAAAGGTTATGAATCATCCGGATATTGCTAGACGTGTTTACAATCATACTTGGAAACTTGATCCCATTATTCGTTCACTTCTTGATACGGATTTTTATAAGCTTCTTATGGTACAGATGATTTGGGGGTTGTATCCTGATGTTAATGTTACTTTTTCCCTCATAAATCGCTCTAAAACAATACGTCTTTCCGATGATATTGATGAGAGTGAATTACGTGCTCAACTTGATCATGCTCTTAGTTTGCGCTTTACAAAAAAAGAAATGATCTGGCTTGCTGGTAATACATTTTATGGACGCAAACAAATTTTTGAACCGGATTTTCTTCAGTGGCTTGAGAATTTTCAACTCCCAGAATATGAACTAACCCGCAAAGATGGCCAATATATGCTTCATTTTTATGGTTCGTGGGCTCATAGCTCTATGTGGGAAATTCCAGCCCTTGCTATTATCAGTGAATTACGTTCACGTGCAGCTCTCAAAAAACTAGATCGTTTTGCTCTTGATGTACTTTATGCGCGTGCTAAAGCAAAAATGTGGAGTAAAGTTGAACGTCTCAAAAAATTGCCTGATATTAAAATATCTGACTTTGGGACAAGGCGTCGCCATTCTTTTTTATGGCAGCGCTGGTGTGTGGAAGCATTAAAAGAAGGCATTGGTAATTCTTTTACTGGAACTTCTAATGTTCTTCTTGCCATGGATACGGATTTAGAAGCTCTTGGAACCAATGCACACGAATTGCCCATGGTTATTGCGGCTCTCAGCAACAACGATGATGAATTACGCAGAGCTCCATATCAAGTCTTGCAAGATTGGAACCGTTATTATGGTGGAAATCTTCTCATTGTTTTACCTGATACCTTTGGTACAGAAGCATTTTTACGCAATGCACCAGATTGGGTCGCTGATTGGACAGGTTTCAGACCCGATAGTGCGCCCCCTATTGAAGGTGGTGAACGTATTATTCAATGGTGGAAAGAAAAAGGAAAAGATCCACGCGAAAAACTTTTAATTTTTTCTGATGCTCTTGATGTCAATACAATTGAAAAAACCTATCATCATTTCCATGGCAGAGTGCGCATGAGTTTTGGATGGGGCACGGATCTTACCAATGACTTTACAGGCTGTGCACCTCAGGAAATCGAAACTCTTGATGCTCTTTCCCTTGTTTGTAAGGTGACCTATGCCAATGGTCGACCAGCCGTAAAGCTTTCAGATAATCCTGAAAAAACGATCGGTGATTCAAAAGAAGTACAACGTTATCTCAATTTTTTTGGTAATAAAAAGCGAATTGCTAGACCTATAAAGACGTAGTTTCCGGTTCTTTAAACGAGTATATTGACTCATCATATTGTTCATAAGATTGATTTTTGTCCTACCCTAAGGATGAGGGTTCTTAACCTTTGCTGGTCTGTAAATAGTTCGGTTGTTTTTTAAGAATTATCCTTAAGCTAAGAACAGATGTAACATTAAAGATTGATATAATAGACCGGCTTCTTAACTGTATAAGTATAAAATGATGATGTTTAGTAAGCTTTGTATTATATCTTCATTAAGAGATATGAAAACAAACGAAACGTCTTTTTAGAAAGAAAAGGCTATCATATCAATGACTTTTCAATGACGTATATATAGAGATTCATACAAACATGTCTTATAAAAATAATGACTCTCTTCCATGAATGTGGTTTATCCAAGTGAGAACATTTTGAGTGTGCGTAAACAGTCTTCTTTGTTCATAAAAATCATTTCACAAATATATTATTAATTAATTGCTTTCAAAAAGCTTACTACGTCATATGCATTTTGGATATGGAGAGCTTATATTCAAAACTTAAAAGTCCTCATAGTTTTTACAAATAAGTCGAAGCTAAAAAGAATATCTCATAAAGCCTTTTCTATCATTATGAAGATGGACGTGTTACAATATAAATGGCAATCAGCAGTAATATAACCGCAACAAGTAAGGAAATCCATAAAGGAGGGTGTACCATTACGAAAAAGGATAAAAATCCTCCTGTCATACTCATTATTGCAAAAACTTTAATGAATGGAGAGATTGCTTTTTTTTCTTCCCATCGCTTAATAGGGGGACCAAAAATACGATGATTATTCAACCATTGATGAAAACGTGGAGAAGAACGCGTAAAACACCATGAGGCAACTAACAAAAAAGGCACAGTTGGCATAATAGGTAATACTACACCGATAATACCTAATATAACCATTGTCCACCCTGCTATATAATAGCAGATACGCAAAGGGTGAGATATCTTCAAATCTTTTTTCATTTTCTTGTATTTTTTTCCTCTACGCAAAACCCTCTACAAAAACATTGTATCTGTTTCTTTCTGTTTACATGTCTGAGTGCACAATTACGTTCTATCCCTTCATGCGTAAGCGTCTTTGCTGTTATAAGTTCCTTGAAAATACCGAATAGCTTACGCAATATGATAATCATTTTAAATGATTTCAAGAAAAGAGAAGAGATTTTAGAAAATCAAAAAAATAAAAAGGCTGCAGAATAAATCGATGCAGCCTCTTAATTAAGAATGCAGCGTTGGGGGGAGAAAATGTACCGCATTCACTTGCTAGACATTAGGAGGAAAAATAACCTAGCGCCTCGAACTCTAATTAAAATAGAAATGAGAAACAATATATAAAAATGCATGGCTGATATGCATGAATTTTAACACTTTTAAGTTTCTTGAACTGTGTTTTGACGAAAAAAAATCATCATGAAAATAGCCATAAAAATCAACGTCAAGATCAACACAATTGTGGAAGCAGAATCAGAGCCGATAAATAAGCTGAGATAAATCCCTAAAAAACCAGAAAAAGCTGCAACAAGTATCGCGATCATTAACATAAAAGAAAACCGCTTTGTAACAAGATAGGCAATTGCTCCTGGTGCTATCAGTAAAGAAATAACGAGCACGATACCTACAGCTTTCAAAGCCGCAACAATTGTAAGAGAAATCATCGTTAGAAGGGTATAGTGAAGTAGAGATATTGGTAACCCCATTGCATGTCCTTGAACTGTATCAAAAATATACAACATAAAGTCGCGCCATTTTGCTGCTAAAATGAAAGTGACAACAGCAGAAATGATCGCCGTTTGTGTTATATCAAGCCAGTTAACACCTAAAAGATTACCAAATAGAATATGATTCAAATCTAAGCTACTATAAATAGACGTGGCTAAAACAAGCCCCAAACCAAACATCGAAGAAAAGACCACACCCATCACCGTGTCCTGTTTGATACGGCTATTGCTTCCTAAAAAACCCGTTAATAGTGCACACACCATTCCTGCAACAAAAGCACCGCAAGTAATCAGAGTCATTGTAATATTCTCTGGACGCATATGTTGAAACCAAGCAAATGGCAAAGAAGTCAGAAATGCAATTACCCATGGTGTTGTCATATAACCAACAACAACACCTGGAAAAACTGCATGAGAAATGGCATCGCCTAACAGCGCCCATCCTTTCAAAATAAGAAAACAGGAAAGCATCGCCATGGGAATAGAAAGAATCATGACAATAAGCATACCCTTAAGCATAAAAGAAAACTGAAACGGAAGTAGTAATTGATCAATCATGATAATATTACACCCTTTTTTGCCGCATTTATGCGTAAGCGCGCAGCAATATACCCATGTTTAGGAGCAAAAATAAAAGCCAAAACAAATAAAGATGCTTGAAAAAGCACAACAACCCCCCCCGTTTGTGCATTTAAAAAATAACTCACATAAACACCCAAGACACTTGTGAATGTTCCAATTACAACTGCAATAACCAAGATATTCACGAAACGATCACTTAAAAGATAGGCTGTAGCCCCAGGTGTCACAACAAGACAAATGACTAAGAACGCTCCAACGGTTTGCATAGCAGCAACAGTACAAGCAGCAAGTAATGTGAAAAAGAGAATCTTTAAAAACTTTACATTTAATCCAATGGCATGCGCATGCGTTTCATCAAATAACGAAACAAGAAGATCTTTCCATTTCAAAAGCAATATAAGCAACGAAAAAAAGCCGATAAAAGCCAATTGTAGAATATCTGATGAACTAACGGCTAAAATATTTCCCAAAACAATCGTATCAATATTAACAGCCATTGGTTTTAATGATTTGAGAAACAACCCAAAGGCAAAAAAGGAAGAAAAAATGAGCCCAATAATGGTATCTTCTTTCAGCTTTGTCCGGTGGTTAAAAAAGAGCATTGCTGCTGCTGCAAGACCACCAGAAAAAAAAGCGCCGAGTGAAAAAGGTAATCCTAAAAGATAAGCTCCTGCTACACCAGGAACAATTGAATGGGAAAGAGCATCACCAATTAATGACCAACCTTTTAACATCAAAAAAGCTGAAAGAAAGGCACAAACACACCCAACTAATCCAGAAACCCACATTGCATTCACCATATATTGATAGCTCAGTGGCTCAAGCAACCAAGAAATCATGCAACGTGCTCCACTCTTTCAATGTCTTCACAAACTGCAGACTGCTTTCTTCCTATGAAAACATCATTTTTTTTTGTGCTTTGAAGATCAAAAATATGGTGGTGCAAAGACCCTCCAAAGGTTTTCTCCAGATTTTCCTTTGTAAAGATTTTTTCTGTTAACCCAGAAGCTAAAACGGTTCCTTTTATTAAAACTGTATGATCACAAAATTCGCGAACAGAACCCAAATTGTGAGTTGAAACCAAGATCACTGCTCCTTCTTTACGAAGATCTTGTAACAAAGCAATGATTTTATCTTCTGTTGTAACGTCAACCCCTGTAAATGGCTCATCTAATAAAATAGCTTTTGCTTTCTGTGCAAGAGCGCGCGCTAGGAAAACGCGCTTTTTCTGTCCACCAGAAAGTTCTCCAATCTGGCGCTTGGCAAAAGCCAACATATCAACGCGTTCTAAGGCAATACGAACGGCTTCATAATCTTGTGTACGGGCATAGCGAAAGAAATTCATATGACCGTACCGCCCCATCAATACAACATCTTCGACCAAGACAGGAAAATTCCAATCAACATCTTCACTTTGAGGAACATAAGCAATAAGGTTTTTTTTCAAAGCTATATCAACGGGCAAATCAAACATGCGAATTTTTCCCTTTGAGGGGCGTACAAACCCCATAATCGCTTTAAATAACGTTGACTTACCGGATCCATTAACACCAACTAATGCCGTAACAGAACCCTTTGGACTTTCAAAATTTACTTCGCGTAAAGCTGTATGTCCATTACGATAAGTTACCGTTACTCCTTGGGCAAATATTCCAGATTCTGTCATTGGCTTTTTACTCCCTCTAATAAAGCATTGCTAATACGCCCACTCGTGACACGTAATAAATCAATATAAGTGGGTACCTCACCATTTTTCTCACTTAAAGAATCAACATAAAGAACACCACCGTATTTAGCCCCTGTTTCTCTGGCAACCTGTTTAGCAGGTGCAGGGGAAATAGTGCTTTCAGAAAAAACTGCATGAATATTGTATTTGCGAACCATATCAATAACATGCTTGACTTGCTGTGGTGTTCCTTGTTGGTCAGCATTGATGGGCCATAAATAAAGTTCTTTTAGATTAAAATCACGCGCCAAATAGCTAAATGCCCCCTCACTGGTCACAAGCCAACGCTTATCTTGCGGTACGGCTTCTAATTCAGCCTTAATTGGATCAATCGTTGCACGAATTTTCTGTTTATAAATTTCAGCATTCTCTTTATAAATAGCAGCATGTTCAGGATCATATTTCACAAAAGCATCGCGAATATTATCAACATAAATCAAAGCAGAGGTTGGTGACATCCAAGCATGAGGATTGGGTTTACCGCTAAAGGGGCCCTCACCAATTTTAATGGGTACAATACCTTTTGAAACAACAACACTTGGAACATCCTTGATATTTTGAAAAAACTTTTCAAACCAAAGCTCTAACTCTAATCCATTCCACAATACAAGGTTAGCTCCCTGGGCACGCATAAGATCGCGTGGGGTGGGTTGATATTCATGAATTTCCGCACCTGGTTTTGTAATGGATTCAACCTCAGCGGCATCACCTGCTACATTGCGTGCCATATCAGCAATGATAGTGAATGTCGTAACAGCTTTAAATTTACCAGCACACAAAGCAAAATTGGGTGTAAAAAAAATAACACTTCCAAAAACTATGCTGAAAAACGTTCTTACGTTCATTGATTCTCTCTTTCCTCTATATGCTTTCTTTTTATTGCAAATAATTTGCATTATCATTTAGCAATAGCAGTTATCTTTTACATTTGCAATGAAGGATTAAGAGAAAAAATAACTTTTCAAGATGTTTAAAAACAGCTTTTTTCATATTGAAAAAATTGATGATTTAAGCAGCTTGTTTTGGTAAGGAGCACCGCTTTCAAGAAGCTCTATCGCTCTTGAATGCCAAATAAAAAGGGAGCACTCAAAAATGCTCCCACTTCATGTAAAATATCTCATAAAAAATGAAAATACTCAGTAGCGCAAATATGCACCTGTCATTTTGGTAACATTATCCACGATCTTTAAGGCAAGCTTTTCTAAATCTTCATCTGTTAGAGTCCGTTCTATGGGCTGAATAGTTACTTCAATCGCAACAGATTTTTTATCTTCGCCCAAGCTTAAATCTTCAAAAATATCAAAAATCTGCACTGAATGAATAAGTTTTTTATCGGCTCCACTTGCCGCACGAATAATAAGAGAAGAGGCAACAGTTTTATCCGCTATAAAGGCAAAATCACGCCGCACCATTTGAAAAGGTGAGAGTTTCAAAGGAGGACGGCTTTTGGTCGTTTTTTTCTTTGATTCTGGAATTCTGTCTAGAAAAATTTCAAAGCCGCATAAAGGGCCACTAACATCTAACTTTTCTAATGTAGCAGGATGAAAAACACCAAAAAAACCAAGAATAATCTTTGATCCAAGTTTTATGACACCTGAACGACCAGGATGATACCAATCGGGCGCTCCTATTTCAATCTGCACTTTCCCAACATCCATATCGCATGCTTCTAAAATAGCTAAAGCATCTGCTTTGGCATCAAAAACATCAACGACGGTTGCATTGCCATTCCAAAAACGACCAGCCCCTTTAAATTGCTCTGTTCCGCGACGAATCCCACTAACAACACGGTGTTGTTTATCAGGGGTATCGCCTTCATAAATATTGGAAACTTCAAACAAAGCAAGATCGGAAAAACCACGATCAGCATTTCTCTGTGCCGCCATAATCAAACCAGGTAAAAGGGAAGGACGCATCATTGACATATCAGCAGCAATAGGATTAACCAATTTAAGCTCTTCTTGACCTCCTCCAAAAGCAAGAGCTTGATTTTCAGAAATAAAAGACCATGTTACCGCTTCTTTCATACCACGTTGCACTAAAGCCAAACGTGTAGCACGTGAACGAATTTGTGCGCATGTTAAAATTTGATCTTTTCCTTCTGCGAAGTTTTCCAAAGGAATAGGTTTAATTTTATCTAGCCCATAAATCCTCATGACTTCTTCCACCAAATCGGCTTTCCCCATAATATCAGGGCGCCATGATGGTACTTTTACTGTAACGACATCTCCTTTTCCTTCAACGAAAAATCCAAGTTTTGTTAAAATAGAGATGACTTTTTCAGGTTCTATTTCCAAATTTGTTAAACGTTTAATTTCAGAAAAAGGAAAAGCGATCTGTTTGATTTCTTGTTGCTGATAGCCAACGATCCTCTTCTTAGATACTTCACCACCACAAAGACGTAAGACCAATTCTGTTGCAATCTCAAGCCCTGTTTCTATAAAAGCCGGATCAACACCTCGTTCAAATCGATAACGTGCATCACTGATAAGACCTAATGCTCTTCCTGTTTGTGCAATGCTTTGCGCATCCCAAAGCGCTGATTCAATAATAACGCGACGTGTTGTCTCATCACAACTCGTTCTTTCACCGCCCATGATACCGGCAATCGAAACAATCCCCTCTTCATCTGCAATGGCACAATTCTTAGCGCCCAAATGATAGATTTTTCCGTTCAGTGCTTGAAGCTGTTCTCCCTCACGAGCACAACGTACACACAAATTACCTTTAATTTTATCTGCATCAAAAACATGGAGTGGACGACCAAGGTCAAAACTTATGTAATTGGTCATATCAACAAGCGCATTAATCGGTCTCAAACCAATTGCATTCAAACGCTGTTGCATCCACTGAGGTGATGCACCATTTTGAACATTGCGCACTTCACGCCAAGCAAAACCTAAACATAATGATGAATCTTGCGAAAAATCTAATGAAACATCGAGAGGTGTTTCAAAGGAAGGCTCAAATTTTGACAAGGATAATTCTTTTAATTTTCCTATTCCAGCGGCAGCAAGATCACGGGCAATACCACGAACACCTGTACAATCAGAGCGATTGGGGGTCAAACCAATATCAATGATCGGATCATCTAAACCAGCATAAGTTGCAAATGAATCTCCAATAGGTGCATCTTCTGGAAGTTCGATAATTCCGTCATGTTCATTTGATAATTCAAGCTCCGCTTGCGAACACATCATCCCAAAACTTTCAACACCGCGGATTTTTCCTACAGATAATGTCACATCGAGTCCTGAAATATAAGTGCCTGGTAGTGCCAGAACACCAACAAGACCTGCACGCGCATTTGGTGCTCCACAGACAACTTGAACAGGTGTAGAAGTCCCTGTATCGACGGACAGAATCTGGAGTTTATCTGCATCAGGATGCTTTATTGCTGTTAAAACTTTTGCAATCACAAAACCTTTTAAAGAAGACCGATCATCAACGTAATCAACCTCAAGACCTATAGCTGTTAGTTTCTCACAAATTTCATCCAAAGATGCACTTGTCTCTAAGTGATCTTTTAACCACGACAATGTAAATTTCATTTTAAAACCTCACATGAAAGCGATGACTAAGATCACATATTTCTATTAGGAAAAAAAGCAGGCATATCAAAGCAACGAAAGCCATAATGGTCTAACCAACGCAGATCAGCATCAAAAAAAGCTCGTAAATCAGGCATACCGTATTTCAACATGGCAATACGATCAATGCCCATTCCCCATGCAAAGCCTTGATATTCATCGGGATCTAAACCAACATTTTTCAACACATGAGGATGCACCATTCCGCATCCTAAAATTTCCAACCAATCCTGTCCTTCTCCGAACTTTACTTCTGAACCAGAACGATCACATTGAATATCCACTTCCATAGATGGTTCGGTAAAAGGGAAAAAAGAGGGACGAAAACGCATTTTTACAGAGGGAACTTCAAAAAATTCTTTACAAAAGGTTTCATGTAGCCACATCATATGGGCAATGGTGGAGGTTTTATCAATGACAAGACCTTCTACCTGATGGAACATGGGCGAATGCGTCGCATCCGAATCCATGCGGTAAGTTTTTCCAGGAATAATGATCCGTATCGGTGCTTTTTGTTTTTCTAGTGTGCGAATTTGTACGGGTGATGTATGGGTCCGCAATAATTTTCGTTCTCCCATTTTATCGACATCAAAAAAGAAGGTATCATGCATTTCGCGTGCTGGATGCCCTTCAGGAAAATTCAATGCCGTAAAATTATAATAATCTGTTTCAATATCAGGTCCCTCTGCAAGAGAAAAACCCAACTTCGTATAAATGGCAATAATTTCCTCAATCACCTGTGAAATAGGATGAATGCGTCCCCGTTCTATAGGTGAAGAGCGAATAGGCAAGGTAACATCAACCGTTTCACGAGAAAGACGGGCATCCATTGCCTGTCTTTTCAGAAGATCACGCTTTTGCGCCCATAATTCTAAAATACGATTTTTTAATCCATTAAGAACTGGTCCAACTTTATGGCGCTCGCTAGCATCCATCTTCCCTAATGCTTTTAATTTTTCAGAGATGCTACCTTTTTTACCCAATGCTGCAATACGCACTGCTTCAAGTGCCTGTTCATCACCCGCTGCCTCTAAGGCTAAACAAATTTCTTGTTCCAGACGCTCAATATCGTTCATATTTTTGCCTATTTTTTTAATAAAAAAAAACCCGCACTCGCAACAGCCAGCACGGGACCTCGAATAAATAAATGCTTTAAGAGAACACGACTGGCTTACTTGACAGCGCCTTCAAAAGCATTAGGTGTCGTATCTTTTAAATATTCCAAAGCCTTTTTTGCCGAAGCTACTAAAGCAGAAAATGCTTCTGCTTCGTGGATTGCTATATCTGAAAGAACCTTACGATCAACCTCAATACCGGCTTTTGATAAGCCATCAATAAAACGTCCATAAGTTAAACCTTCTGCGCGAACAGCCGCATTAATTCTCTGAATCCACAAAGCACGGAAAGTACGTTTCCTATTTTTGCGATCACGATAAGCGTATTGCTTTGAACGATCAACTGCTGCTTTAGCTGCACGAATGGTATTTTTACGACGACCGTAAAAACCTTCAGCCTGTTTAAGAACTTTTTTGTGCTTAGCGTGTGCTGTCACACCTCTTTTCACACGTGCCATATTATAATCTCCTCAAAATCAAAAGCGTAAGGTTTAAACACCATTCGGCAAATAATGCTGAACGACTTTTTTAGCATCTTGTTCACACAAAACCATTGTCCCACGTGCATCGCGAATAAATTTATTCGAACGCTTAATCATACCGTGGCGCTTACCGGCAGCTGCTACTTTAATTTTGCCTGACGCAGTGATTTTAAACCGCTTTTTAGCGGATGATTTGGTCTTCATCTTGGGCATTTTGCTACTCCGTACATTAATTTATTCAATCAAATATTTTATTCACTCAAGCGGACCAACGCTTGAACAAGCATTTAAACAGCCACGGCATGCCCTGCCGGGCGGTTCTAATAGTGTTTCCATAAGCCACTATACACAAAATAGCAAGACCGTATTACAAAAAAATCGGAGCTCCATTGCCTTGAAGCTCAACTAAAGGTGCCGGAATAGCATTTGTTTTGATAGCTGCTTTACATAGATCAGCAATAATGCATTGCCTACATTGTGCTTTACGTGCTTGGCAAACATAGCGTCCATGTAAAATAAGCCAATGATGTGCATGACGAAGATAATGGATTGGTATAATCTTTAATAATTTCTTCTCAACAATCTCTGGTGTTTTGCCAGGCGCTAAACCAAGACGATTGCTTAAGCGAAAAATATGTGTATCTACTGCCAATGTAGGCTGACCAAAAGCAACATTCAAAACAACATTAGCTGTTTTGCGCCCCACTCCAGGAAGGGACATAAGTGCTTCACGCGTATCAGGTACTTGACCGCCATAACAATCAATTAAACAGTTGCAAAGTGCATAAACATTGCGTGCTTTTGCTCGCCAAAGACCAATTGAACGGATATAATGTGCTATTTCTTCTTCTCCTAATGCAACCATTTTTTCCGGTTGATCAGCAAGGCGAAATAATTCTTTTGTCGCTTTATTAACGCTTACATCTGTCGCTTGAGCCGAAAGCACAACGGCAACCAAAAGCGTAAAAATATTTGTATAGATAAGATCACTCTTAGGCGCTGGGCGTTGCACAGAAAAACGGCGAAATATTTCTGCAATTTCATTTTCATTATATAATATACCAGATAAATTTCGCACGTTTGGCAATTTTATGGTACTTTGAGGCATTGAACTCTCTTAAATCTTCTCTCTTGAAGTTATCATTCACGCTCGCCATATGAGAGGAATGCAGCGAACACTTTTATAGAGTTTGGTCAAGTAAAGCCGTTTTAAAGAGGATACTCATGAATGACACATGTGACACCTTTCTCCAATCCCTTCCTTTTAGGGTTTGAAACCGTAGAAAAAATATTGCAACGTATCGGTAAAGCTGATGAGGCTTACCCAGCCTATAACATTGAACGTTTGCATAAAAATGATGATGCAAATCATATCCGCATAACTTTGGCTGTTGCTGGATTTAAGATTAACCATCTTAATATTTTGCTCGATGATAATCAATTGGTTATTCATGGTAAACAAACAGATAACCAAAATCATCAATATTTATATCGCGGTATAGCTGCGCGACAATTCCAGCGAACCTTTGTTCTCGCGGAAGGGATGCATGTTACAAATGCAGAGTTGAAAAATGGTCTTTTATCAATTAATCTGTATCAACCAAAGTTAAAAAAAGAAATAAAACAGATTCCAATTAAAGTCAGTAGTGGTGAGTCATAAAAGTTAAGGCGTAAAGGAACAGTGAAATGGGAGAACATAAACAGAACTTGTCGTTTCAGAACACATCCTACTCTGATGCGGGACAGATTGCCTATTTAAAAAAAGTTTGTACAGATGATCTGGCTAAAAATTTTCCAGATCTTCCACCAATGACCCCAGGAATTACGATATGGGCTCTCTTTGGTGAAACAGGTTATCCTATCATTTTATCCGATGAACGTTCTATCGCTCTTGCTGGAGCCAATGAGCATGAACTACAAATTGTAACTCTGCACTAGATCACCTTACGAGAAAACGCTGTACTCTTTGTAAATTCTATCTGTTTTTTCGTAAAGGGTGTAATGTGAGTTATAATGAGATAAGTATTGGTTTATATTCATAATTAATTTTTTACAACTGGAATGAGAGTCCCGAATATCATAAGGTTCTCTCATTTTAGATCCTCTTGTATTAAAACAATTAAAGTCACTTGCTTGTATGTCACACGCAGGGAAAGCCGTTTAGATAAAAACGCTTGAAGGAAGGAATAAAAATATCTCTTGTTAATTGTCTTAATTACCAAGGATGTTCGCAATATTGGGGATGAGAAAAATGTATGATGGTGTCAGTTTGCTTCTTCATAAGTGTGAAGATGTTCCCTATAGATTTATATTATTCACGGGGATTTTTATACCATTCATAGGCGCTATCGTGAAATAGGTTCGAGTGTGCATTGAAAAATGTTTCTTTAAAATGAGTACATAAAGGCTATACAAGTATATTTTGTTTGAGGTGTTCTGTTCTTCCCGAGGGAAGTAACTCCATTGAAGAGTGTAAAAACAAAAGCATGAGATAATGCGTCATCATTATTTAAAATATATTGCTATGAATGCTTTTGAAAGATGTAAAGCTGAATTGTAAGGAGATGATAGATTTTTACCATGATGCCTTTATATTCTTTCCAAATTAGGCTGTCTTCTTGTTCCAAAAATTACGCAAACAGATAGATGCAATATACTTACCAAATCTGGCCAAATCTTGCATACAAAAATCTGGAATAGTTCGTGCCACACTGAAGCGTTTTGATATTTGTCTCAAACGTGGACTTGCACAGGGATTAGATGTTGATTAACAGGTAATAAAAAAAACAAAGGCTTTACGAAAAAGTTTATGCAGAGCTTTTAATTTTGTGCTTCAAATGCCTCAGTACAAGGTATTTTTCTCTTTTGAATATTAAAGCTCTTGTTTTTATAATGAAGTTACAGCACAACAAGCAAAATGGAATTATTTGAGGGGAAAAAAATAATGCCTTCTTACCGTTCAAGAATATCGACCCACGGGCGTAATATGGCAGGAGCCCGCGGACTTTGGCGTGCAACAGGGATGAAAGATACTGATTTTGGTAAACCCATTATTGCGATTGCGAATTCGTTTACACAATTTGTACCAGGGCATGTCCATTTAAAAGATCTTGGGCAATTAGTCGCACAACAGATAGCAGTTGCTGGTGGTGTTGCGAAAGAATTTAATACCATTGCTGTAGATGATGGAATTGCGATGGGGCACGATGGAATGCTCTATTCTTTGCCCTCACGTGAAATCATTGCTGATTCTGTAGAGTACATGGTTAATGCACATTGTGCGGATGCACTTGTCTGTATTTCTAATTGTGACAAAATTACGCCTGGTATGTTAATGGCTGCTTTACGGTTGAATATTCCGACAATCTTTGTTTCCGGCGGTCCTATGGAAGCAGGTAAGATTAAATGGAAGGATCAAGATCTAAGGGTTGATTTGGTCGATGCCATGGTCGCAGCAGCTTCAGAACAGAATTCAGAAGAAGAAGTTGCTGAAATGGAGCGTGCTGCTTGTCCTACATGTGGTTCTTGTTCAGGAATGTTTACAGCCAACTCCATGAATTGCTTAACGGAAGCATTGGGGCTTTCGCTTCCCGGAAATGGATCAATGTTAGCAACACATGCAGATCGACGGATGCTTTTTGAAGAAGCTGGAAAACAGATTGTTGCATTGGTTAAACGTTATTATGAAAAAGATGATGAAACAGTTTTGCCCCGCTCTATTGCTTCACGCAAGGCTTTTGAAAATGCAATGACCGTTGATATTGCTATGGGGGGATCAACCAATACGGTACTGCATCTTTTAGCCGCGGCGCAAGAAGGTGAGGTGGATTTTACCATGACGGATATTGATCATCTTTCACGTCGTGTTCCTGTTTTATGTAAGGTTGCTCCTGCTGTTGCGAATGTACATATGGAAGATGTTCATCGCGCTGGTGGTATTATGGGGCTTTTAGGTGAACTGGATGCGGCAGGACTCATTGATACGTCAACTTATACGGTTCACGCAAAAACAATGAAAGAAGCTCTTTACCGTTGGGATGTGAAACAAACTAATGAACCAACAGTTCGTACATTTTATCGTGCTGCTCCTGGTGGTATTCCAACACAGACAGCTTTTAGCCAATCTTGTCGCTATGAGACCCTTGATCTTGATCGTGAAAAAGGTGTGATTCGCGATAGGGAACATGCATATTCACAAGATGGAGGATTGGCAGTTCTTTATGGAAATCTTGCAAAAGATGGCTGCATTGTAAAAACAGCAGGCGTTGATCAATCAATTTTAACTTTTAAAGGTCCGGCAAGAATTTTTGAAAGCCAAGATTCAGCTGTTTCAGCTATATTAACTGATAAGATTAAAATAGGTGAAATTGTTTTAATCCGTTATGAAGGTCCACGTGGTGGACCTGGAATGCAAGAAATGCTTTATCCAACAAGTTATCTCAAATCTAAAGGATTGGGCAAGGTTTGTGCACTTGTTACAGATGGACGTTTTTCAGGGGGAAGTTCAGGGCTCTCGATAGGACATATTTCACCAGAAGCTGCTGAAGGAGGAGAAATTGCGTTGGTGGAGGAGGGGGATATCATAGAAATTGATATTCCAAATCGTAGAATTCATATGTTGGTGGATGACGTTGAGATGAAGCAGCGCCGTGCTAAGATGGAAGCAAAAGGAAAAGGTGCTTGGCAACCGATTGAGAAGCGTCAGCGTAAAGTTTCAAAGGCTCTCAAAGCCTATGCAGCGATGACTACATCTGCTGCAAAGGGTGCAGTACGTAATATTTGATGAGATGAATGACGCGTCTTATAAAAGAGAGATAGTATTCTGATTTTTTGCATCTTTTACACGATATTCTAAGCTAATTATTTTATGAGCTTATCAGAATATTTCGAGTCATGATCAGTATGATTAAAAAGCTATCAATACAACTAAAAGCTGCTGCGGATTGCTTATTTTAGCAGCTATGTAAGACAGATAAAGATAGATATGGTATGATTACGTTTCATATCATATTTTAATTTTATACGAAATTACGATTTCCTGTTCTTATATTTATGAAAGATATCTATTGTACTGGTGGCATTATCTTGTTGTACCGTAAAAACACTGTCATTTAGAGCTGTGATATACGGCATCCTACTTAATATATTTAGTGTGTGGTGAATATTCTTAGACTTGTTTATCAAACTTTGAGTTTAAGTGAATCACATGACTAGGAAGTCAAGGTAAATCCCTTAGAATCTGGACTGTTTGCAGACTTGATTCGAATGAAAATCCTTATCCTTTGAGGTGCGGGAAGGAGTTCAAAGGATGTTTAGGAAAATAAAATGCTGCTGTGATATATCTGATTATATGATTCATATGAAAACAGTAAAAGAGCTCTTTATAACTTAAAATGTGAAGAAAATGCGAGACCCATTATCCATGAATTTATTATGCAAAATGGAGTGGCATCCCAACACCGACAGCTTTAAACTAAAACTGTTGCTATGATAACAATAATATTGATTGTGAAAAAGCATAATTCATTAAATGTTGTGTATTTGCAAGGTGGAGGAGATTTCATGACAATCTTTGCAAAAAACGACTATCTTGTAAAAATAGTCGATATTGACCAATTTTTTGTATACGGGCCAATGTTGATCTAAGGAAATATGAAATATAATGCATAGGATTTTGCCTCTATATGCATTACACTTATCAAAATATATTGTGTAGAAAAGCGATGGGAATACGGTAAACAACAGTTTGTGCTGTGGCATATCAAAAAGGGATACTTTATCTCCTATTAAGAAAGCTTTTTAATAAAAAATAACATCCGTTTTCTATAAAGGGTTACTCTTTTCAAGTTGTTTGAGGTGGTAAATTGCTTCTAAAGCTTGTTTAGGAGAGAGTTCGTCGGGATGGATATTTTTTAAAGCTTCGTGAAGTACACAATGTTTGTTTCTTGCTTCATTGACGGGAGATGTTGCTTTAAGAGAAAAGAGTGGTAAATCATCAATGAGTTTATGTCCTTTTCCAGCCATTTCACCTTGTTCTAATTGATGGAGTACATCTGTTGCTCGTGTAATAACGGCTGGGGGAAGTCCAGCAAGCTTTGCGACTTGTACACCATAGGAACGGTCAGCAGCTCCTGGCGTGACCTCATGAAGAAAAACTACATCACCATCCCAATTTTTGACTTTCATGGTTACATTATGCAGTCTGTCAAGTTTTTCGGTAAGTGCGGTCATTTCATGAAAATGGGTAGCGAGAATAGCACGACAATGGTTAACCTCATGGAGATATTCAACGGCAGCCCAAGCAATAGAAAGTCCATCAAAAGTTGATGTCCCACGCCCTATTTCATCAAGAATAACAAGGGAATGGTGGCTAGCATGATTGAGAATCGTTGCTGTTTCAACCATTTCCATCATAAAGGTTGAGCGCCCCCGTGCAAGATCATCGGAAGCCCCAACACGACTAAATAGGCGATCAACGACACCAATATGTGCTGAAGTTGCTGGAACGAAGGACCCCATTTGCGCCATAATAGCAATGAGAGCATTTTGCCGCAAAAAAGTTGATTTTCCTCCCATATTAGGCCCTGTCAACAGCCAGATTGCTGCATATTGCTGATTTTCTTGCACAGAGAGATCACAATTATTGGCAATAAAAGGTTCTGCTGCTTGTTTGCGGAGTGCTTGCTCGACGACAGGATGGCGTCCTGCTGTGATATGAAAGGTAAGTGAAAGATCAATTTTAGGTCGGCAATAGCCTTGTTCTTCAGCAAGATATGCTAAGGCGACAGAGACATCTAAAATAGCAAGTGCTTCAGAGGCTTTACGAATAAAATCAACTTGTTCGGTAATTTCCTGAACGAGAATATCAAAAATCTCTAGTTCAAGTGTCAATGCGTGATTGGCAGCATGGGCAATACGGCTTTCAAGGTCAGCAAGCTCTGTTGTCGTAAAACGCATAGCGTTTGCCATTGTTTGCCGATGAATAAAACGCGCTTTAGCTTGTGGATTATTTGTAAGAGCAGATGCTTGTGTACTGGTTACTTCAATGAAATAACCTAGAATATTATTATGCTTTATTTTAAGAGTCTTAATATCTGTTTCTTGGGCATATTGCGCTTGAAGTTCAGCAATGACACGGCGCGATTCATCACGTAAAGCACGCATTTCATCGAGCTCTTTATGATAATTTGAACGAATAAAACCACCATCACGTTTAAGGAGTGGGAGATCATCAGCTAATGTTTGTTCTAAATGAAAGTACAACGCTGTGGGTAAGTTTGAGAACACCTGTTGTACATCACTTATTTCTTGAGGCAGAAGCTCATTATTAAGAAGTTGATGCAATTCACGAATGATTTCAAAGCCGCGCTGAATTGTTGCCATATCACGGGGACCTCCTCGTCCAAGAGCCAAACGTGAAACGGCGCGAGGCATATCTGGTCCCCCTTTTAAAATAAGCTTTATCGCTTCTGCAAGAGAAGGATTACGTAGAAAAAAATCGATAGAATCCAAACGCGTATCAATAGCTGAAGGAGTGGTGAGGGGAGCAATAAGGCGATCGATGAGAAGGCGTGATCCTCCTCCTGTTACAGTGCGATCAATAGCTTTTAATAAACTTCCATCCCGTTGACCTGATGTCGTACGAATAAGTTCAAGGCTTAATCTGGTTGCGGCATCAATAAAAAGAGTCGCACTTTCATTTTGGCGCTCAGGCTGCATGAGGGGAGGACGATGCGTTATTTGTGTTTTTTCGATATAACGAATAGCAGCTACAATTGCAGAGAGTTCGGAACGTGAATAATCGGCAACACCTTCAAGAGTTGAGAGTTTAAAATAATTGCAAATATCGCGTTCAGCGGTTAGTGCATCAAAGAGACAAGCAGGTTGAGGTGAAATGATACGATCAAGAACATTAAAAAGTGATTTGTGAGATTTATCATGAAAGAATGAATCAGCAACAATGATTTCTTGTGGATCCACACGCATAATATCTGCTAAAAGTTTTTCTTGGCGGCTTTCTGTTACACGAAATATGCCTGTTGAGATATCAATCCAAGAAAGAGCAAATTCCTCTCCATCGCTAGTTTTTATACGAGAAAGTGTCATCAAATAATTTGCGCGTGTTGGATCAAGGAGTTTTTCTTCTGTTATCGTTCCAGGTGTTACAAGGCGAACAACATCACGCCGAACAACAGATTTTGAGCCACGTTTTTTTGCTTCAGCAGGATCTTCTATTTGCTCACACACAGCAACTCGGTAACCACAAGCAATCAGTTTTTGTAAATAATCATCAGCAGCATGAACGGGAACACCGCACATAGGAATATCTTGTCCTAAATGTTTTCCGCGTGCTGTGAGTGTGATTCCTAAAGCCTGAGCAGCTTCAATCGCATCATTAAAAAATAATTCATAAAAATCCCCCATTCGGTAAAAGAGAAGGGAATCATGATGGACGGCTTTGATTTCTATGTACTGCTCCATCATAGGTGTCAGACGTTCTTGAGAGGAAGCAGATGAGGAGACAGGCTGTGGAGTTAAATTATTTTTATGGTTGTCTTTTTTATCCATTTGTACGAGGCCTGTTTCCTTTAAGTGAAGTTTTTACTCTTTTTTGTTTACTTCAATATCTATTTATCTCTAAATTGCAACGCATCATCAGATTTGCTAAGGCAAGAATAGCGATTTCTAATATATGAATCAAATTTAATGACTATACGCATTATCAAGCAAAATTTACACTGTTTTTGGAGAAAATAAAGTGAGATGAAAGAGAGCGAGCAGGATCAGAAAATGTCTCAAACTGGTTACAGTGCGAGCGAACGAGAAGCTCTAGATTTTCATAGTCGTGGTCGACCAGGAAAGCTTGAGATTGTTGCAACAAAGTCTATGGCAACACAGCATGATTTAGCACTTGCTTATTCACCAGGTGTTGCAGTTCCAGTTAAAGCAATTGCTCAAAATCCAGCGTTAGCTTATGATTATACAGCAAAAGGAAATCTTGTTGCTGTTATTTCAAATGGTACAGCTATTTTAGGGTTAGGCAACTTAGGAGCCCTTGCCTCTAAGCCGGTCATGGAAGGCAAAGCAGTGCTGTTTAAGCGTTTTGCGGATATTGATTCCATTGATTTAGAAATTGATATAAACGATACAGAAAGTTTTATCAATTTGGTGCGTCATTTAGAACCTTCTTTTGGTGGAATTAATCTTGAAGACATTAAGGCGCCAGAGTGCTTTATGATTGAAAGCCGCCTACGCGAGGTGATGAATATACCTGTTTTTCACGACGATCAACATGGTACAGCAATTATTGTTGCTGCCGGTGTTCTCAATGCTTTGACTTTAACAGGGCGTGATATGCAAAATACGCGGTTAGTCTGTAATGGTGCTGGTTCTGCAGGAATTGCTTGTATTGAACTGATTAAAGCGATGGGCTTTCGTTCTGAAAATATCATATTATGTGATACAAAGGGTGTGGTCTATGAAGGACGCAAAGAGGGAATGAATCAGTGGAAATCTGCGCATGCTATTCCAACAGATAAACGTACGCTTATAGAAGCAATGGAAGGTGCAGATATATTTTTTGGGGTTTCTGCTAAAGGTGCTCTTACTCCTGAAATGGTAAGATCTATGGCACCACAGCCGATCATTTTTGCTATGGCTAATCCTGATCCAGAAATTACGCCGGAAGAGGTTATGCAAGTGCGTCATGATGCCATTGTTGCAACAGGGCGTTCCGATTATCCAAATCAGATTAATAATGTTCTCTGCTTTCCTTATATATTTCGTGGTGCACTTGATGTGCGTGCAAGAGTTATTAATGAAGAAATGAAGATTGCTGCGGCAAAGGCTCTTGCCAATTTAGCGCATGAAGAAGTGCCTGACAGCGTTGCGGAAGCTTATCGTGGAAAGCGATTAAAATTTGGTCCTAATTATATCATCCCTGTTCCTTTTGATCCACGTTTATTGACGGTTGTTTCAATAGCGGTAGCAAAAGCAGCAATGGAAAGCGGTGTTGCGCAAAAGAACATAGATGATTTAGAGGCCTATGAGCGCGATTTGAATGCGAGACGTGATCCTACTTCTTCGATGATGCGTGGGGTTTATAACCATGTTCGTCAAGCACCAAAACAAATTGTCTTTGCAGAAGGTGAAGAAGAGCAAGTTATGCGGGCAGCCGTTTCCTATGTTCATCAAAAATTAGGACAAGCGATTTTGGTTGGTCGTGAAGAGCAAGTAAGAGAAACAGCTGTTATCGCTGGAATTGATCTGGAGCGTGAAGGTATTTCTATTATGAATGCTAAGCTTTCTTGCCGTACAGATGCTTATGCGAATTATCTTTATAAAAAGATGCAGCGTCAAGGTTGGCTGTTGCGTGATTGTCATCGTCGTATCAATAATGATCGCAATTATTTTGCTGCGTGTATGGTGGCACTAGGAGATGCTGATGCAATGGTTACAGGGGTGACACGCAATTATGAAACAGCGCTGATCGACATACGTCGTGCAATTGATGAAAAACCAAAAGAACGATTGATTGGTATCTCAATGGCCATTTGCCGAGGACGAACTGTGTTTATTACGGATACAGCTGTTTATGAAAATCCTAATGCTGAAGAACTTGCGGATATAGCGGAACAAACCGCTTCATTTGTACGTGGATTTGGATATCAACC
Organism: Bartonella sp. MF74HXZ; assembly: GCF_042194445.1. Classification (NCBI taxonomy): domain Bacteria; kingdom Pseudomonadati; phylum Pseudomonadota; class Alphaproteobacteria; order Hyphomicrobiales; family Bartonellaceae; genus Bartonella; species Bartonella sp. MF74HXZ. The sequence goes on along the minus strand of NZ_JBHIMW010000002.1, from coordinate 83,984 downwards.
ACGGGTAGCATTTTTAGCATTTTCTACGTTTGGTTATATGAAAGGGCAAATCACACAGCAAATTCAGGATGCGATTAATATTTTGCATGAACGCAAGGTTGATTTTGAGTTTGACGGAGAAATGAGCGCCGATGTAGCACTCAATTCCAAATTGATGCAGCAATATCCATTTATGGGATTAACAGAGCCCGCTAACATTTTGGTTATGCCTGGATATCACGCGTCTTCCATTGCAAGCAAAATGTTACAAGAACTTGGTGGAGCAACCATCATTGGTCCTATTTTAATTGGATTGGAAAAATCTGTCCAAATTGTACCGTTTAGTGGAAACGATACAGATGTTGTCAATATCGCAATGCTTGCGGCTTATCATGCCGCAAAAGTCGTCTAAAGGAAAAAAGCCCCTAATATACTAATAATATATCAAGGGGCTTTATGATAGCAAAAGAATAAATTTTTTAAGAGGGCTGTATTTGATTGTCTTTTTGTTCTTCAGCGAGACGCTTTTGGAAGAGGGCTGCAAAATCAATAGGATCAATCCATAAAGGTGGAAAACCACCATTTTGAGTAGCATCAGATATAATTTGGCGAGCAAATGGGAATAAAAGACGGGGACATTCAATAAAGACCAATGGCATAACATGTTCTTGTGGAATGTTTTCAAGGTGGAAAACACCACCGTAAATCAGTTCTACATGAAATAAGATTTCAGTGTTATCATTGGCTTTGACGGAGAGAGACAAAACGACATCATAATTGTCATCACCAATTGGGTTAGCATTGACGTTAATATTGATATCAATTTGTGGTGATTTTTCACGTGTACGCAATGAACGAGGAGCACCTGGGTTTTCGAATGATAAATCTTTTAAATACTGAGTTAATACAGCAAAAACCGGCTCTCCACCACTGTTATTCATTTCATCTTCGGCCATACGACGAACCTCTCTCATTATAATATGTATATTTATTTTAGATCTAAAGACAAAATTGGTTATCACGCCTTGCAAAAGGTTGCAAGAAATGCGCTCTTTATCTTGAATATTTTTTTAGTTTGTTACAGATTTTTTAGGCATTTCAATGGTTATCATCATTTTTGCGCCATGGAGATTCTGTCGTATCATAAGTTGTGTAATCTTCTGCATTAAGATCAATTATTTTTTCAGCATCATTTTTTCTTTTAGTATTGAGATTCATTTTGTTTTGTAATGATGTAAAGAAATGCCAAACAACAGAGCGAATTGGTTTAATAAGAAGTAATATTCCCAAGAGATCACTTACAAAGCCAGGAAGAATAAGTAAAATTGCACTAAACATAATGAAAACATCATTAATAATATTATTCTCTAATGTGCGTCCTTGGATAAGTTCAGTTTGTATGTTTTTTAAAAGGCTAATCCCTTGAATTCGCAATAAAACAACCCCAACTATGGTTGTGAGAATAACCAAACTCAAAGTTGCCAAAATACCAATTTCTTGACCAACAAAGATAAAACCAGCGATCTCGATTAAAAGAATGCAAAGAAAGATAACAACAAAAAAACGAGGATTTGTAGAATAAAGTTTTATCACATGCAAATTTCCTTCTGAATGAGGTGGGGAGAAATTCTTAAGAGCACTCCATTTAATATAAAATCTATAAAAATATTTGAATGGTAGGATTCCTTATTTTACATATTTATTGATAAATGGTATTGACTGCAATGTTTATTAGAGATTTAAGCTTTGGAGATTGACAGCGCCCATGGAATTTGACGTTATACTTGTCATAGCTCTTGTTGTTATGGTTGTTATTTTTGTACAACTCCGTAATGTATTAGGGAAACGAATTGGGTTTGAAAAGCCCCCCTTTGATCCTTATTCGCGTCGTTCTAAAAAACAGGTTGAAGCAGAAACGGCTGATAATATTGTTTCGTTCCCTCATCAGAAAAATTCACAAAAAGACGACTTTAGTGAAATTGATAAAATTTCACCGGAGGGGAGTGTTTTGAATAAAAATTTGCGGGAATTGCATAAAATTGATCCTCAATTTTCTCCTCAATTTTTTATAAAAGGTGCACAAATTGCTTATGAAATGATTGTAACAGCTTTTGCCAAAGGTGATCGCAATCAACTTAGAAGCTTGCTTTGTCAGGATGTTTTTGAGAGCTTTTGTACGGCTATTGAGCAACGAGAAAAAAATAAAGAGAGAATAGAGTTCACTTTTGTTGGAATTAATAAGATCGAATTTGTTGCGGCGGCAATACAAGAAAAGGATGAACTTCTAACGATACGTATTGTCAGTGAGATGATTTCTGTTACTTATAATGAACAGGGTGAGCGTATAGACGGTGATCCTGATGCTATTGTAGAAATCAGGGATATTTGGACTTTCGTTCGCAATAGTTTATCGTCAGATCCAAACTGGAAGCTTTTTGCTACAGAAAATGAAAATTAAAATACTTTTTGTTTTTCTTCCATAAGCATTCAATGATTTATGAGAAATTAAAATGTCCTCAAGTAAATGGAGACAAAAAAGAGATTTATTGGCTTCACAGGATCGCCTTTTATGGGAGATGGTTTGTCGTACGATAACACCGCTTCACGGGAAGAGGCTCTCTTCTGCTTCAGAAACTATTGCAAATATTAATGATAAAAAACAGCCTGTAACTCAAATCTCCTCATTGTCTCAGGAAAATCAACAACCCTCGACAATTATTAAAAGAGAAAAGAGGGCAGTTACACAAGTACAAAAGATTCATTTCTTTGATCATGTTGCACATCGTAAAATTTCCCAAGGTCGTTATCCTCTTGAGGCGCGCCTTGATCTCCACGGCTATATGCAGGAAGAAGCTTATTTTTTCTTAAAAAAATTTCTACAATCCTCTCAGCAGAGAGGATTGCGTTATGTCCTTGTGATTACAGGAAAAGGGCGATCCGTTGGGAGCGATGGAGCTTTGTATAGATTTGTTCCGTATTGGTTATCAACACCAGCTTTTCGATATTATGTCCATGCGTTTGAGCAAGCAGCGCGTCAGCATGGCGGAGAAGGTGCACTTTATGTTTGGTTGCGCCGTTTCTTGTCGGGAAAAGGAAAGTGATGTTATTGTGGTCGTTCTAGGTTTAATATTTATTTATAAGTAATAATTCATAGTTTTCGTATATTTCGTAAGAGCCTTGAATACAACATCCCCTTATTTATAAATAATTATAAATATATCATTTTACATTCTACGTATTGCTTCACGCTTTTGTTTATCGCATTCTTTAATGGGGCACATCCCTCACGCAAAACAGAATGACATTGGATTGCATATATGCACAGGCTTGTTTTAAAGAAACATTTCTCAACGCACCCAAGCCTATTTTGCGACGGCATCCGTGAAGGGTATAACGATAAATCCATTAAGACTCTTATTTTTATGCTTAATAAAAGAGCAAGCTGGCATCATCACACACTTTGCTAGCTCCCAATGTTGCAACAACTCTTGAAGCTCTTGGCACTTGAAAGCATTTGTAGAAGGCATGCTTTTCTTTAAGTGTTTTTACTCTTCACAGTTCTCATCTCATTCGTGACGCCCAAACGAAAGATTTTGATTGATTCAATATAAGAGGGCTTGAAATGAAAGAGATATTGATGGATCTCATTTAGGGTGCAACGCGATAAATTGTTTTTATAAACCACAGCATTACTCTATTAAATACACGAAGAATAAAAACATGAGAAATTGTCTTATTCAAAAGATATTGCTATGGATAGTGTTAGAAGTAGTACAACTAAATTAAAGAGAATCTTGGAAATAAACAGGAATATAACTTTACAACACATAATTGTGCAATAGCACAAAAGATACAATTTCGTTGAATAGTTTCATGAAGAAATTTTTTCACTCATTAAAAGCTCTATTAAATTTCTTTCTCATAATAATTCGATAATTAAAATTTCATAACGAAGCGCAGAAGGTGTAGAATATGAGATTCAATCGAGGATATTACACTCTTATCCGACGTCTTTCAGATATTGGTTGAAATGCTAACTTAGCATGAAAGGCACAATAGGGGCTATTTTCATCAGAATCTGCACCACAAAAATGAAAATCTGCTGATAATGGATCGCCAACCGGCCATCTACATGTATTTTCACTCAATTGTAAAAGATTAAGTTGACGTGATATAGGCACAACTACATTGGATTTTGTGGACATATCAACTTCTTTTATATCTTCCGCTACAAATTCTGTCTTTAAAGCTGTTTCTTCAATACTTACAGATGATGTGTTCATTGGCGATACCGTGGATGTGTTGCGACGCACACGTGGAGATGATGGGCTGCTTCCCACGGGGTTTTTTTGCGTACGCGCACTTCCTTGTGCTGTTTTACCGCGTCCTGGCAACTTTAATCGGTGTACTTTTCCGATGACTGCGTTTCTGCTGACCCCACCTAATTGAGCAGCAATTTGACTTGCACTTAACCCTTCACTCCAAAGCTTTTTAAGAAGCTCAACGCGTTCACATGTCCAACCCATACCAGCACTCCATTCCGATTACGTCACTAAGATGCTATCCCCCTTTGCATCTTCAAATGTTTTAATAATATTCTCACTACGCTGAATGAAAGAATTTTACACTCTAAGCGAGCATAAGAAAATCATCCAACCTGTGGACTTACAAACTAAAACACATCATCTTGCTTATTATATTATAAATTACAATATGCACTCACTCTATGACAAGAGTCTTTACCTCTTGAAGAGTTTATTTAGAATGTTTTCCCCAACTTGCAAATCAATCATAGGTTAAACTTTCACTTTTGTTTAAGGCTTTTTCCCAAAATGCTTATTTGTAGAACCTTCATTGACTTTTTTTCAATTGGTGTAATGATCTATTCCATAGGTGTAATCATTAATCGTAATGAAATGTTGAAAGCACCGTAACAAAATGTACCATGTTGTTTTATTTGTAGTGTTGCTTTGTATATATATTGAAAAGGTTAAAATATAAAGGAAATTATGATGGATGCCGTCTCTATACAACCACTTTATGAATGCTTCGCACGACGAGATTTGCATTTTGAACAGGGGCATGGTGTATGGCTTATTTCCGATAAGGGAGAACATTATCTTGATTTCACATCTGGCATTGCTGTTAATGCATTAGGGTATTCACATCCAAAATTGGTTGATACGCTTAAAATGCAAGCTGAAAAACTTTGGCATGTTTCTAATATTTTTCAATCCCCTGAACAAGCAGCTCTTGCCACGCGGCTTTGTGCAAATAGTTTTGCGGATAAGGTTTTTTTCTGCAATTCAGGCACTGAAGCATTGGAGTGCGCATTCAAAACGGCACGTCATTATTACTATGCTGCGGGTCATTCAGAACGCATTGAAATAATTACTTTTGAAGGGGCATTTCATGGACGTACACTTGCAGCACTTGCTGCGACTGGGCATGAAAAATATCTTGAAGGCTTTGGACCTAAAGCTGGTGGATTTATTCAAGTACCTTTTTGTGATGAAATCGCTTTGCGTAACGCTATTAATAAAAATACCGCCGCTATTCTTATTGAACCTATTCAAGGAGAAGGAGGAATACGAACAGTTTCTCATGAATATTTAAGATTTTTGCGCAAAATATGCGATGATAATGGTCTGTTATTGATTTTGGATGAAGTCCAAACGGGTATAGGACGAACAGGGAAGCTTTTTGCTTATGAATGGAGTGATGTCTCGCCTGATATTCTTACCCTCGCAAAAGGATTAGGAGGAGGATTTCCATTAGGTGCTTGCCTTGCAACGGATAAAGTTGCAAAAAGCATGACACTTGGGACCCATGGTTCAACCTTTGGAGGAAATCTTCTTGGAATGGCTGTAGGAAATAGTGTTCTTGATATTTTGTTAGAGCCAAATTTTCTCAACCATGTTCAGCGTATGGGAAATAAACTAAGAAGTGGACTTTTGCACATTCTCAATATCTATCCTGATATTATCTGCGCAGTTCAGGGGATGGGCCTAATGGTGGGTATTCAGTGTGTTGTGTCTTCTAATCTTGTCGTTAATGCTTTAGAAAATGAATATCTCTTAAGTGTTGCTGCCAACAACAATGTTGTGCGCTTATTGCCTCCTCTTATCATTAGGGAAGAAGAAATAGATGAAAGTTTGCATCGTATTGAAAAAGCAATAGCGTATCTTTCGCAAGTAAACAAAGAAAGACAAATATTACACACATGACAAATGCTCTTCGTCATTTCACGGACTTATCCATTTTAACGCCATCAATAGCACGCGCACTGATCGATTATGCAAAAATCCTTAAAGCATCTTTTAAAGCAGGGAAAGGTTCAAAACCTTTTATAGGTAAAACACTTGCGATGATTTTTGAAAAACCATCCACACGAACCCGTATTTCATTCGATATCAGTATGCGCCAGCTTGGGGGAGATACAATCATGCTCACGGGGTCAGAGATGCAGCTTGGTCATAGTGAAACTATAGCTGATACGGCTCGTGTTTTATCCCGTTTTGTGGATATCGTGATATTACGAACAACAAAACATCAACGTATGCTCGAATTGGCACAATATGCACAAATTCCTGTCATTAATGCCCTTACAGATGATACACATCCTTGCCAAATTTTAGCAGATATATTAACCTATGAAGAGCATCGGGGGCCAATTGCTGGCAAAATATTCGCGTGGATGGGGGATGGTAATAATGTGCTCCATTCCTTAATTGAGGCCGCAGCTCTTTTTGATTTTCATTTGCGTATTGCTACTCCAAAGGGCAGTGAACCACAAGAAAAATTTATACATTGGGCACGTGAACGAGGAGCGCACCTTACACTAACCCATAGTCCCCAAAAAGCAGCTCAAGATGCTGATTGTATTATGACCGATACATGGGTCTCCATGGGACAAGAATTTCGTGCTCGCAGTCATTCTATTTTTCAGCCTTATCAAGTCAATGAAGCTCTCATGAAATTAGCAAAATCTGATGCTCTTTTTATGCATTGTCTTCCTGCTCATCGTGGTGAAGAAGTGGTTGATTCTGTTATTGATGGACCGCACTCCGTTGTTTTTGATGAGGCTGAAAATCGTCTTCATGCTCAAAAGGCAATTCTTTCTTGGTGTTTACAAGATGCGTTTTTCTCTCCACAATAGCTCCTCTACAACAAATTATATAAAAAAGGCAAAGCTATGAGTAAACAAGCTAAAGATGAAGCCTCTCTCAACAACAACTTCTTGCATGAAGATGATACTGTTATTCCCTTTCAAGTCGAAGAACTTGATATCCGTGGACGTGCCGTACAACTTGGGGAATCTTTAAATTCTATTCTTAACAGACATCAATATCCTGAACCGGTTTCTTATCTTCTAGCAGAAGCTTTACTTTTAACTGTTTTGCTTGGAACTTCTCTAAAGCTTACGGGAAAATTTATTTTACAAACTCATTCCGATGGACCGGTTAATATGTTGGTATGCGATTTTTCGCCTCCTTCCAGTTTACGTGGATATGCTCGTTTTGATAAAGAACAGCTTAAACAAGCCATAGACAATAATCAAATCTCTTCAGAAACACTTTTAGGAAAAGGCACTTTAGCCTTCACAATTGATCAAGGTCCCCATATGCAACCCTATCAAGGGATAGTTGCATTAGATGGATCAAATTTACAAGAAACTTCTCGTATTTATTTTGATCAATCAGAACAAATTCCTACCGATATCCGTTTGGCTGTTGCTATATTAATTAATCGTGACCAACAAGGAAAAACGCAGAAAAGCTGGCGAGCTGGAGGTATTTTGATCCAACTTTTACCCCAAGAATCGTCTCATCATAAAATAGATACCCCTCATCAAACGCGAGAAAAAACGAAAACCCATAGCCAATTGGATAACCAATGGCAGGAAGCTAAAATACTCATGGCAACGATTGAAAGTTCAGAATTAACAGATCCCCAAGTTGGTAGTAAACAGCTCTTGTTCCGTCTTTTTCATGAACAAGGTGTTAGAGTTTTTAATCCTTTTTCTCTTGTCGATCAATGTTCTTGTTCACACGAAAAAATTAAAGGAATCCTAGAAGGATTTTCGATTGATGAACGCAATAAAATGGTTAAAAATAAATATATCTCAGTCACATGTGAATTTTGCTCAAAAACGTATTGTTTTACACCACAAGAATTTTTAGAAGAAAAAACATAATCAAATATTTTTCATAAAAAAATGATGATTGCAACAAAAGCCTATTTTATTTGCGTCATAAAAGTTTACCTATAAGCTCATATGAAGTTCTAGAATATTTCTTGTCTTAGAGTTTTTTAATGTATACGAGTGATCTTTCTGTTGAAATCAGTAATCACGTCACAGAGTGCTTAAAAAAGAGTTCTCTGTAAAATATATTTTCTCCTCTCGAAAAAGCTTCTTGTTTATTTTTTTCATCTCAAAAGCTTATTTCTTACAATGAATTCTTTTATAATATTCATTGATAGATTGATCATGTACTTATAACTTATCTTCTCTGTTAAATGAGATTTTTTGATTGTAGTCATATTTTCTTACTCGAATTTATCTTATTAAGAGTCAAAAAAGCTTATTAGTTATAATCATAAGATAAATTATCGAAAGAATAAGAATGTATAGACTCAATATGGACTTTATGGAGTCTATTACGAACAGATAGTGTAATGGGAATAAATATACCAATAACGCTGCGAAGGAATGGATTTGTTATTTTATAAAGATGAAAATAGTGGTGAAGTCCCCTCATAACAATGTGCATTTCAGATAAAAAAGCGGAGACAGAACACTATATGATTTTGAAAATAATAGTCGGTTTCTTTCACTAATCTAACGATGTTTCTATAACAATATTGTTTTGTCCAAATAATCAAAAATAAAGCTCCCAAACAGATATTTAATCGCTAAAAAAATGAAAACTACTTTAATTTTTGTCATATTTGGGAGGTTTGCTCTACAGATATTTCTTTGCACATGTTTTTGAATCAACAATGGTAATACTCTTGTCAAATTTTCCTAAGAAGAATGAGGATCCGTATAAATAAAATAGCATACATAGCATGATAAAACGTTATGTTTTTACAAACCTGCATTATTATATTTTTCAATTTAAAATATTGCCAATACTTTTCACGTTTAGACAATTCATAAAAGGTATTTTTAGTCTTTATCCTAAATGTTTTTTTGATTCAACATATAGAAATTTTAAAAAATCTCATAGTATACGGTATTTTCATTTAATAGATAAAAATGGTAAATTATTATTTATAAATCAATATGTTGATATTTTATTTTTCTTCTGTCATGAGCGCTTGTTCAATTTTTGGTAGAATTTTTTTTTGATAAATTTGCCATGTTAAGGGACCAACATGTTTAGCGATAATGGTGCTCTCTTTATTCAAGAGAAAGGTTTCTGGGGGGCCATATATTCCCCAATCAATGGCTGTATATCCTGAAACATCAAAGCCAATAAATTTAAAAGGATTACCAAAACTGTTTAAAAAGCGCAGGGCGTTTGTTTTGTTATCTTTATAATTAATACCAATCAGATCAAAACGTTTATCTTGTGCAATTTTCATAAGAATAGGATGCTCTTCGCGACAGGGCAAACACCAAGAGCCCCAAAAATTGACCAATGTGACACGTCCTTTAAACTGTTTTGAATTGAGATAACTTTCTTTATCAAGAAGAGGAAGATGAATATTAGGAGCAGATTTTTCAGCTAATGCGTTTGGGAGAAGGGAAGAATCTTGAAGGTATTTTTTATCCATAAAGTTGAAAAAAAGCACCATGAGAAGAAGAAAAAGCACAAATGGTCCAAAAAAAACAAGCAGAATAGGCAAAGATATATTTTTTTTAAGTTTTGGAGGGATGTTTTTCATTATACTTTTCTTTTTGTGACAGCTCTTTTTTGTTTAGCTGTTGGAGAATTTTTTTTTGGTATAGGGCTTTGCAAAGAATATATCCAATAAGACATAAGAGGGATATTGCAGAAAGCACATAGCTTAAAACAACAATTTGCTCGTGTTTAAGGGTGCTAAGGAAAAAATCAATTTTCTGAGATAGATTTCCTAAAAGTCCGCCTTGGATGCCATTTAGGTCGAGCATGATGAAGAGTCCTGTTGTTGTGCACGGCGGGATTTTTTAATCTGAAGCATTCGGATATAATGACTATTGATTTCATTTCGCATAGCCATCAAATAGAGCGAAATAAACATAAATATGAAACAAAATAGCATTGTTATAAGAGGCCATAACATAGCATTGTCGATTGTTGATCCTCCAGCACGTAACAATGATGCTGGTTGATGCAATGTATTCCACCAATTAACGGAAAATTTAATAACAGGGATATTAACAAATCCAACAAGTGTAAGAATTGCAGTAGCGCGAGCGCCTTTTACTTGGTTGTCAAAAGCACGTCCAAGCAGGATAATAGAAAGATAGATAAAAAGCAGAATTAAAACTGATGTTAACCGTGCATCCCAGACCCACCATGTTCCCCATGTAGGTCGCCCCCAAAGTGCTCCTGTCATGAGAGCCAATGCGGTAAAAATTGCTCCAATAGGCGCCCCACATTTAAGTGCCACATCAGCAAGATGATATTTCCAAATCAGATTTCCTAATGCCGCTGCACTTATCGTTACATAACAGAATGTAGACAACCACGCAAAGGGCACATGAAGGTACATAATCTTAACAGTAACGCCTTGTTGATAGTCATCAGGGGAATGCATTATCAGAATAAGCCCTAAAATAAGGAAACACAATGTTATGCCGGCCAACCAAGGTAAGACGGTACTGCTTATTTTCATGAAAAGGGTGAAACTTGCAGGGAGTGATCTGATTTTATATGGACGAGATAGTTCATTCATGAAATTCATAATAGGCAGAGTTTTTCTATGCGGCAATCATCTTTTATTATTCTGATAAAAGTTTAAGCGTTATTGCAGCAACAAAAGAGCCAAAGAGACTCAAAATAAGTGAAAAAGCGCTAAGAAGAGCCAAGGACGTGAGAAAAGAAATATTTGGATTTATTGGGGCTGTAGCAGCAGAAACACCAAAAATCATAATTGGAATGATCCACGGTAAGATAATGATAAAAATAAGCAGAGTACTGTGCAACAATGAGGTTGCGAGTGCAGCGCCTATGGCGCCAATAAAAATAATGGCTGGTGTTCCGCATAAAAGGGTAAGTATTGTTGTAAAAGTTATTGTTGCATCTAAATGGAGCATGAGGGCTAAAATAGGTGTAGCAAAAATAAGAGGAAGCATTGTTCCTACCCAATGGGCAAGACATTTGGTAAAGATAATTAGTGTAAAACTTTGTCTTTTTCCTGAAAGGATAAATTGGTCGAGATTACCATCATCGCGATCGATTTGGAAAAGTTTGTTCAGATTGAGGAGTCCTGCAAGAAGGGCTCCAAACCACAATATACCAGGCCCTATTTGTGCAAGAATTTTGGGATCTGGTCCAATGGCAAAGGGGGTTATGACAACAACAGCGATAAAAAACAATAGTCCTGTTAGTGAAGAGGCTTGTGGCGCTAATAATAGTTTAAGATCACGCCAGAACAGTGCTTTCATTTTATTCTCTCCTAGAGAGGTAAAAATTTTTCCAGAGCGATTTTATGGTTTTCTGGAATACCTAGGGAATTATGAGTTGCAGCGATAATCATACCACCTTGATTGAGATGACGCTGGAAAATACGAGCAAGGAGTTTTTGAGCATGGTTATCAAGCCCAGATATTGGTTCATCTAAAATCCAAAGAGGACGATAGGAGAGCAAAAGGCGAGCAATAGCTACGCGTCTTTTTTGTCCAGTTGACAGAGCTTTAAAGGGTAAATGTTCAAGGTTAGAAAGACCAATATCAGCAAGAACCTCATGCACAAAGCGTAAATGTTGACCATAAAAATCTGCCCAAAATTGCAAATTGTCCATGACAGATAAGAGAGGTTTCATAGCATTTTGAGGACCAAGATAATGACACGCAGTTGCAACAGGGTATATTTGATCATGGTCTTTAAGTATTATATGACCTTCAGCAGCTTCAAGAAGACCGACAATGATTCGGAGTAATGTAGACTTTCCGATACCATTAGGACCAGTGATTGTCATCAGTTGCTGTGAAAACAAACAAAAAGAAAGACCTTTAAACAGAATTTCCTCGTTTCTGTAAGCAGCTAAATCTTTGCCTGATAACACCATGTGATTACCTATTTTGTTTTTATTTTCATATTCTTTATTGCATTATAGAATAAAAAACACATTTTTTGTGCAATTGTACCTAGAATAGTTCTAGAAATAATTCTATAAGGGATGCCATACATCAATATCTGGTGTAAAATGGTTTCTGGCGCTGATTTCCGCATTTGCCTATGAGAAGGTGGAGGGGGAAATGGATAGCGGAGGTGATTGCGTCTGCGCTCAAGCTGCGACCTTGACTCGTAGTTTGTGTTGTTCATTCCTGGAAATTGGGTGGTTATAGTATGAGGGTGGACAGTCATGACTCAAATTGATAGCTTTAATTGTCGCAGAGTATTAAATGTTGGTGGCAAAGAATATACTTATTATAGTTTGATCGAAGCGGAGAAGAATGGACTTGAAGGTGTTTCTCGTTTACCGTTTTCGATGAAAGTTATTCTCGAAAATTTATTGCGATTTGAAGATGGTCGCACAGTTAAAAAAGAGGATATCCTCAATGTTGCTAAGTGGTTAAACGACAAAGGGAGCGCTGGAGCAGAAATTGCTTACCGTCCTGCACGTGTTCTGATGCAGGATTTTACGGGTGTGCCAGCAGTTGTTGATCTTTCTGCAATGCGTGATGCTATGGTTAAACTTGGCGGTAACGCTGAAAAAATTAATCCTCTCATTCCCGTTGATCTCATCATTGATCACTCAGTTATTGTTGATGCTTTTGGCAATTCCATGGCTTTTAAGGAAAACGTTGAGCATGAATATGAACGCAATGGTGAACGCTATCGTTTCCTTAAATGGGGGCAGCAAGCCTTTCAAAATTTTCGCGTTGTTCCTCCAGGAACAGGGATTTGTCATCAGGTTAACCTAGAGTATTTAGCACAATGTGTATGGATGAAGAATGAAGAGGGCTGTGAGACGATTTATCCTGACACCTGTGTGGGAACTGATTCGCATACGACTATGGTTAATGGTTTAGGGGTTTTAGGTTGGGGTGTTGGTGGTATTGAAGCAGAAGCAGCAATGTTAGGCCAACCTGTTTCTATGTTGTTACCTGAAGTGATTGGTTTTCGTCTAACAGGTAAACTTAAAGAAGGTGTAACAGCCACCGATCTCGTATTGACTGTGACTCAAATGCTACGCCGGAAGGGTGTTGTCGGTAAATTTGTTGAGTTTTTTGGTCCTGGTTTGGAGCAGATGACGCTTGCTGATCGGGCAACGATTGGAAATATGGCACCTGAATATGGAGCAACATGTGGTTTTTTCCCAATTGATAAGGAGACAGTGCGTTATCTCAATATGACAGGGCGTGATGAAGATCGGATCGCCTTAGTAGAAGCTTACACCAAAGCACAAGGGATGTGGCATGACGAAATGGTGGCTCATCCCATTTTTAGTGATACAATTGAATTGGATATGGGAACTGTTGTTCCTTCTATGGCTGGTCCTAAACGTCCTGAAGGACGTATTGCATTGGAAAACGTTGGGCAGGGTTTTGAAAAGGCGTTGGTCGAAGACTATAAGAAGACTTCTGAACAAGATAAGCGTTATCAGGTTGAGGGTGAAGAATATACGCTTGGTCACGGTGATGTGGTGATCGCTGCGATTACGTCGTGTACGAATACATCGAATCCAAGTGTTCTTATTGCAGCGGGTCTTTTGGCAAGAAATGCTGTGGCAAAAGGTCTCAAGAGCAAACCATGGGTAAAAACTTCTCTTGCACCAGGTTCACAAGTCGTTGAAGCTTACCTTCAAAATTCCGGTCTGCAAAAAGATTTAGATGCATTAGGATTTAACTTAGTAGGATTTGGGTGCACAACATGTATTGGGAATTCTGGTCCTTTGCATCCAGCTATTTCCAAAACGATTAATGACAATGGTATAATTGCATCTGCAGTTCTTTCGGGAAATCGTAATTTTGAAGGGCGTGTTTCCCCTGATGTGCAAGCGAATTATTTAGCTTCACCACCGTTAGTTGTTGCACATGCGCTCATCGGGACGGTGTGTAAAGATTTAACCAAGGAACCTCTTGGTGAAGATTCAAATGGCCAACCCATTTATTTGAGAGATATTTGGCCAACCTCTCAAGAAATACAGGAATTCATCGAAAAAAATGTCACGCGTAAGGTTTTTGCTGAAAAGTATGCAGATGTTTTTAAGGGAGATGAAAATTGGCAAAAAGTTCAGATCCCTACGGGTTCTACCTATTCTTGGGATGAGCAATCCACTTATGTACGCAATCCACCTTATTTCGATGATATGCAGAAAACACCTGATATCTTACCAGATATTAAAGATGCACGGATTTTAGGTTTATTTGGTGATAAAATCACGACGGATCATATTTCTCCTGCTGGTTCTATTAAAGCAGCTTCTCCTGCCGGAAAATATTTAATGGATCATGGTGTTAAAGTGGCTGATTTTAATCAGTATGGAACGCGTCGTGGGAATCATGAAGTTATGGTGCGTGGGACCTTTGCCAATATTCGCATTCGTAATTTCATGTTGGGGGAAAATGGTCGAGAAGGAGGTTATACGGTTCATTATCCGTCAGCGGTAGAACAAGCCATTTACGATGCAGCAATGGCGTATAAGCAAGAAGGTACTCCACTCGTTGTTTTTGCTGGTATTGAATATGGCAATGGATCATCGCGCGATTGGGCAGCCAAAGGTACCAATCTTCTTGGTATAAAAGCAGTGATTGTACAGTCTTTTGAAAGGATTCATCGCTCTAATCTTGTTGGTATGGGCATTGTTCCCTTTGTCTTTGAGGAGGGTGTAAGTTGGAAATCTTTAGGCTTAAAGGGAGATGAAAAGGTGACAATTGAAGGAATTCATAACTTGAAACCTCGTCAAAAGACAGTAGCGAAAATTACTTTTTCTGATGGTACGATAAAAACCGCTCCGTTATTATGCCGTATCGATACTGAAGATGAGCTAGATTATTTGCATCATGGGGGAATTTTGCAATATGTCTTGCGTAAGTTAGCCGTTTAAATTTTTTTGTTTGTTAAGGAATATCTATTATTAAGCTATAAAGTTGCGGATCAAAGAGTTTGGCTTCGTTTTTTTATGACTATCTTTGAAAATCTAATTGACGTTAGCTTTGGGATTGCGCTATAAGCCACACAGTTATAGGCAGCTTTATAGTTTTGCTTGGGTTGAATTTATTTATATTGGTAGAGTTGTTATTTAGACTCATTTTACCAAGGTGTTGAAAGAGAGATTATATTTATGGCGAATACACCTTCTGCTCGAAAAGCGGTGCGCAAGGTTGCGGCACGCACACAGGTTAATAGGGCCCGTCGTTCGCGCGTTCGTACCTTTATACGTAAGTTTGATGATGCTTTAGCGGGTGGCGATAAGGCATCTGCAGAGATTGCATTTAAGAATTTTGAGCCTGAAATTATGCGTGCGGTTTCTAAAGGGGTTTTTCATAAAAATGCTGCTGCGAGGAAAGTATCGCGTTTAGCTAAACGTTTGAAGGCTCTCAGCGTTTAAGCTTTTTCTCCTTTATTGAGAATCAAGCCAGTATCCATGAGGATGCTGGCTTTTTGTTTATTATTTCAAAAAGTTTCTATTGAAAATAAGAATCGATAATGATTCTCCTCTTGAAAAAGGAGAGAAAGTTTATAAGGGGAGTATGGTTATCCACAAGCTTTGTGGATTTTTACAGAGTCTTTTTTGTCAAGCATTTTATTTTTTTTTTTAAATCTGAAGAGATTTTTTAATTGTTGGTAAATTTAGAGAAAAAAAATGAATTGAATCAATATTTTTTTCATTCCTCATTGATACAAGCATTTTTTTCGGGTTTTTTGATTTTATTTTGACCTCTTGCATTTTACCTCTGCTGTTTTGTATGGTTCTTATGAAGACTAAAAAGCATGAAGGGGTCACACCAGCACATTGTTCTATATTTTGTTGAGTACAAGATGTTTTGACTTAGGCTTTTCGAAGCTTTTGTGCTGGAGAGGTTTTCTGACGATTTTTTAGTTTTCTGAATGGATATGTTTACCATTTTAGAAGGGTGGGTCATATCATGAGTGCAAGTAAATCTTATTGGTCATCTTTGTTAGTGGGGTTGTGATGAGGCTATCCTAGGGGAGGGTGAGTAATCTTATTTGGGGTAGGGCGTTTTGCCTTCGCTAGATTTATTTTAGCTGTTTGGCAGGACAAAATTTTATTTTTATCAGGATGGAAGATGGTGGATAAATTGAACTCTAAAGCTAGTTCCTTTAAAAGGGTTTCGGTGAATATCCTGTCAGCAGAGAACATAATAAAGAATAGGGTGACGGAGAGTGATGAGGATGTTTGTAGAAATGCTTCTATAGGGCATTCTATTGTTTCAGAGGAGGAAAGTGCGGCGGCTTTTATACGTGTTATGGCGCAATTAAAGGTGCAGGTTGGTGTTGAGGCTTATACCAGTTGGTTTGGGCGCGTGAAGCTTGCTGAATATAGCCATACTCTTGTAAAGCTTTCTGTTCCTACTGCTTTTTTACGTTCATGGATTAATAATCACTATGGTTCTCTTTTGACTCATTTATGGAAACAAGAGAATTCAGCAATTCTTCGTGTTGAAGTTATTGTTCGTGGTATGGAACGCGTTTCAAGAGACGTTGTTTGTAAAAGAAGTGTTCCTTCTGTTGTGCTAGAGGAGCAGGCGACTTCATCTTTTGTTGAAAGTTGTGCAGAGCATTCAGTTAAGAATTCTCAAACGGGAGTTTTTGGGTCTCCGCTTGATTCTCGCTATACTTTTGAAAGTTTTGTTGAGGGGGCTTCTAATCGTGTTGCTTTAGCAGCTGCGCGTTCAATTGCGGAGGGGCATAAAAGTGCTTTGCGTTTTAATCCTCTTTTTATTCACGCATCTGTTGGTTTAGGAAAAACACATTTGCTTCAAGCGATTGCTGCTTCTGCATTGAAGCGTTTAACGTCTGCGCGCGTTATTTATTTAACTGCTGAATATTTTATGTGGCGTTTTGCAACAGCTATTCGTGATAATGATGCTCTTTCTTTTAAAGAACAGCTTCGTGATATCGACCTTTTGATTATTGATGATATGCAGTTTTTGCAGGGTAAGTCGATACAACATGAGTTTTGCCATTTGCTTAATATGTTGCTTGATAGTGCAAAACAAGTTGTTGTCGCTGCAGATCGTCCGCCAGCAGAATTAGAATCGCTTGATCTTCGCGTTCGTTCTCGTCTTCAGGGAGGGGTAGCCCTTGAAATTGAAGCACCAGATTATGAAATGCGTTTGCAAATGTTGCGCCAGCGGTTGAAGGTGGCACAGCAAGATGATGGCATGGTATCAATTTCTGATGATATCTTGGAATATATTGCGAAAACGGTTTTAGGGTCGGGGCGTGATATTGAAGGTGCATTTAATCAGCTCTTGTTTCGTCAATCTTTTGAGTCTGATTTATCTTTAGAGCGGATTGATGAGTTATTAGGTCATTTGACACGTCCTGGTGAACCTAAGCGCATTCGGATTGAAGAAATTCAGCGTACGGTAGCACGTCATTATAATGTTTCTAAACAGGACTTGTTATCTAATCGTCGAACACGTACGGTTGTGAAGCCACGGCAAGTTGCAATGTATTTAGCAAAAGTATTAACTCCTCGCTCGTTGCCAGAAATTGGGCGTCGTTTTGGTGGACGTGATCATACAACAGTTTTACACGCTGTGCGTAAAATTGAAGATTTGGTTTGTGGTGATCAGACCTTGGCTAAGGAACTTGAACTGCTTAAGCGGTTGATTGGAGAACAGGCTGTATAGTGTTTATCGTTTCTTTCTTTGGAGAAACTTTAAAGAATTTAATGAAAAGATTTATTTTTTCTTATGCAGGAGTGACTTGCCATTTTAAGAGAGGTTTAATAAAGTCTAGCAGGCGATTCTTTGAAGAGGATCTATTTTAATGCTAAGGAATTCTTATAGTTTTTAGTAAATCATACGGGGCTTTTATGCGTATTACAGTTGATCGCAGTCAATTTCTCAAGTCTCTTGGTCGGGTTCACCGTGTGGTAGAGCGCCGTAATACTGTTCCTATTTTATCGAATGTGCTGATTGATGCAGAAAATGGTTCTGTGCAGTTAAAAGCAACAGACCTTGATTTAGAGGTTACGGAATCTTTTGCAGTTAATGTTAAACAAGCTGGAGCAACAACTGTTCCGGCACATTTGCTCTATGATATCATTCGAAAACTTCCTGATAGCAATGAAGTTGTATTATCCGTCGATGAGAATCAGGCAGGTACAATGTCTGTTGTTTCGGGTTGTGCACATTTTCAGCTTCAATGTCTTCCGAAGGCAGATTTTCCAGAGTCGCTTCCTGGGCAGTTTGGTTATCGTTTTTCTCTATCGGCATCAAGCTTAAAACATTTACTTGATTGTACGCAGTTTGCTATTTCTACTGAAGAAACCCGTTATTATCTGAATGGTATTTATTTACATGTTATTAATGATGGTGTTTTGAAATTGCGTTTGGTTGCAACTGATGGTCATCGTTTGGCACAAGTTGAGATGGAAGCTCCTTCAGGAGTTGAGGGAATGCCTGGTGTTATAGTCCCCCGTAAAGCTGTAGGAGAATTGCAAAAACTTCTTTCAGAAGAAAATGATAGCGATGTATGTATAGAGCTTTCAGAGACAAAGATTCGTTTTTCTGTAGGTTCTGTGATTTTTACATCAAAATTAATTGATGGAACATTTCCGGATTATCAACGTGTTATCCCTCTTGGAAATGATAAAGAATTAATTGTTAATAGGCAGGACTTTTCTTCTGCAGTTGATCGTGTTTCAACGATTTCAAGTGATCGGGGGCGTGCAGTTAAATTAACGATTGAGCATGGACAGTTAAGGCTTGTTGTTAATAGCCCAGATTCGGGCAGTGCAGAAGATCAATTATCAGTAACTTATGCATCTGAACCGCTTGAGATAGGATTTAATTCACGTTATCTTTTGGATATTGCTGGGCAGCTTTCAAGTGACGAGATGGTTTTTATGTTGGCTGAGGCTGGAGCACCAGCTCTGATTCGTGATAATGATGATGCGGATGTGCTCTATGTACTGATGCCTATTCGCGTTTAGGGGCAATTGTTTTGCAATGCATGGCCAGTCATGTGCACAAAGTGGCAGTGAGGCAGCTGAAGCTTTTACGTTATCGCAATTATCCTTTTTTCAATATTCATTTTTCTGGTCAGCATGTGGTTTTTACCGGCCATAACGGTGCTGGTAAGACGAATCTTTTAGAGGCGTTATCTTTTCTTTCTCCTGGTCGTGGTTTGCGGCGTGCTGCTTATTCTGACGTTAGCTTTGTAGATGGTGGCGGTGGAGGATTTGTTGTATTTGCGCGTCTTGAATGCGCTCTTTATGGTGAAGTAAAGATTGGTACAGCTTTGGAGGTTAGCGATAACAGTCGAAAAGTCCATATTAATGGTGTAAATGAGTCGGGTGATTGCCTAACAGATTATTGTCATATTAGTGTCCTAACACCGTCCATGGATGGTCTTTTTACAGGTCCTTCGCTTGAGCGCCGTAGTTTTTTGGATCGTATGGTTTTGGCGATTGATCCCTTGCATAGGCGCCGCATAGCCGATTATGATAGAGCTATGCGCGCACGTAATCGTTTGTTTTTAGATGGAAATGAGGATTGTGCTTGGTTTGATGCTTTAGAAAAGCAGATGGCAGAACTGGCGACAGCTATTTCTGCGGCGCGTATTGATGTTATTCGTCTTTTAAATGATATGTTTACACAAATGCCATCACAGATACCTTTCCCACGAGCTTTTTTGCAAATTGATGGTTTTTTGGAAACAGCTCTTGGTGAAATATCAGCAATTGAAGTTGAAGAGCAATTTTGTGATCGATTGCGACATAATCGCGCAATGGACCGTGCTGCTGGTCGGACGTTAGAAGGACCACATCGCGCAGATTTGCAGGTTTTTTATGCTGATAAAAATATAGCAGCAACATCGTGTTCAACAGGTGAACAAAAAGCGCTGCTGACAGGTTTAGTTTTGTGTCATGCACGTCTAACAGGTATGATGTCGGAAAAAGCTCCCATTCTTCTTCTTGATGAAATGGCTGCTCATCTTGATTCGCATCGACGTGCTGCTTTATTTGATATTCTTGATGATTTAGCTGTACAAACATTTATGACAGGAACAGATCGTCTTTTATTTGATGACTTAAAAGGACGTGCAGAATTCTTTGAGATTAAGGATGGGGCTTTATTGTCGTAAAAACATGCTAAATATTTTTTTAATAAGTGATAGGTCTAAAAGAAAAGGCATGCTATGTCTGAGATGATAACGATTTTAAATGGTCCTAATTTAAATTTTCTAGGTCAACGTGAGCCAGAAATTTATGGAACTGAGACTCTGGAAGATATTGAAAAAAGATGCAGAGAATGGGCAAAAAAAAATGATATCATAATAAATTTTTATCAAAGTAATTGTGAAGGGCAGTTGGTAGCATGGATACAAGAAGCAATAGAGGAAAGTTCTGGATTGATTATTAACCCAGCGGCTTACAGTCATACATCTGTTGCACTTCTTGATGCCCTAAAAATGTTTTCAGGGCCAAAAGTAGAAGTTCATTTATCTCATATTTACCAGCGGGAAGCTTTTCGTCACCACTCTTATACATCTGCAGGTGTAGACGCTATCATAACTGGGTGTGGAGGTGATGGATATTGGTTTGCACTTGAATATATTGCAAAACAATTAAGCAAAACAACTAAATTATGATAGGTAAAGAATAAGCGTTTGATAAGAGTAATATAGGCATTGAATTCACTTGATAATTATTTTCAAATCTGTACAATACGAGGTATATATATTTATGACAATTTTTGGTGCATATGACGGGGGTAAATAGAGATGAAAAGCTTTGTTCGACAATTAGAAATGCTTGTGACTTTAGGGGGAGCACTGCTTTTATCTGGTTGTAAAATTGATGTTATACAGCCATCAGGTTATGTTGCACGTCAGCAGCTCATTTTGATAGTTGTTTGTGTGGTGGTGATGCTTTGTGTTGTCATCCCAGTTATGGTGAGTGTGGTATTTTTAGCTATAAAATATCGTGCATCGAATATGAAAGCGGACTATTCTCCTGATTGGGCGCATTCAAATAAAATTGAAGCGTTGATGTGGGGTATTCCAATTGTAATTGTAATGGTTTTAGGTTCATTAACAGCTTATTATACTTATAAGCTGGAACCTACAAATCCTCTCCCAGTGGAAGTTGTAGGTGAAGGAAAGCCATTACAGATTGATGCCGTTTCTCTTGATTGGAAATGGCTTTTTATTTATCCTGAATATGGTGTTGCATCGATTAATGAGATTTATGCACCTGAAGGACGTCAAGTTTTATTGCAATTGACGTCAGAGAATTCTGTCAATGCTTTTTGGGTCCCCAAACTGGGTACAGTTCTTTACGCTATGCCGCAGATGAATGCTAAGTTGCATTTGGTCGCTGAAGAGCAAGGAGTATTCAAAGGAACCTCAGCAAATTACAGTGGTGATGGTTTTTCGAGTATGCGGTTTAAGTGGCATTCTGTGTCTTTGCAGGATTTTGAGGATTGGATTGTAAAAGCTCGGGCTAATGGTCGAGTACTTGATCGTGCATCTTATCGTCAACTTTCTATTGCGCCTCGTATGGGTGATATTGCTGCGAAGAAAAAAGATGCTGAAGTTCGTTATTTTGCACCTGTTGAGAAGCGCCTTTACTATCGTGTTGTTAATCGATGTGTCGATGAAAATACGGTATGTAATGAGGATTTAATGAAACGTGCTGCTGCTCAGACGCTATGGGGTGCACTATGTTCAGTATTTGATCCTGATGTTATTTAAAGGGTCAGTAAAGAAAGAGCCCTTTTAACATAAGGTTTCTTTTAAACTTGAATTTCATTTGAAATGGGTTGAGAAATGTTTGGAAGACTTACAGATCCTACGGCAGGTGCTTTTCATGCACTTGCACATGAGCCGATCGTTTTATACACGTGTATTGCGATTGTTGTGGTTGGTTTAATTGCTGTTGTTGCTCTAACAGCACTTGGGTGGTGGGGGATTCTATGGCGAAATTGGATTACAACTGTTGACCATAAACGCATAGGCATTATGTATATAGTTCTTGGAATTATTATGCTTGTTCGCGGTTTTGCGGACGCACTCATGATGCGAACACATCAAGCTTTAGCTCTTGGGAGTGAAAGTGCAGGTTATTTGCCCCCTGACCATTTTGATCAAATTTTTTCGGCGCATGGTACTATTATGATTTTTTTCATGGCCACGCCTATTTTATTTGGTCTTTTTAATTATCTTATACCGCTTCAAATTGGTGCGCGTGATGTTGCTTTTCCCTTTGCAAATAATCTAGGTTTTTGGATTACGGCTGCAGGGGCAATATTGATTAACATATCCCTAGGTGTTGGGAATTTTGGTCGTGGTGGCTGGTTGATGTATCCACCTTTTACAGAATTGCAAACGAGTCCAGATACAGGGGTAGACTATTATTTATGGTCACTTCAACTTTCTGGTATAGCGACAACAATGGGGGCGGTCAATTTTGTTGCGACTCTGATTAAGATGCGTGCTCCTGGGATGACGATGATGAGAATGCCTGTTTTTTGTTGGAGCGCTTTTGTTAGCAATGTCCTTATTTTAGTTATTTACCCTGTCTTAACTGTAGCATTTGCACTCTTGGCATGCGATCGTTATTTGGGCATGAATTTCTTTTCTAATGTTGGTGGCGGAAATCCGATGGTATGGATTAACTATGTTTGGGTTTTTGGTCATCCTGAGGTTTATGTTTTGGTTGTTCCTGCTTTTGGAATTGTTTCTGAGGTTGTATCAACTTTTTCTTCAAAACGCCTCTTTGGTTATACTTCGATGATATGGGCCATGTTGGTTATTTTGATTCTTTCGCTTCTTGTTTGGGGACATCATTTCTTCACAATGGGTGGCGGTGAAGCTGTGAATACTTTCTTTGGTATTGCGACAATGATTATTGCCGTTCCAACAGGTGTAAAAGTCTTTAATTGGCTGCTAACTATGTATAAGGGGCGGATTCGCTTTGAGCCTCCAATGCTTTGGTGCATGGGAATGATTTTTACATTTGTTGGTGGTGGATTAACTGGTGTTTTGTTATCTATTGTGCCAGCTGATTGGCAGTTTCATAATTCGTTGTTTTTGGTAGCGCATTTCCATCATACAATTATTGGTGGTGTCGTTTTTGCGTACTTGGCGGGGATTGCATTTTGGTTTCCAAAAGTTTTTGGTTATAAACCGAATCGGGCATTGGGTATTGCATCTTTCTGGTGTTGGTTCATTGGTTTTTACCTTGCCTTTTTCCCAGTCTATGCACTTGGTTTAATGGGTGGGACGCGTCGTCTCCAGCATTATATGGAACCTAGTTGGCAACCGATGTTTATGATTGCTGCATTAGGTGCTTTTATTATTTTGCTTGGTATCCTTTGTTTTGTGCTGCAAGTTGTTTTGGCGATTTGGTACGGTATCAAACATAAGGGACGTTTACCTGTAACATTAAATGATTCTTGGGGTGATGCACGGACCCTTGAATGGTCTATCTCTTCACCGCCTCCTTCTTACAATTTTGCAATAGTTCCGAAAATACAGTCTGATGATGCTTATTGGAATATGAAGAAAAGTGGTTATCAACGTCCTACCAGTGGATTTACAAAAATTCATATGCCGTCCAATACATCGGCTGGAATTATTGCGGGATTCTTCTCATTAGTTGTTGGTTTTGCGCTTGTCTGGCATATTTGGTGGCTTGTTGCGGTCGGTTTGATTGGTTTTATTGCAACGCTTGTGTGTCATTCATTAACAGGTGACCATCATGGTTATTATATTCCGGCTGAAGAAGTACAAAAAACTGAAGATGCCTTTACAGCTGTTCTTAAAGAACAAGGAGTGACAGTATGAGTGCAGTAACAATGAATAAAGTGAGTGCTGTGGATGAACATCACCACGATAATAGTTCGGTAATGACGTTTGGTTTTTGGGTCTATATTCTCTCAGATTTGATCCTGTTTTCGACACTTTTTTCAAGTTTTGCTGTTTTTTCTGCTTCTTATGGTGGTGGTAAGGCCGGCAATGAGTTTATTGATTTAAAATTTGTTTTGGTTGAAACTGCTTTCTTGTTGGTTTCGTCCGTCACTTATGGTTTTACAATGGTACAAGCACATAAAAATAACATCAGTGGTGTGCGTTTATGGATGGCTATTACCTTTGTATTTGGGTGTTGCTTCATTGGTATGGAACTTTACGAATTTCATGAACTTTTGGGTGAGGTCTTTTATTACGATCCAAATGCTTATGCTGGTATTGATCCTGCAACGGGTTTACAGCTTTTTGGACGGGAGATTCTCTCTGCTTATTGGTCAGCATTTTTTGCTTTGGTTGGCACCCATGGACTTCACGTAAGTGTTGGTCTTCTTTGGATGGTTGTGATGTTTTTTCATCTTCGTCGTAATGGCTTGGATCAGAACAATAAAACACGTTTAGCATGCCTTTCCATTTTTTGGCATTTACTTGATATTGTATGGGTTGGTGTTTTCACCATGGTTTATCTATTAGGAGCGTTGTGATGAGCATGCAAAATGAAACACATGGTCCCAGTACTGGTTCCTATTTGGTCGGTTTTATTCTGGCTGTATTTTTCACCCTAGGTTCTTTTGTTCCTGTGATGTATGGAATGATGGAAAGTTGGGCAGTTAGTACAAAGGTTGCATATCTTATTGGGATGGCGATCATTCAGATTATAGTACAAATTGTTTTCTTTTTGCACTTGAATTCTGGTCCAGATGCCAAGTGGAATTTAAGCGCATTGTGGTTTGCTGCTATTTGCGTTTTTGTTATTATTGGGGGAACTTGGTGGGCTATTTCTCATTTGAATTATAATATGATGGGTGGTTCTGGACGTGTTATTGAACCGGAAATATCAAGTAGAGATGATTCTTCAGTATCTGAGCAGTTATCAAACAAAGATATATCCGTAAGAAAACAGCCAGAAAAGATACAGGGCTCAGAAATGCCTGTGGAGCAGGGGCTAAGTAC
Source organism: Bartonella sp. MF74HXZ (assembly GCF_042194445.1). Classification (NCBI taxonomy): domain Bacteria; kingdom Pseudomonadati; phylum Pseudomonadota; class Alphaproteobacteria; order Hyphomicrobiales; family Bartonellaceae; genus Bartonella; species Bartonella sp. MF74HXZ. Next base: position 58,722 of record NZ_JBHIMW010000002.1, on the reverse strand, counting down.
GCAGTCTCCTGTGGAGTAGTTGTTAGAAGTATCTGTGGAGCTGATGCAGCATGTATCAGCTCTTACAAGAAATTCGTAGGATATTAAAGAGAGGGGTGGGTACAAGATATCAGTGGAATGAGTCTCATGATTTTAAATGTACTTTTATTTTAAAAGAGAAATTCCATAGAGTATTTAGTCAAGCCTTAATTTTTGAGATAAATAGCTCTTTGTAGGATATACAAAAAGTGATGTTTATACAATTTACTACAAAGAAAGAGAATGTGAGAAACAAGTTTTTATGTTGTGTGAGATAAAAGCTACGAGGTGGTAACGTTTTTATGATTTACAGGATTTATATCAAAGATAGCATTAGAAGTTATTTGTAATAATAACATGCCTCTGAAATCAAAATTTAGAGAATAATCAGAAAACTTAATGAAAACCGTTGCAATGACAGTTATTGGTGCTGGTTCTTTTGGTACTGCATTAGCGATTGCTCTTGCCCGTAATGGTCATAATGTTTTACTTTGGGGATATAAACCCCAACATATCAAAGAATTACAGGAACAACGTTGTAATCAAGTATATTTACCCGATATTCAATTTCCTGAAAATTTATTACTTGAAGCTTCGCTTGAAACTGCAATAGCAGCAAGTCGCAATATATTAATCGCTGTTCCAAGCCATGTATTTCATCAAGTTTTGTATAATATTCAGCCTTATTTAGATCCGCATTCACGTGTTATTTGGGCAACAAAAGGTTTAGAACATGGTACCGGACGCTTCTTACAAGAGGTTGCTCGTGAGATTTTAGGTGAAAAAATTCCTTTAGCAGTTTTTTCTGGACCAACTTTTGCTCAAGAACTAGCTATTGGTTGGCCTACTGCAATGACGATAGCAGCTTCTGATGTTGAGTTTGGTGAAGAATTGCAGCAACTTTTTCATTGTGACAAAAGTTTTAGAGTTTATAAAAGTTCAGATATGATTGGTGTTCAATTAGGGGGAGCAGTCAAAAATGTTATTGCTATTGGTGCAGGAATATCAGATGGCATGGGGTTTGGGGCAAATGCACGAATAGCTCTCATCACACGAGGACTAGCTGAAATCAGTCGTTTGGGGGGGGCTATGGGTGCTGAGCTTTCCACATTTATGGGAATGACAGGCTTAGGTGATCTGGTTTTGACATGTACTGATAATCAGTCGCGTAATCGCCGTTTTGGAATACTTCTTGGTAAAGGAGTAAATATAAAAGAAGCAGAAAAACAAATTGGTCAGGTTGTGGAAGGGTACTTAAATACCAAGGAAGTACATACGTTGGCGCAACGTATTGGGATAGAAATGCCCATTGTAGAACAAATTTATCAAATTCTCTATTGTGGTAAAAACATAACTGAAGCGGCGAACGCATTACTAAGCCGTACTCTTAAGGATGAAATACAATGATATCCTGTTTTTTTAAATAATTCCAATCGTAAAAAATAGAAACATGCTATGATAGGTATATAAAATAGATTGTATTGATGGTTGTATAAGACAGTCATATTCTAGGAAATTATAGATTCATATCATTCGATTCTTTATGAAACATGGATGAAATATAAAAGTTTTGGCTTTTGTCTAAGAACTATCTCTTTGAAAATAAATTATCGTTTCCACTTACACATGTTTATGTAATATAATGAATTTATGCAATGTAATGAACAAGATATTTTGATTTTCTCTTAAATTCAGTTTTATGCTATCTAAAGCATATCTTTTAAATAGTGGAGATTACCTCACACCTTGATGTGTCAGGTAAAATAGAACGCCCAAAATAAAACACTATTGCTGTTGTATATTCACGCGCTTGTTTTAAAGAGACCTCTCTTAAAACGCCCAAGCCCAATTCGCGACGGTGACCGTGAATAGTGTAACGATAAAGCCATTGTGCACATCCCCATCTTTACCTTTACGAAGGAGGAAGCCGGGCATCATCACACATCCTACCAGCCCCCAATGTTGAGACAGCTCTTGGCACTTGAGGCTGTTCAGTAGAGATGTTTACGCCTTTTATTTTCTCACATGTCAATTCTGTTTTTTATATGCAAGAAATGACTTTTGAAAATCTAAAATTGAAAAAATGTTATCGTACTTGTTTGTGGCTGTCATTTAAACTGAAAAAATAATGTGATTATAAAGATAACAAATTGATTTGTATGAATAATTCTTTTTATTTTTGTATTGAATTAATTAAAAATATGTATTTTCTTGTCACAAGCGGGTTAGTATGTGGATAAAAATTATTAAAAATACTTCTAATGAATCATCTCAAGTATCAAGGGGTGTTTCAACATTAGAACATGGCAAGTAAAATGATGGTGTCGGTTTCTCATTTGTATAAACATTAAAATGGTGGAGCAAAAAGGATTTATGTACTTCACGGGGATTTTTATACGTTCTACAGATACCATTGTGAAATGGAATTGCGTGTATTGAGAGATATCTTTAAAAAAATGCATGAAGGAGCAACAGCCGTAGTGTTTTTGGGCGTTCTATTTTACCTGATATATCAGAGAAATGCTTTCATGAAAGAACGAGAAAAATAAAAGTGTGAGGTAAAGCGTAACCTCCCTTATTTAAAAAATATTGATGTGGATGCTTTTAAAACTGTAAAGCCTCATTAAAGAATAATAGTAAGGCTAATGATTGATTTCTTTACGTCTTTATATTCTTCCTAAATTAGATTGCCTTTGCGTTTCAAGAATAAATAAAACGGTAGGCAATATTTTTTTCAATCTGGTATACAAAAGCTGAAGCTAAGGATTTTAATAATCCTCTAATCTCTGTTTCAAACTGCGAGGGCTGGGGATTGATTTATAAGCAACAGCAAAAGCGTATGCTTTAGTAAGGTAAATAACGTCATAAAATACAAAATTTATCAACCATGGATTGAAGAAATATTCCGGATTTTTATGAAACACTTTGCAAAACAAGGTATCTGGTTTTGTATTACACTTATTCTTATAAAGACCTGCACACGTGCCTTACGTCATATTTTTCTAAGTGCGATGATTTTTATCCTTCCTGAGTATCATCACTTTTTTTCAGCTCTTCAAGTATTGGCATAGACATGATGTTATAACCTGAATCAACATAATGGATTTCACCTGTAACACCTGATGATAAGTCAGAGAGTAGATAAAGAGCAGATTTTCCAATTTCATGAATATTTACGGTACGACGTAATGGGGCATTACGGCGTTGATGTGAAAATATTGCACGTGCAGCTGCAATACCATTACCTGCTAAAGTTCTAACAGGACCAGCGGAAATCGCATTGACACGGATATTTTGAGGACCAAAGTCCGCTGCTAAATAACGTACCATAGCTTCTAGAGCTGCTTTAGCAACACCCATGATGTTATAATTAGGCACAACTTGCTGTGAAGCACCATAGGTAAGAGTTAAAAGTGTTCCTCCATTGGGCATAAGCCTACCCGCGCGCTGGGCAATTTCAGTAAAGGAATAAGCTGAAATAACCATCGTGCGTTGAAAGTTTTCACGTGTTGTAACATCAACATAACGCCCTTTTAGCTGAGTTTTGTCTGAAAAACCAATGGCATGGACAATAAAATCAATTGTTTTCCATTCTTTTTCAAGTTGCTCAAAGACGTAGTCAATATTTTCAATTTTTTCAACATCACACTCTAGCACTAATTTGCAGCCAAGTTTATCAGCTAGAGGCTGAACACGTTTTCCAAAAGCATTCCCTTGATAAGTCAATGCTAATTCAGCTCCTGCTTGTGCGAGCTGACAGGCAATGCCCCAAGCAATTGAATGGTCATTCGCAATCCCCATAATAAGGCCACGTTTGCCCTCCATCAAACCTTTCATATTATTCTCCGTAAGACCGTACTTTTTTCAATTACTAAGAACTTGTGTTTATTCATAGCGTTGGAAAACAAGTGTTGCATTGGTACCGCCAAAGCCAAAAGTATTTGACAATACGGTATTCAGTTGTTGATGATCACGTCGTTTACGAACGATTGGCATATCAGCAAAAGCTGGATCAAGTTCTTCAATATGGGCACTTTCACAAATAAAATTATGCTGCATCATTAACAGTGTGTAGATTGCTTCTTGAACACCAGCTGCACCCAAGGAATGACCAGTCAGAGATTTTGTGGCAGAAATTGGCGGGCATTGATCACCTGCTCCGAAGATACGGCGGATCGCTTCTATTTCAGGGGGATCACCAACAGGTGTTGCTGTTGCATGGGGATTGATATAATCAATCTTATTTTTGACGGTCGCAAGTGCCATGCGCATGCACCGCTCTGCTCCCTCACCCGATGGAGAGACCATATCGTGTCCATCGGATGTAGCGCCATAACCAACAATTTCTCCATAGATTTTTGCACCACGTGCTTTAGCGACTTCTAGTTCTTCAAGAACCAAAACGCCAGCACCACCAGCAATAACAAATCCATCACGATTAGCGTCATAAGCACGCGAAGCTTTTTCTGGTACATCATTATATTTGCTGGACATAGCACCCATAGCATCGAATAAAACAGATAATGTCCAGTCCAGATCTTCGCAACCACCAGCAAAAATGCGATCTTGTTTTCCATATTGGATTGTTTCATAAGCATTGCCGATACAATGATTGGATGTAGCACATGCGGAAGAGATTGAATAGTTTACGCCCTTAATTTTAAAAAAAGTTGCAAGTGTTGCGGATGCCGTAGAACTCATCACTTTAGGCACAACAAAAGGACCGATGCGTTTTGGACCTTTTTGGCGTGTAATGTCAGCAGCTTCTACGATTGAATGTGTTGAAGCACCTCCAGAACCCATAATAATACCCGTGTGTTCATTCGATACTTCATGCGGTTCTAGACCCGCATCAGCAATTGCCTGATCCATAGCGATGTGATTCCATGCTGTTCCACGCCCATGAAAACGTAGAGCACGCCGATCTACGAGTTCTTCTATATTAATATCGGGTTTGCCGTAAACTCTGCTACGAAAGCCTAATTCGGCATATTGAGGCGCGTAAGAAATTCCGGATTTTGCTTCACGTAAACTGGTTAAAACAGCTTCAGGTCCATTTCCAATCGCGGAGACAATTCCCATTCCGGTTACAACAACTCGACGCATTCATACCTCCTCGTTCCATACAGAATAGTGAAAAGTTCTTTCTGACGGAAATAACGTTCAATCTTCTTTGAATAAAGCAACGCGTAAATCATTCGCCTTATAAATAGTCTCTCCATCTGCTTTTAGCCACCCATCAGCTATTCCTAAGACTAAATTTCCACGTCGAATACGCTTAAAATCTATTTCATATTCAAGAATTTTGGTTTGTGGAGTTACCATCCCTGATAACTTTACTTCACCTGTTGATATCGCTCTTCCTTTTCCTGGTTCGCCTAGCCAACCAAGAAAAAAGCCTGTTAATTGCCACATACCATCCAGTCCGAGACATCCCGGCATGACGGGATCGCCTATAAAGTGACAATTAAAGAACCATAGGTCTGGTGTAATGTCAAATTCGGCGCGAACCATTCCTTTATCGTATTTACCATCAGTTTCACTAATTTGAGTGATTCGATGAATCATCAACATTGGCGGTGCTGGCAATTGCGCATTACCTTTACCAAACATTTCGCCGCGAGCGCAGCTTAGAAGCTCTTCATAAGTGTAGCGAGACTTTTGTTCAGCCATTGTTACTCCATTTATTTGCATATATTTTTATTTCTGCGCTTTTCCCAACCTACTTTTAGAGCAAATTTCAAAGAGAGGGAAATGATTTTATATCATTTTTAATGACAAAAGCCCTTTTTCATGTATTCTACACAGGTAATTATTTAAAAATGGAATACAAGATTACACCATACTATTCCCATTTTTTTGTATTTTGATCTTATTTAGCAGGAATATATTTGGGTTTGTAATATGTCAGTAAGTGCAGACGATTTAGATATGAATGAAGAACAACAGTTCACAAAAGAGTGTGGAAAAATTGTGCAATATTATTCCATTTCTATGTTAGAAAAACGTTTGCGTCAAAATGGTCTGCGTCCAACACGTCAGCGGCTGGAGCTTGCACATATGATTTTTTCTCAAGGAAATCGTCATATTACTGCTGAAGAGCTCTATGAGGAAGCGGGGAGGGCAGGTGTACCTGTATCTTTAGCAACGGTTTATAATACGCTTCATCAATTTACGGAAGCGGGATTGTTACGGATTATTGCCGTAGAAGGCTCAAAAACTTGGTTTGATACCAATACCTCTGATCACTACCATTTTTATATAGAAGGCGAAAATCGTATTCTTGATATTCCTTACAATTTGGAAGAAGCTCCCATTATTAGAAATTTGCCTAAGCCACCAGAAGGTATGGAAATTTCACATGTTGATTTGATAGTACGATTGAAACCAAAAAATCAATCTTGTGATAGGCAGTGAGGATATTCAATGAGGAATAAAAGTTAAACTTGATAAGTTTGAGTATTCACCAACCTTTTACTTTTTCATCAGGATAGATTCCCCATAACTGGGGTTGCTGAAGCCATCCGCGCGTATTATTAATGTTTAGTTCGCACCATTGTCCATCACATTGGCGAATATTACCAATGACATTAGGTTCTACTTCCGCCACAAGTTCTGCGTTGTCGGTGGGGTTTTTTCGTAGCATCAGCCTTTTTGTTTTATCTTTTTGCCATGGAATAGTTATAGCAGTTCGCTTTCCCGATAAAAGCGACTGATACACCCACCCCTCATCGCCTTCTGCATCACGAATTTTGCGCCATTGATCATATTCTTGAATGATTTCAATAGGTAATCCCTTCTTTTTGTAGGTAAAAATGATAGAATAGTTGCTTCCTGGTCCGACGCGGACATTAACGCTGGTGGGTTTAATCGAAGCAAATCGCGGAAGTGGTAAACCGCTGGGCCCTAAATTTTGATTAAATGTTTGTGCGTGCAACAAATGAGGTGAACCCAATACAATGACTGTTGCTATTAAGATACATGATGCGAGTATTGAAACGCGAAACCAACAAGAATTTTGCACACTGAACTCCTTTATTTCGTCATATATTGGAAATTTAAAATCTGAAAGATAAGACTAGAAACTGATAAAAATTATGACATATCGCTCGTTAAAGAGATCTAAACAATGAAAAAATTGTTACGAGAATAGCAAAATAAGGAAAATAAAAGTTTTTATTTTTTAGTGCTTATCTTGTTTATGAGGGGATAAATATAAATAAACACTGGATTTTATGTAGCTGTACGCGTGATAAAACAGTAAAGTATACTGGGAGCATAGCAGTTTTTGTACAGGAAATTAGGGCTAAAGTATTGCATCTCTTTTCTGAGTTTGTTTCTCGAAGTAAAAGTACATGTATGCATATTATGAACAAAGAGCTGTTCAGTAAAGGGGTTATCATGTGGCTTGAAAAGAAGTTTTGAATGGACAAAATAATACGATGAATAAAACATTTAAGCTTAAAAATATGAGCAAAATTATGGAGTAGATTGATATATGAAGGGCTGATTTTAACAGGATAGTTTTTCGTGATAATCCATTTTATAAAATTTGCTATGCTATGATCTTATGCCATGATAATGCTTATCTGTATGGTAGATAAGCTGGATCCATCATACCTTTACCAGCTCTCAATGTTACGTAGTTCTTATTATTTATGGCGTTCATAAGAGGCATTTTTATTTTTTTCTTAAATAGCTTTTATTCTATTTGCATACTAACCCTGCTTATGATGTACAAGAAAATAATCTTGATTGATTCAATATAAGAAGGTGTTGAGAAACTTCACGTTATTCAGAATTATTACTTAATATGAAAAACGATTACTTATAACGATAAATCAATGCGTTAAAAACTTTAACTCGTTATTTAAATTGTAAAAATATTTCCATCAAAAATGGTAATAAAAGGCACATTCATTCATCCATATTAAAATACAGTGTTTTCTTTGTTTATTGTCAATTTTCTTTTTCTCTAACTCAGTATAGAAGAAAGTTGAATGAAATAGAGGGGCTTATTCGATACACTTATGGGGGTCACTACATAAGTGATGAATAGAAGAAATTTATCAAGAAAAAAGAATCTGTAGTGCAGTGGTTGAAATTTGTCATCGTTTAGAGAGACAGAGTCAAGGGATATAAAAAGTTATGGAATTATATCGTTTTTTTACATAACTGAAGGGAAAGAGGATTATGCATTTGATATCATATTTTTATACACAATCGCATATTGCGATAGTTGCTTTTGTTTTGCAATCTGATCTAGCATCTTCGAAAGATGTAGAATATTTAATGACAAAAAAAGAAAATCATCATGAAATTTATACATAAGAAACAGTTACTTAAGAGATATCCGGAAGGAGAAAAATTATAGCGAAAAGCGATAATAAAACACCCTACACTCAATTCACATAAGAACAAGTCGCTTAAATATCTAAAGCGTAATTTGTTATCTGTTTTTTGAAATATAAGAATGAAAAAACCACCCCTATGACAGAAACCTTATTATTTTCAGATAACTAAATATTAGATAACATTGTACACAAAAAACCATACACAAGCAATTTATTGCAATCGCCTATGAAGATAAAATTTTCTGGAAGCTTATTACCTACTGCTTACGCAATTATATAAAGTATATTACTTTACCGCAACAGTTCGTCCGTTACTAACAAAACCTTCTCTTTGCGCACGCTTACGAGCAAGCTTGCGTGTACGACGAATAGCCTCAGCTTTTTCACGAGCACGCTTCTCAGATGGCTTCTCATAATAACTACGCATTTTCATTTCACGGAAGATACCTTCACGCTGCATCTTTTTTTTCAACGCACGGAGCGCTTGGTCAACATTATTATCACGAACGAGTACTTGCACTATCTATCCTGCTTTTTTCAGTGTCATAAATGATAGGAAAAACCTACGTCCTTTTAAAGGCATATCCAAAAGGACAAGCACCTATATCACATAAATAAGACATTTGTCTATATCGCTTTTTAAAATTCTATTCTTTTTGCAATAAAACGCTTTTTATAATGAATGATAGAATTTACGGTTATAAATTTATGAAAGTCCTTGTATTTGATCATTTTCGTCAAGATGAATTTTTTCAGCCGTGGGATAATGGGGTAGTCCCGGCATGGTCATAACATCTCCACAAATGACAACAATAAAGCCGGCTCCCGCACAGAGACGAACTTCACGTACGGGAATTTCAAAATCAACAGGAGCACCATATTGCTTGGGATCAGAAGAAAAAGAATAAGGTGTTTTTGCCATACAAATAGGGTAGGCACCAAAACCTTCTTTTTCCCAAGATTCAAGTTGTTTGAGAATAGGGGCTGGGATGATGGCGCCACGCCCACCGTATAGCTTTGTTATAATACAATTAATTTTTTGAACGAGTGGAATATTATCTTGATATAAAACTTTAAAATGAGAATGTTTTTCTTCAATCAAGGTAACGAGTTCTTGTGCAAGTTCTATAGCGCCTTTACCACCTTGTTCCCAATGCTTACAGATAATAGCTTTGTGTCCAGTTGTTGCAACTATTTTTTGTAATGTTTTTATTTCAGCATCGCTATCGCTGTCAAAATGATTGATAGCCACAACACAAGGAATACCGTAGTGCTCCATATTCTTTATATGTCGTAAAAGATTGGCTGTTCCTTTTTCTAAAGCGGTGATATTTTCTTCTGTCAGGTTATTTTTATCCACACCACCATTCATTTTTAATGCACGAATAGTTGCGACGATCACTGTAGCATTTGGTACAATACCTGCTTGCCTACATTTGATATTGAAGAACTTTTCTGCTCCAAGATCTGCTCCAAACCCTGCTTCTGTGACAACATAATCAGCAAGTTTTAAAGCAGTTTTTGTTGCTATAACTGAATTGCAACCATGAGCAATGTTGGCAAAAGGTCCTCCATGAACGAGAACAGGGTTATTTTCAATTGTCTGTACGAGATTGGGTTGTATAGCATCTTTGAGAAGAACTGCCATTGCACCTTCTGCATTGAGATCAGAAACGGTGATGGGCGTTTTATCATAACGATAAGCAACAATAATTTTTTTGAGTCTTTGTGTAAGGTTTTCTAAATTTTCAGAGAGACAAAGAAGTGCCATAATTTCTGACGCAACAGTAATATCAAAACCTGTTTGGCGTGGAAAACCATTTGTTATACCCCCCAATGAAATAACAATATCGCGCAATGCACGGTCATTCATATCAAGAACGCGTTTCCAAACAATGCGACGTGGATCAATGTTTAGAGTATTTCCCCAATAAAGATGATTATCTATCATTGCGGCAAGAAGATTATGAGCAGCTGTAATAGCATGAAAATCACCGGTAAAATGTAAATTAAGGTCATCCATTGGAACGACTTGCGCATAACCACCACCAGCAGCACCACCTTTTACACCAAAACAGGGACCTAAAGACGGTTCTCTCAAGGTCGCTATTGTTTTTTTACCAATAAGATTAAGAGCATCACTTAGTCCAACTGTTGTTGTTGTTTTGCCTTCTCCGGCAGGTGTGGGGTTGATAGCTGTGACGAGGATAAGTTTACCATCTGGATTTTTATCAAGCGATTTTATGTATTCAGAAGAAATTTTAGCTTTATCATGGCCATAGGGAATGAGATTTTCATGTGAGATACCAATTTTTTGTGCAATTTCAATAATATGCTGCTTTTTAGCAGTGCGAGCAATTTCAATATCTGTTTTAGGCATGGAAAAATTCTTTAAACTTATCTTTTATTAATGTTCGAGATCTGTACCCCATGGATTAATTAGAAGAATTCATAGAGAACAGAAAGTGTTAGGATATCATAGAAGTCGATGACATGCTATGCAAGAGATAATGCTAAAGAAGCACGAGAAGAGTTTCATTGTTTTTTAGGAAAAAGAGTTTCTTTGCTTTTAAGCAGTAAAAATATGTTTAATTCAATTAAAAATATCTCGAAAAGAAGCTTTGGTTTGCAACAAAATGCTAATGATATTAATGGATACCATAAGTGTTTTATGGCGGCACATCTGAAGTCCCTATTAAGATGGGATTGCTAGGAATAAAATATCCAGAAACATCTAGTTATGGAAAAATTAGAAATAAGCACGCAAAAAATTATCTAACTGATTAAAGAGTATAATCCGGAAGAGACTAAAAACAAGCGCACAGATCGAAAAAAGAAAACAACACACGCTGCTTATGCAATCGTTATGATTATTAGCTAATAAAAGCACCTTGGAGCTGAATTGAAGGACTCATAACATCCTATTCTAGCAAAATGGCTAAAGAAACGACTCACAACAGAATGAAGTAACAAAATACAAAAAACAAAGATAGGCAAAAATAAATCACAAAATAAAGAATTTAAAGAGCCTGAATTTATAAGAAGATATTATTGATAGATGGCGCACCCGAAGAGATTCGAACTCCTGACCCCCAGATTCGTAGTCTGGTGCTCTATCCAGCTGAGCTACGGGTGCATACATTTCAGTTTTTTATATTATCTACGACAAAGGGTTCCTAATCGTTTCATTAAAGAAATGCAAGTGAAACTTGGATAGTAATAAAAAAAACTCTCTTTTTTATGAGATATTTTAAAAAAGGATATAATATATTATGGTTTCAGTTAGTTTTGATATAATCATTTTTTGTCGTGACCGTACAAAGCAATATGAACGATAGTTAACTTGACGTTTTAATCTATGAAAGATAGTCAAGCAAATATGAGATGTGTTTTTTGCGGTGGGGGGTAAGATATATACACCCGCTGTTTGGGTTTTGTGTAAAACGTCGATATTACTGTTGAAAACTATTTCAGATGAACATGACACAGCAAGGGTGGATGTATGGCGTTATTAAAAAAGAGCTTTCCGTTGGTGTTTTTAATCGTCGTTTTAACGGTTACTTATTGGGCTGGAAAAAAGAGTGCAGAACAACCCATTTCTATGGTGGATAAAACAAGAGTATCGTATAAAGCTTCAAAGGAAAAAATGGGAAGACCACCGGCGAATGTTGTCGTTGATCTTGTAAAAGTTCAAGATTTTTATGAACAACTTAACGTTCTTGGGAGTGGAAAAGCTCTTGCAGAAGTCGATCTTACCCCTTTATCCTCAGGTGTTATTGATAAGCTTTTTGTATCAGCTGGTACAAAAGTACAAGTCGATGATGTGATTGCAAAGCTTGATTCTAAAAAAGAGGAAATAGCGGCTGCAAAAGCAAAAGTACAACGTGATAATAATGCATTAACGCTTTCGCGCATTCTTAAATTACGCGCCAGCAATACAGCAACGGAAGTTCAAGAAATTACAGCACGTTTAGAGTTGGATAACGCAAATTTAGTTTTGCGTAATGCTGAATTAGATCTCGATCGGCGAACAATTCGTGCACCGATTCCTGGAGTTGTTGGTATTTTGCCCGTTGATGTGGGGAATAACGTGACCCTTAATACCGTAATAGGGCGTATTGAGAATAGAGAACGTATTTTGGTCGATATATGGGCCCCTGAACGATATGTGTCGCGCATCCATAAAGGAGATGAGGTAACGGCAACATTAACTGCGCAGCCAGATAAATCTTTTGTTGGCCATATTTATGCGATTGATAATATTGTTGATCCAGAAAGTCGCACGCTTCATGCTCAGGTTGAAATCAATAATGAAAAAGATACGCTCATGTCTGGTATGTCCTTTTCTGTTGTATTGCAATTTCATGGTGGTTCTTTTCCTGTCGTTAATCCTCTTGCGGTTCAATGGAATAGTAAAGGGTCATTCGTTTGGCGTGTGAGAGAAGGAAAAGTAGAGTCTATTCCCGTATCAATTATTCAGCATAAAGCGGATCAGGTTTTCGTGAAAGCTCCCCTAGAAAAGGGTGATCAAGTTGTCATTCAAGGGGTGCAAATGCTTTATCCAGGAAGTAAAGTAACTATTGATGACCCAAAGTCCCATCAACAGCAATTATCAGCGGTTTATGGAACGGATATACAATGAGCCAAGAATTAAGCACAAAACAGCCTATGTCAAAGGTGGAGCAAGGTGGTCTCATTGCCTTATTTATTCGCAGACCGGTTTTTACTTTTGTTTTAAATGCTATGATCATCATTGCAGGATTTGCAGCATGGTTGAATGTTGATGTAAGAGAATTACCCGATGTTGATACTCCAGTAACAACGATTGTGACGATGTTTTCTGGTGCGTCAGCAGAAACCATTGATCGTGAAGTAACAAAAATTATAGAAGATGCGGTTTCTCGTGTTTCAGGTGTTAAGACAATTTCTTCAACATCTTCTTTTGGACGCTCTCGTGTGCAAATTAATTTTAATGTCGGTGTTGATTTGAATGTAGCGGCATCTGATATTCGTGATGCTCTGTCTCGTATTGCTTATTCTTTACCAAAAAATGCAGATACCCCTCTGATCATTAAAGCAGATTCGAATGCTGCTGCTATGATGTATTTGGTTGTGACGTCACCAACAATGAGTATTGATGATTTAACAACGATTGTAAATGATCAGATTGTTGATGCAATTTCTGCTGTTGATGGTGTTGGTGATGTACAGGTTGATAGTGCTCGCACAAAGATTTTTCAGATTGATATAGATCAAGCAAAACTTGCAAGTTATGGATTAACTGTAGCAGATATTTCACGTGTTCTTGCTGATATGACAACGGATGTGCCAGTAGGATCATTACGCAATTCTAAGCAAACTTTAGTTGTCCGTGCCACTGCTCGTCTAACAACACCAGAATCTTTTGAACAAGTTGTTTTAAAGCCTCATGTGCATCTTGGTGATGTTGCGCATGTTACTTTATCGCCGGATATAGAAACGGTTATTCTTCGTGTCAATGGAAAGACAGGTATTGGATTAGGTATCGTGCGGAAAGCACAATCCAACACGCTTAATATTTCTCAAGGTGTAAGAGCCGTTGTTGATAATCTCAAAAGTATTGTTCCTTCTTCTGTACATATAGACGTTATTAATGACGATGCAATTTTTATTAAAAGTGCCCTTCATGAGGTTGAGGTTGCGTTGGTCATTGCTATTTTGAGCGTTATTTTAGTCATTTTTCTTTTTCTCAGAGACATTCGTGTAACACTGATACCTGCTTTATCTCTTCCTGTTGCCTTAATTGGTACCATTGCAGCTATTTATCTTGTGGGATTTTCATTGAATATTCTCACATTTTTAGGACTTGTTTTAGCAACAGGGCTTGTTGTGGATGATGCCATTGTTGTTCTGGAAAATATTGTTCGATGGCGCAATATGGGGTTAGGTTCCAGAGCTGCAGCGGTGTTAGGAACACGTGAAGTTTTTTTTGCTGTTGTCGCAACAACATTGACTTTAGTGGCTGTATTTGTTCCTATTTCCTTTCTTCCTGGGCAAGTTGGAGCGCTTTTTAGAGAATTTGGTTTTGTTTTGGCAATTTCTATTTTGCTTTCTTCAATTGTTGCCTTAACGCTTTGTCCCATGTTGGCTTCACGTTTTCTCAAAGAACATATTGAGGAGAAAGAAGAAAAGTCCCATCATTTTACTTTTTTATATAAATTAGGTACTTTTCTTCATAAGGCATATACTTACAGTTTGCATCAGTGTTTAGAAAAGCCTTGGTCTGTTGTTTTTGCTTCACTTATTTTTGCGGGTCTTTGTGTTGGAGGCTATATGAAGCTGAAACAGGAATTAACTCCAGCAGAAGACAGAGCTTTTATCTTTTTGGTTATTAATGGACCACAAGGTATTTCAACACAATATTTGAACGAACAGGTAGAGCAAATTGAAGCAAGTCTACAGCCATTACGTGATGCAGGGGAGATTGCTAACAGTTACTCTATTGCGGGTATTGGTGGTTCACCCAATACTGCTTTTTTGCTTTTATTGCTTTCATCTTGGGATAAACGTTTACGTAGTCAGCAAGAAATTGTGAAGGATGTTAATGCAAAGGTTAGACAGTTTCCCGCAGTTTTTGTGTTTGCTGCGGAGGGAAATTCTCTAGGTGTGAGAGGAACTGGGCAAGGATTACAATTTGCAATTCTTGGCAACGATTATGCAACACTACAACCCATTGCTGATAAGCTGGTGAGTGCTTTACAAGATGATCCGCGTTTTATTCGACCACGTCTTACTGTTGATGCAACACAACCGCAATTTTTTATTGAAATCAATCGAAAAAAAGCCTCCGATTTAGGGATTGATATCACCAATTTGGGCGATACATTACAAGCAATGTTGGATGGTAAAAAGATTGGTTCCATTAACGTGGATGATCATTCTTACGATGTTAAATTGATATCGCGTAAAAATTCTATGAAGAGTCCTAGTGATTTAGAAAATATTTTCTTAAAGACTAAAGACAATCGATATGTTCCTTTATCGGTTATTGCGCATTTACATGAAAAAGCTATCGCTCCCCAATTAAAGCGGGAAAAACGCATGAGCGCTGTTATTTTAAGCGCAAATCTTGCTCCAGGTATCGCTTTAGGGGAAGCTTATCAAACTGTACAGAAAATTGCTTCTCCTTTGTTATCAAAAGGAATCTACGTGGTTCCCTTAGGAGAAGCTGAAACGCTTAATGAAACATCTTCCAATTTTATGATTGTTTTTGGCATTGCTTTTTTGATTATTTTATTGATTTTGGCTGCTCAGTTTGAAAGTTTTATTTCAGGATTCATTATCATAGCTACGGTCCCATTAGGGATTGGTTGTGCTGTAATTGCTATGCTATTAAGTGGTGTGAGTCTTAATATTTACAGTCAAATTGGACTAATTTTGTTAATTGGCGTTATGGCAAAAAATGGTATTCTCATTGTTGAATTTGCAGATCAATTACGAGATCAGGGAAGAAGTGTGCGTGAAGCCGTAGAAGAAGCAGCAAATATTCGACTTCGTCCAGTTTGTATGACAATGATTTGTGCCATTTTAGGAGGTATTCCTTTGGTTTTAGCCAAAGGTGCTGGTGCAGAAGCTCGTATAGCTTTAGGTTGGGTTATCGTTGGTGGCCTAGGTTTAGCAACTATTTTTACGCTTTATGTCACACCGGTTGTTTATCTTTTTTTGGGGCGGTTTATAAGACCGAAAGCAGAAGAAGATTTACGCTTAACAAAAGAACTCAATCAAGTTAAATGATGTATCTGATAGAAAAGATTTGAAAGTTTATTCTTGTAAAAATATCATTTTCGGATCTTATCCTTTTATTTTGTATATTCCTTCATTTTTATGTGAGCAGTGAAAATAGCGAGTAATATGAGCACTACAGGAGACGCTTTCTGCTTTGTTATGGTTTGGGCATAGATTTCATTATCAATAACCGTATAGGATAAGCTTATGGGAGATAGCTTTTCGATTCGAAATGAAAAGGCTTTTGAGGCCACGTTAAAAGCTTTAAGAAACCATGCCGCAAAGGATGGGGTCTATGATATTCGTCGACATTTTGTAGAAGATGAACAGCGTTTTTCCCATTTTTCCCTCAGACTTGATGATCTTCTTTTTGATTTTTCAAAATGTGGTGTGACATTTAAAACATTGCAACTTCTAGATGACTTAGCTGTCGCAGCAGATGTGTTAGGCCGGCGTGATGCAATGTTTTCTGGTAAGGCGATTAATACAACTGAAAAACGCTCAGTTCTTCATATTGCGTTACGTTTACCTGCTGATGAAATTTTCATGCTGGATGGTCATAATCTTATTCGCGATATTCAAGACGTCCTTGAAGATATGGAAAGATTTTCTGAAAAGGTACGTGATGGCAGCTATAAGGGAAACAGCGGCGAGAGAATAAGTGATATTGTCAATATTGGTATTGGTGGTTCTGATCTTGGTCCTGCAATGGTCACATATGCTTTAAAACCTTATCATGATGGTCCACAGTGTCATTTTGTTTCTAATGCTGACAGTGCCCATATTTCTGATACTCTCTCTATTTTGAATCCAGCAACAACGCTGTTTGTCATTGCTTCTAAAACTTTTACAACGGCTGAAACAATGGTAAATGCTCAAGTTGCACGTCAGTGGATTTGTTCACATTTAGGAGAAGAAGCCGTTGGTACGCATTTTGTTGCTGTTTCAAGTGCGCTTGATAAAGTGGCAGAATTTGGCATAGATTCCGCAAGAGTTTTTAAATTTTGGAATTGGGTGGGAGGACGTTATTCAATTTGGTCAGCCATTGGACTTGTTGTTATGTTTGCAATAGGTGGTGGAAATTTTCGCCAATTTCTCAATGGTGCATTGCAAATGGACCAACATTTCAAAACTATGCCTTTGCATAAAAATATTCCTATTCGTTTTGCTCTTTTAGGATTCTGGCATCGTGTTATTTGTGGTTATTCATCACGTTCTATCATTCCTTATGCACAGCGTTTAATACATTTTCCAGCTTATTTACAACAGCTTGATATGGAATCAAATGGTAAGCAAGTCTCGCTGGATGGAAAACCATTAAGTTTTTCAAGTGGTCCGATTGTTTGGGGGGATTCAGGAACAAATAGTCAACATGCTTTTTTTCAGCTTCTGCATCAAGGAACAGATATTATTCCTGTAGAATTTATTTTATTTATAAAAGGGCATGAGCAAAATTTACATTCTATGTATGAGATGTTGCTAGCAAACGGTTTAGCACAATCAAAAGCATTGATGAAGGGGCGTAGTATTGAAGATGCTTTGCATATCTTGATAAAAAATGGAGTTAATGAGGGTGAAGCAAATCATTTAGCACTTCATAGAAGTTTTAAAGGAAACCGTCCCAGCATTACGTTGGTTCAAGATTTATTAACACCTTTTACACTCGGTCGTCTTATTGCGCTTTATGAACATCGTATTTTTGTTGAAGGGATTTTAATGAATATTAATTCATTTGATCAATGGGGGGTTGAACTTGGTAAAGAATTAGCAAATGAGTTACTACCAATTCTTCGTGGAGAAAGTAAAGCGGATAATCGCGATAGTTCAACATTAGGGTTGCTAGCACATATTCAAGAAAGACGTGCAAAATAAATATAATTTGACAGTAGGTTTTGTACTAACTAAGCAAAAGTAGAATGAGAGAGAATTATGAGATAATTCTTTGATTTTACTATACGTTCTCTTATTATCTGAACTATATTTATGTAACAGAAAGCCAAAAAGTGAAAAAATTGTAATAATGAGAATTTATTCGCACAAACGATAAAGAGCTTTGAAAAGTCTTGAAGATCTTTTGAAAAATGGATTGATACAAAACCTGCTGACAAACTACACTAGGTAAAAATATACAGAATCCACCGGCAAGCTACGATTAAAGACATTTTAATAATATCGCTTTATAAACTTTGGCGGAGAGAGAGGGATTTGAACCCCCGATAGAGTTGCCCCTATGCCGCATTTCGAGTGCGGTGCTTTCAACCACTCAGCCATCTCTCCATAATAAAGTGAAATAAAAATTGGCACTATTTGAGTGTATAAGGGGTAGATAACCTTCAATTGTTTTTGGTACAACCTTTTTTTCTTTTTTATGGGACTTTATTGACAGAGAATAGAAATTCCTTCATATATACGGAACATGAGCGTGGAGAAATCTGCGCGTATTTGTGTTGAAGAAGGTTTTATCCTTCTTTAAAATCTATTACGACTGATAAAAAGCAGCCTATTTTCCCTTATTTCAAGGCAGAAATTAAATAAGAGCTGGAGTGAACGGAAGGATAAAAAATGTTCGCAGTCATTAAAACTGGTGGTAAGCAATACCGCGTTGTTGCTAATCAAGTGGTGAAAGTTGAAAAAGTTAGTGGAAATGCGGGTGATGTTGTTGAATTCAATGACATATTGATGGTTGGGCAAGAAGGTAATGCGGTTATTGGTACCCCTGTCGTTGCTGATGCATTGGTGACAGCCGAGATTGTAGAACAGGCACGTGGGCGCAAGGTTATCGCATTTAAGAAGCGCCGTCGTCAAAATTCTAAACGCACGCGTGGTCATCGTCAAGAATTTACGAAGCTTCGTGTTTTAGAAATTTTAATGGGTGGTTCAAAACCTAAAAAAGCAGCTGCAAAGCCGATAAAAGAAGAGGCAACTGCACCAAAAGAAACAAAAGATGCTGCTTCTGTTGAGAAGACGGCTAAAAAAACGGCTGAAAAAAAGACTGCGTCGCAGAAGAAAGCGTCTGTAGCATCAAAGAGTAAGAAAGATTAAAGGAGAGCGTCTATGGCACATAAAAAAGCTGGTGGTTCCTCGCGTAATGGTCGCGATTCAGAATCGAAACGTCTGGGCGTTAAAAAATTTGGTGGTGAGACCGTTATTGCTGGAAATATTATTATTCGCCAGCGTGGTACACGTTGGCATCCTGGCAACAATGTCGGCATTGGAAAAGACCATACGCTTTTTGCATTATCAAATGGAAAGGTTTCTTTTCAACGCAAAGCGGGTGATCGTTCCTATGTTTCAGTCATTCCTATGGTGGAGGCCGCAGAGTAATCTGTAACACTCTCTAGCAATCAACGGGATTCCATTGAATTGTAGTTGTGGTTTTATAAGTATTAAAAGGGAAAGATAGAATTTCATCTTTCCCTTTTTGTTTTGGTACTATAATAAATGTAGAAGATATACGAAAAAGGTGGAATTGGGGAAATAACTTTTCTCAATGAGGGGAGAAACTTGTGCGGTGTTATGTTAGTATTTAGTACTGAACGTATTGATATTATGATAGAATTTGTTGATAATTTTTTGTATAATCATAGTGAGGAGAGACTTTCTTTTTATGCATGAAGAAGTGTCTAGTAATTTCTTTATAAGAGGAGCAGTTTGTTTTCAGGAAATTATGAGAAATTTCATGAAAGCATTATTTATGTAATCATTTTGATAAAGATGGATCTTTTTATTGGCATTGTAGTATTGATGAGTTGTCATACTGTTTTTAGGTGGTGGTGTAGATAGGTGGGGCTATTCATTTAAAAGGATATAGGGATAAAAAATCCATAAGATGGCAGTCAAAACTACTTTGAAAGCGACGTGCATTAAGGGAAAGCGACGTGCATTAAGGAGTTTTCGGTAAATCGAGAGTGAAATTATATTTTTAAGGAGGACGCTGTTTAAAGATATAAAAATAACCAATGTGCAATCAGCGCTCTTCAAGAATATTTTTTCTGATTTCACTATTATTGTATTGTACATTTTTGAAAATAAACAAGCATAAAAGCTGGGGTTAAGGCAATAACTGCTTTTCATTTTTTACTTTATTTATCTTATTTGTAGCGTTTTTCTTTATTTTAGTAGTTGATGATGGTGCTTGGGTGATGCTCGTACTTTGCAGATATGCGACAGAGGGTATTGTATGTTTGCGATATTGATTGAAGTAAAGGAGTATCTTAAAATACATGGATGTTATATATCAATGAGGTAGCGTCATAGGATGAGCTGCACGGAATTTTAAAGATGATAAGTTGCATAGAGCAATTTATAATTATGTAATGAATTTATAAAGAGGGATAATAGGTTAAATAAACTTTGAGGAATCAGTTAAAATATTAACTGAAGTTACAGATGATTGGGAAGGATGCTTTCTTTTAGGGAGAATAATGAAAAGTTATGTTGAATAACTTGGGATAATGAGAGCGTTTTTAAAACATAGTTTTTTAGGTGATTGGTGCTGTAAAAATCGGGGTTTTGTTTTTGTAAAGTAAAAGAGTAAGAGGCAGATTTGCTTATGATGCTTTTAAGCACCTCGCTAGATGATAATATCCAATTGTATTATCGGTTATATTGAGGTATTTAAGCACCTCACTTAGCTACATTTCGTAAAATATAAAGAGAGCTGTGGTGGTATTTATAGCTTGTATTTTGGGAAATGCAGCTTTGAAAAGGAATTTATCAGAGATATTTGTGTTCAAATGTGAGGCAATTTGAATTCATGATGAGATGTGAGAAAGCAGAAGCAATGAATGTAGATTTTATCGAGAGTGAAATCTTGTCTATAAGATCTGTACAACTTGCAGCTGCTTTTGATCATAAAAATGATGCAATTTATGCTGCTGCTGAATTGCTTGTGCAGGTTGGTGCGGTTGATAAGTGTTATCTGGCAAGCATGCTCGCATGTGAAGAAATAACCAATACTTGGCTTGGAAATGGTATAGCCATTCCTCATGGTATGGCTGAAAATCGTGATTTAATTATCAAGGACGCTGTTGCTGTTATACAGGTTCCTGCTGGTGTTGAGTGGCAGGATGGCAAAAAAGCACATTTGGTTATTGCTATTGCAGCATGTCCAGATCGCTATAGAGAAATTTGTAAAAAATTGACGTCTCTTTTATTTGATAAAAAACAGCTTGAAGTACTTGCAACAACTATGGACAAACAGCAAATTGTTACAACTTTGTTTGATCAAGATATGAAGATAGAAAAAACTTTTATTGGTGACCTTTCGGTGTGTCAGGAATGGACTTTAGATTATCCAAGTGGTCTTCATGCACGACCAGCTTCTCTTTGGGTTGATTTTGCGAAAAAGGCTCAAAATTCTATCAGAGTTCGCCATGGTCAATATGCCGTTGAAATGAAAAATTTGGTTGGTTTATTGCAATTAGGAGCAAAAAACGGTGATGTTCTGATTTTTTCTACAGATGCTGCAGAAGGAGCACAACTTCTCAATGATGCCATTGCTATTGCAAAAAAAGTGAGTATTAGTGAAAAATGCCTGATGAGAGCAATGGAATCTCAAACAAAGGCTTTTCATGGTTGGTATCCACGCTCTATGCAAAAAGGCATTTCTGGTGTTGGAGCAAGTTCAGGATTAGCATTTGGTAAGATTTTTGTTTTAAGGCAAAATGATATTTCTATAATAGACCAGCCAATTGATTTTGCAGCTGGTGCAGCATGTCTTGAAAATGCTCTTAAAAAAACAAAACATAAAATGGCATCTGTGATTTCTGATATTACAGTGCGTATGGGAGCAGATTCTGCTGCGATTTTTTCTGCGCAAATGGTTTTGCTTGAAGATGAAAATTTAATAGCTCAAGCTTGTCGTTTTATAGCAGAAGGTCATGGTGTCGCTTGGTCTTGGGATAGAGCGGTTCGTCAATTTTCAGATATGTTTTTTAAGGTAGATAATCCTTTGTTAGCAGCACGTGCTGTTAATTTAGTTGATGTTGGTCGACGTGTTTTAGGTGAAATCAATCCATCCTATAGATCATTCTTTTTAAATGATATTCCACATGGTGTAATTCTAGTTACAAATGACCTTTCTCCTTCTGATGTAGCACAACTTGATTGTACAAGGGTAAAAGGATTAGCAACAGCATGGGGAGGTCCATTATCTCATACAGCTATTTTGGCGCGTACTCTTGGTATTCCAATGGTTGTTGCTGCAGGTGATGATATTTTAGCGATACAGTCTGATATTCAAGCTATTATTGATGGCGATAACGGGTTTATTTATCTTGATCCTACGCTTGAAGACGTTGAAGATGCTCAAAGGCATATTGATACTGTTGTGCAAAAACGTGTCAGTGAAATAAGTGCGTGTAGATTACCAGCGCAAACAACAGATGGTCAAAGAATTCGTATCATGGCTAATGTCAACTACGCAAATCAGGTTCCTGTTGCGCTTGATTTGGGGGCTGAAGGTGTTGGACTCATGCGCACGGAATTTTTGTTTTTAGAGAATCCACATATTCCGGATGAAGAGCTACAATTTAATACATATCGGGCGATGATTACAGCTGTAGGAGATAAGCCATTAATTATTCGTGCACTCGATATTGGTGGGGATAAACAGGTTACGCATTTACATTTATCTAAAGAGGACAATCCTTTTTTAGGTGTTCGAGGGACGCGGCTTTTGTTACGTCGACGTGATCTTTTGGTGCCTCAATTACGTGCTTTGTATCGAGCAGCAAAAGAAGGCGGAGATCTATGGATTGTGTTTCCGATGGTAATGTCTGTTTCAGAGATTGTCACTATAAAAAAGATTGCAGAAGAAATCCGCAATGATATTGATGCACCAAAATTAAAACTTGGTATTATGATCGAAGTTCCAGCAGCCGCCATTATGGCAGATGTGTTGAGCGCCCATGTTGATTTTTTCTCAATTGGAACCAATGACCTAACACAGTATACAATGGCTGTTGATCGGCAAAATCCGTACCTTGTGTCTGAAGCTGATAGCCTTGATCCAGCAGTTTTGCGTATGATTTATCAGACTATTCAGGGAGCTTCACAACATAAGTGTTGGGTTAGTGTATGTGGTGGTATGGCTGGAGATCCTTTTGGTGCAATGATTTTGACTGGGTTGGGAATTAATGAGCTTTCTATGATATCTTGCGATATTTCTCCAGTAAAGGCGTGTTTGCAGACTCATAGTTTTGAAGATATGAAAATTTTAGCACAAAAAGCATTACAATGTGAAACTGCACGAGCTGTACGTGCTCTAAGCAAGGATATAAGGTGATAAAGAACATTAAGGGGAATGAGCTAACTCATTTTGCAGAGTAATCAGATCGTTAGTGCTGTAAAACATTATTCTTTTATACGTTACAGGGAGGAGTAGCGTGTGAAAAACACTTTAAGAAAGAATAAATGCCTTTTATGCATTCTCTCAAATAGCAAGGGATGTTGCAACATTAGGGGATAAATAGCGTGATGGTACTTGGCTTGTACTTTTTATTTAAGGAAAGATGATGCTATTCAATAGATTTTATACCATTCATAGACACCGTATGAGATAGATGTGACAATCTTTTTATTCCCATTATTGTATTATACAAACCTATCCACGGAAAAAGTTTTTTCTTAAAAAGAAAGGATGTGCTTGTTATTCAACAGATATAAGCTCTTACTTTAATAAATGAATTTGTTTTTTGAACTTTGAATGTATAATTTAGGCTTGCACGTTATTTCTTTCTGGGTATAGTGCGAGACTTCTGGAGAGGTGGCCGAGTGGTTGAAGGCGCACGCCTGGAACGCGTGTATATGGGAAACCATATCGAGGGTTCGAATCCCTCTCTCTCCGCCATTAATTTAAAACGAATTTTCATATGCTTGATATGACATAGCTTAAAAAGCTCAGGATTTTTTTACTGTTTGCAATTGACCAGTTTGCGCCGATCTGTATCTGTCATTATGTATACCTAGAAATTGCAGTTGAATTTCCATGAATTTTATAATTTCTAAGTTACTCTCCTCTCGATCTTTAGATAACCTGATCTAGCATAAACGATCTCTTCAAATATCATTAAGGGATTTTTGCCATTATCACTAACTTCTGATAGAGTTTCAGAATTAATGGTGATCATAGTGCTATTTGCAATTCCGATTAACGGGCTAAATGCGTTTTATCCACATGAGAGGTAACGAACACCTCAGCTTTTCTCACGCAATGTGCTCATTTAAAATTAATGTCATGAATGTTTGTACAAAATCTTTATCTATACGATAATCAAAAAAAGGCTGACGTAATATAATAATTGAAGATCATTCATGCGGTGCTTTCTTTTATTTTTAAGCTTTGTATGTAAATAGATAGTCCGTGTAAAATAAATAAAGGGGCGCAAAAACCTATAAATATACACAGGACGTATAATGTAGAAAATGAAAAAAAATTTCCGGCATATAAAAGCACAATAGAGAATAAAGCTGTTATGATGCGCACACTGGCATCGCCTGCCAAAATCACCTCGGCTAAATTTTCACTAGGTGTGATAGCTTGTCCAATTGTTATTCCCGATACCCTAAAATAAAATTGCCCAATACCTAATAAAAAGCCCATAATATAAAGGGAATATTGAGTAAAATTTAAATATAAAACAAAAGAGATTGCGATCACTGCAAAAGCCGGTGTTCCCCATACAAAAAAACGAATTAAAGATGGAAATTTCCGTAAATAATAGGATGAGATAAGACCATTGACTACAAAACCCAGTGCTGACAAAGCAAAAATAGTATTTTGAATAGCTGTAAATTTTGTATTATCTGATGTTATAGATGCAAGAACAAGTGGCAATAGAACAATAGGCCCCGTATAGAGAAAATTATTCAAAATACGATTAATCGTTAAAAAACGTAACGCATAAATCCGCCAAAGGCATCTAAAACCAACTCCATAAGCTTTTTGAGATGGCTTTTGTAATAGCTCTTTTACTCTGTTTATTTGTTGTATAGACTTTATACGAAACCATAGGCTGGCATTCAAAAGATAAATAAACACAATAAAGGCTATGGCTATTTTGTGCCCCAAATGCGCAATTATAAAATATATAAGCAATGGGGATATAATAACAAAAAACTGACAGCAACTAGTATAAAATGCAAAAATTCCAGCTTTTTGTTTGGGAGCTGGAACCAGCTGATTCAAGGCACTGTTGTTATTTGGATTATCAGCCCCCATCAAGAGAGCAAGTAAAAAAAATACAAATAAAATAAGTACCGGATTGTTCATAAATAATAAGAACGATAATAAACAAGCGCAAATAATTTGACTATAAAACCCAATTATAAAGCCTTGATAGCGCACCAACACATTTCCCAAACATAAGCCTGCAATTCCAATTGCGATTAAATTAACAACATTTAAAGTAGCAGATGCTTTTCCAGTTGTATCTTGGAATTGTAACAAAGAAAGGCCAATAGATAATACACCACTAGCACAAAAACTCGTCAAACAACCAATCAAAATCATAAGAAAAACAGAATTACGCAATAGCTTCCTCACTCTTAAACAGAGACTCGAGCCATTTTATGATTTTCTCCATTGTCGAATATGGTTCGGTACTAAATTCCAGTTTTTCATAAAAGTTTAGTTCAAATGCGTTATAGGGACTTATTTTTTGCAAGTCATCTGTCAGTATGAATTCTATACTTGGCAACGTTGCGCCCATAGATTGAGACAAATAATAGGAAATTACTTTCCAATACATATGGGCACGTTCTCTTGCCAAATAATTTTCCAAGACATATTTCAAGTGACAACCATCTAAAATATATTTCGAACAATGGTGCAAAGGATAACAAATACAAATAGCATCTGTTTCATGTACGGGACAAGAAGAAATATTAATATTTTTATCATTTCATAATATTATAAAAACTTCAGTGAGCAGATCTTCTAAATTTAGTCTAGTCACAACAAGATTGGGTGCTAATTTTTGGGCAACATGAGACCAAGCCAATCTTACTACTAAAGTTCCAAAAACCTTTAAGTCAGATTCTAGATAAGCTTTTTTTAAATTCCCCACCCATATGGTTCTATGACATATAATAATTGGCTCATCTCGTCTGAATGAACAAGATGTCATTCTAAACCAATATTATCACAAAGGTTTGAGCTCTTGAATTGCTCGGATCCTAATCTGGTATTATTAAATCATTATAGCAACTAAAGAGTTTTTAAGTATTCCAGCTTTTATTAAACTTTGTAATAATGTATTGGAATCTCCCCTTCACGGACTTTGACAATTATTGTATCACCACTATAAGAACAAAAAAATTATCTTTGAATTTGCTTACTTTTAGAAAGAAAAATGAGCAACACTCTTCCTTAACTAAAAGAAACATGTTCTCTACTTTTTTCTTTATGATGATCAAAAACCTATACTGTTACAATTCGATCATCAATTATTAGGATAAATATT
This sequence comes from Bartonella sp. MF74HXZ, assembly GCF_042194445.1. NCBI lineage: Bacteria > Pseudomonadati > Pseudomonadota > Alphaproteobacteria > Hyphomicrobiales > Bartonellaceae > Bartonella > Bartonella sp. MF74HXZ. Next base: position 32,120 of record NZ_JBHIMW010000002.1, on the reverse strand, counting down.
CTGCGTTTAGTCTAATAAACTGTTATGATCAATGTTTCTCTCTATTCTAAAAATCAGCGCTTTTCTTCCTAGAGATACTCGTAATTGCTGTACAATCTTTCCCAAAAAGGCACTCCTTCAACATTTCTATTAACACGATCATTCTGAAAAGTTTTATACATACACACGGCATTATACGGAATGCTATGTATTTTTTTAACTTACTCAACTAACCAATATCTTTTTGATGGGCAAAATAAATCACGAAATTTGTGTGCTGTCACAATTCGAAAAACAATCATATATCTCCCACCAATGATAGACGATGTCATTAGAAGAAAGCTTTAATGATATTGGTAGAATAAATTAACCAGAAAAAATTGCAGCGCTGATGGAATAAATTCTATTTTATACCTTGTAATTCTATCTAAATTTTAATCATTTTTGTTAAAGATTCTTATGCAACTTTTTCTACGTTCAGCATTTTTTTTCCACTTGTTTGCAACAAAAGATTAATAGCTAAATTCACCTGTGTCATAATAGCTCTTCTTTTGGTAAAATAGAGCTGCTTCAATCTCGATATATAAATATTTTAGTTCTTTTAATATATTCTCTTCAGATGCTTTAGATTAATAACACACCAAAACCCAAAATAAAAAATATTTATTTTACTTAAGTTATTGAATATTATTTGAAAAGTATGGAAATAGAGTGATGCAAGAGTTAAGAAATTATTTAAAAGTTCAAATCCACCTACACTAGAGCCATCACGCATGGTAATAGCAGTTGTCATTAGATATACTAAGTATGCTTGATAACTTTTCTGCTTCATGCCTGTAGGGAGTTTCAGATAGAGATAATACCAGAATCCATTCGTGAATGCTCGACAATAAAGCTGTAAACAAAATTATTTCCTTGTTGTTTAATCCATTAAGCTTGATCAATTTTTAATATTTGTCTATATTTTCAATTAGTTACGCTGATGAATCTATGTTTTCTTTCCAATTATTGTATTTTATAAGAAATTGCTACGAATAATCCTCTCCAAAGCTGATAATTCATCATCACTGTGTCCCCAAATTGCTATAATGGCAGGGCAGGTATTTAAATCGATGGTTAGGGGTAGGGGCTCATTTTCTTTAAAAAGGAGCTTAAAATGAACCACATTTTCCCAAGAATGAAGCTTTTGCTGCCATAAGTTAACATCTTTTATAATATGACCGTCGATCTTGTTGATAAGAAAGATAATACGCCCTTTTTTCTTAAAGCGACTTGGTTTTTGCGAAAACACTCCTGCAATAAGATTAACGGAGCTTTCAAGTAAATCATCTTCATAGCAATGTGCGAACAAGGTGGGTGCAATTCCTCCGTGGAGGCGGGCTCCTACTTCGATCATCACTGGACCACGAGCTGTTTGCATGATTTCCATATGCGCGGGTCCATATTCAATCCCCAGCGTGCGAATACATTTTTTTGCATAAGAGATAAGAGGGGTATAAGAGGGATCTTGAGCATCAAGCACATCAAGCGATTCATAAACAAAAGCACTTCCATTATGAATACCTTTTTTATATCGCGATAAAGCACATATTTTTATAGCCTCTCCCTTTACGACGGCGTCGACGATGTATTCCTCTCCCTCCAATCTTTCTTGGAGCAAATAAGCCTCGTTAGGTGCGCCAAAAATATTTTTTTGCGTCCAGTCGATTCTAGAGGACCATGCCGCTACTTCCTCACGGCTGGAGAAAAACAAAATGCCATCACTCCCAGCAGAATCATTTGGCTTCACTACATAGCCGCTATGACTTTCAAAATCATCGATAGCACAATCGCCTTTTGTAAGAATCTTCGACCGAATGTAAGATAAACCATTTTCACAAAGGCGCCTTTGCATTGCTGCCTTTTTTCGTCGCCAATCGGTGGTTGAGGGATTATTCCCAAGGCAACCATAATAAGCCGCCAATTGCTCTGCACAATAAATACCTCCTTCGGCGCCTGCTACCACAGCCTCTATCGCGCCGATAGGAAAGCGTATCTTGATCTCATCTACATTATGAAGTTTTGCTTCTGCCATGCCTTTTCCCTGATAAGAAAGCATATAGCGTGAAAAAAGATCTGGTTGAGAGACAACTCCATAACAAGCATAGCCTAATTTTTGCAAAGCAGGGCCATAGAGGGCACCCGTGGAGAAAGGGTCGACAATAAGAATAGGTTTTCTCATACTTTGTTCCGCTGTGATAAAAGGAAAAGAACATAAATAAAGATTATTAGCCCTATAAGGGGTAGAAGATAAACAGCTGCTTGAGGACCCATAAGGGCAGAGCTTGTAAGAAGACCAAGGATAACATAACCTGCCGATTGGGAGAGAGTATAAAGCATGCCGCTATAGCTTCCCACCAGCTCTGCTTGAGCCTCTGTTTTAGTCGCTTCAATCGTATGTTTGCGGGCATTAATTCGCATGGTATTCATTGAAAAGCCAATAAAAAAGCAAAAGACCACAGCCAAATAGGGCAATTGTGTGGTGCTAAAAATAAGATCAGCCACGCTCAACATAAGGGCTGGGAGAATAAATTCAAAGCGAGGGATTTTGATAAAAGCAGCCAAAAAAGCACCCACGCCTGCGACCGCACTGCAAAGCCCATAATATTCAGAGCCAAAATTTTTCACACTCTGAAAAAGAATGGTTGCCAGCGTATTATAAGCGCAAATATGAAAGCCAATAAGTCCTATGCAGACGCATAAAAGTTTAAGCTCATAAGAGAGTTCATTCGCTTGCGGTGTAGGTACTGGCTTCTTATCGGTTGCAAGTGCTGTGGTATCTGTAGCGTTATATTCATCGCAAAAGATGATATATCCGGCTATAAGGCTTATAATGATGTCAAACACACAAAGTGCCACAATCAAACCATTATAGCCAATTTCAGCCGCTGCCCCTCGAGGGCTGGTCGCTTCTAAGAGATAACCACTCAGTGCTGCTCCCAAAAAAGCGCCAATTTGCACAACTGTTTGCATAATGCGGGAAGCCTTTTGGGCGCTAATATAACCACCAAGTGCGAGTTTAGTATTATAAGTCTCGAGAGTGCTTAAGGTAATCAAAGAGAGATAGCCGATAGAGATAGAGACAGCGATAAAACCAAAGGGAGAATCGGCATAATGGAAAAGAGCAATCAATAAAAGAAGGCTATAGATAATGATCCGCCTTTTGTATAAATCGACTAACCGCAGTGAGGCTTTAATGCGCACAAGTCCGCTTTTTTTTAAAAGGTAAGGCGTAAGGGTGCCCAAAGCCATGGTTATGCCTAGGAAAATCGATGAGGATGTTATGCGATAAGCATTCCAAAGATTACTTAAGAATAGAACCATATCAGAAAGATATAGTAAGACAACAAGCCCATAAAACCGAAACATCAGTTGTTTGTGCACATCATCCCCCCATTTTGAAATCTCTTAAAACACGCAGTATTATAAATCAGCACACATGTTTACGAATAATAAATACACACATACATGGCTGGGCATGTCAAGTTTTTTCGGTAGAAAAAATTGAACGCTGATGTTTATGCTAGTGATAGCTTATTTTCAGGAGAATGAGTAGGATGGAGGCTGGTATTTTTACTGCGTCTCTTGGCAGGTGGTTTGCCAATAAGGAACTATGTCCTAGAGATATATTTCGCGCTTTCAAGTTGATTTTGTTTATACTCAAGGTTGAGGTTTTGTTATTGACGGTTGTTAGATGTTGTTGTGACAATAAACTTCGTTATCTATCAGAAACGTTTATGGCATTAGCGCTAAGGTGTGCGGTTGTATTAAAGCCTTTACATGGTAGTCTTTTTCATAGAGAAGGTATTATTGGTTCAGTTTTAGGAGGCTTTGTCACGGCCGATTTGGGCGTCGTCGTTGTTTGAAGTCTTATTATAATATTCTTAGTTTCAGTTTATGAATATACCGAAAAATATAGTGAAACATTTGATTCAAACGCTTTTGCAAGGCATATTTCAATATCTCAGCGATGTTTTCTGAGAATTGTTCTGCCGCTTTTTGACGGAATCGGATATCAAATGCTTATGGCGTGGGCAGTGGTTTGAGAAAAGATAGAGTTGATTTCGTTAGATTCCTATGTAGCGGAATTCAGTATCAGTCCTTAGGGGGGCAATAATATACTTAGATCGAACTCATTTCTATACGCTTACACGACGTTATAGGAGTAATCCTCAGAAACTCTACTAGAATTCGTTAAAAAATGGCAGGTTATGTAGCGTGAACAAAAAATATATTTTTTAAAAATACTTAAGCTCATTTTAAGTTGTCTAAAATATAATCTTATCTTAAAACTAAGTCTATATACCGCCATTTATCATAAAGTTAATAAGTTATACAAATACGGGAGTATTGTGTTTTTCTGTTTAGAGACGAGTAAAAAAACATCTTATTAAACATTAAGAGATTTTAGACATAAAACAATTTAACTTATGGAGAGTATATAGACAAAATGTATCTTGATAAAAAAGTTTATAATTCTATGTGGTTTTCAAAGAAATTTTCCGGTTCTTTTATTGTCTTATGCGGGTTTGATGGGAGTGGAAAGACAACACAAACAAAAGAAATTGCTCGCCATTACTCAACAGAAAAACATATAATACAAACTTTTCAACCCAGTTATTGGTATAGAAATAATCCAGAAATTAGAGATTACTTAGATAATGGAAAAGCAATTGATCCGTTGCTTTTAGCACTCTTATCAGCGACAGATAGACGCAAACATACGCTTGAAATTATTGAACCTTCCTTAATGTCATCGCAAAATTTATTAATTAGCAATCGATATGTTTATTCTAGTCTTGCTTATTTTTATGCTCGAGAGCTTTCTGTTGAAAGTGTAGTTAAATTAAATCAATCTATTCCAAGACCTCATATTACATTTTATCTTCATTTACCGCCCACTACTATACTGGAGCGATTGCAGAAAAGGGATGGTTTAAACTTAAAATACGAAGAACAACTCTCTTTTATTGAAAAAGTTTATGAAGTATACCAAGTTTTATCAGAAATAGATGAGCGGTTTATAACAATTGATGGAACTGCTTCTGTTTCTTTAATTCATCATCAAATACGACGTCATATAGATGAAGTTTGTTTTTGATTATGAATAAAATCATTTATTAATCAATTTATCCACGATAAATCCTTCTTATGTATTCGTATTCTAAATCTGAAACTTTAGAGATATGATTGCAATAATTTAACTGCTCAGGAAAAATATCACGTTATATATTTTAATTGGAAAATTAACTGTAATGGGCTTGTTTTAAAAGATTTAGAGAAGGGGAGTAGAAAAGTTATCAATATTTATCGTGAGAATAATAGTATGTTTATTCTTTTAGAGACGAAGTGTGGTAATAGAAGAACGACATAGAGGGATATACTCGAGCATATTTTAGTGCATAAATGTTTTGTTTTCATAGAAGAATTAATCATACAACAGCACAAAGATTTTAAAAGCCTCAAAAAAGGAATTTTGCTTTCTTAAATTTAATGATCTAAAATGAAAACCGTAAGAATGCATGTTTTTAAACAGGATGTATCATGCATATCGACGGGTATTTATTTTAGAGGATAATTTATGTTCACTTCAAATTTGAAGGAACGCATTGCTTTATTTGAAAATAGAACTTTTCTCTATTTTACTTTGAGCGGCTTATTTGCTACATTTGGAAATGGACTAAATTATATTGCATTGTCATGGCTTGCTTACAATCAGACGGGTTCAATCCGTGGTGTAGCGTTGATGATGCTTTTTCTTTGGACGCCTAGCATTATTTTTGCCCCTATTTTGGGCATATTGGCAGATAAATATAATCGTAAAACGCAGATTATTATTTCAAATCTTGTGAGAGGTTTGGTAATCGTTGGCTGGGTAATGCTATGGCATTTTGGTATAGAAATTGAATTGATGGTCTTATCTGCTCTTTTGGGTATTTTTATCTCTTTTTATATGCCATCAGCTATTTCTTTAATTCAAAGTATTGTGCTGAAAGAACAACTCATCAATGCAAATGCGACTATCGATATGATTTATGAACTTGGCACTATCGCAGGTATGGGCTTAAGTGGATTGATACTGTCCTACGCAGGAACAAAAGGAACTCTTCTGATAGGTGGTATATTCTTTATTATTGCTGGTTTATTTAATTGTGCAATGAAGGTACCTAAAAACCGAAGATCTAAAAACCAAAACCAGCAAAATTGGTGGAGAAATTATACAGCAGCCCTTCATTATTTTAAACAGAATCCGGCTCTTTTTGTACCTTATGTAAGCCAGATGATTATTATGACTCTTTTGATGACCATTCCTGTTATTCTTGTTCCTTATATACAAGAGGTTTTGCACGCGGATAGCAGGACCTTTGCAATATTTGAGGTGCTTTATTCTATGGGCGTATTGACAGGTGCGTTTTTTTCACCACTTCTTTGTAAAGTTTTATCCATAAAGAAAACATTAGCCATTTTATTAGCTTTTATGGCTATTGGTCTCGCTATTCTATCTGTTAATACACATAATTTTGTTGTTTTTCCTGTTTACTTTATGATTGGATTTGGACTTTCGAGTTGGGCTCTTTCGATTTCTTTATCACAACTCTCTTGTGATCCTGAATACCAAGGAAGATTGCAGGCAAGTTCTAATGGTATCTCTGGATGCTTGATTCTCGCAGTCTATCTCATTATGGCACGCGATAACAGTAGCATATCACCTCAATCGATATATTTTTTTCAAAGCATTTTTGCGCTTGTTGGAATATTCATAGTGCTGTTTTATAAACATGAAAAACAATAAATTACATTTATAAGTGTGGTAATACACGCTATTTTATAAACATTTACGCTACAACATATTTCATATTTTGCTTTTACAGGGAAGTGAGAAAATATAAAAATTGGTGCTTAATGAATAAAGCATACATTGATGTATGCTAGAGAATACTCTCTATTTTTTGATAACGACCCACAAGAATTTCTGCGTTTCTTTAATTCATCTCACTGTTGTTAAGAAGATGAAACCGCAACATTTTAAATCTTCTTGAAAGTTTTTTTTGTTTAAGCGCAGTAGAAAATAAAGCGATGAGGTAATATCGTATCATACGGGGAGAGTGTTGCATTATTTTTGTTTTTCAAAATCCATATGAAAAATTGTATCAATTTCATCTTCATTGGAATGGGTATTTCTACGACGATGCAAGGTTTGCACAATCTCTTTTTTTAAAACGGCATCTATTTCACTTAAACGGTGAATACTGAGTTCTAATTCAAGAGATAACGCCAAATCCACGCACAATTTAAGCTCTTCTCCAATGTCGAAACCGCGTTGATAGTCGTCATAAAGACCAACCAATGTATCAGATAATTCTTTATCGCATAAAGAGGTCATGCTTAATTCCTCCGCGTTGCGGTTTCCATGCAGCTTTTTTAAGTATCACTCCACTATTCTCACTTAGAATTGCCATGTATACGAACCTCATGGTTTTGTCAATTTTCTGCAAAATACGCGCTTTTAAACCAATGTCTATTAAAGACTGTATTACTTCAAGATTTTGAAGCGCCCAATTGTAAATATGGATGGTAATGTGTTTACTATAGAACTTATAGCATTTAAAATACATTGCTAAAAGGCTTTTAATATGCATAGAGGAGGAGCATTCTGACGATAAACCAAACACCCTGAAATCTCTATTGCCAATTACAGCTAACTTAGCACCATTAATATATAAAATAAGCAAATATGGTTTGTAAACGTCTAACTTTTTAATAACGAGTGATGATCTCATTTTTTGTAGAATACCAATTATTTTGCCTATTTTATATTGATTTTTAGACATTGATAAACTTTTTACCTTATGTTGTAATGTAAAAACTTTGGGAAGTGTATTTATAGATTTTTGCAAAAAGGTTTAAGCAGGTTTACTAGGCTGTTGAGTGAGAGAACCTGTGTTGGGCTTTTTGCTTCTGAAAAATATGACTGTGACTTTTGAGAAAGCAGTTGGCAAGGATTTGCTTGGCGTGCAAACTGATGGAGTTGGCAGTGGCGCATTTAGCTTTTTCATTAGGCTGTGTCCAAATGTTTTTGACTCTGGAAAATAGCCTCTGATAGGCTTGAGTTTTTCCAAAGTTATATTACAGGGGCGCAGTTCAGTAAAATACCACGGCGATTGCATTTTTTGTGTGATTGTCATAAATTTCGCTCCTGCATACGGATGCTGCAACATCTGTTTTTGTGGGGTTATGTATGTAGATCTTTGCCCAACATAAGGGGCAGTAACAAGAGGTATAATACAAATATTGAATTAAGTCAATGCAATATTTGTATTATTATGTAATTTGGCAAAAAAAGAGATTGAACCCAAAACAGAACAAGCGAAGCGATTACGTTTGATACGAGAAAGTTTGCTATTTAGTAGGCACCAAATAGCAACCCGTTTAGGTATTAATAAAGCCATTTATGATCACGCTGAAAGAGGCACGACCTTTCCCAATGTAGAATTTTTGGCTGTTTTATCACAGAAATTAAAAGTCAATTTAAACTGGCTTGTAACGGGCAATGGTGAGATGTTTTCAGATATGGCAAAGGCGAAAGCAGCTGGTTTTAAACCACAAGCGATTCCTGTTGGGCTGATGAAAAAGCTTGGACATTTGGTTTATACGACCTATCATGATGCAAAAATAACACTTTCTCCTGAAGATGTTGCGGAATTAGCAGCAGAGCTTTATGGAAAATTGCAAGAGCTCATTCAAAACCTCAATGATATGGAAGAAGTCGAAGCCACTTTGCCACTTTTAAAATTACATTTAAAGCGTAAAATCGAAACTGAAAAGCACATCTAGAAACTTCATAAGATGCAAATGAACAGCCTTTTTAAAAAATAAAACTTTTTTTGTCTCTTATTCAACATAAAAAAAATGATAAATTATCGTTATAAATTAATGTGTTGCTCTAATAAAGGTAAAACTGCTTATAAAAAGAATTACAGTTAGTAATACAAAAAAATTTATACAACAGTGAAAATACAATGACGATGTTTTGTTTCTATAAAAGGGTCACAGACATATAAGAGAGAAGAAGGAAAGACTATTTATAGGCGCGCTTTTGTCTTTTATGAAGATGATGAGATGAGCGCATTGAAACTTTTTACAGAGCGTGCATCATTATATTAAGAGAGATTTCTTTCAAAGATATGTATCATATATTGAAACAGCTTACTTTGTAGAAAAGAGTGAGGTCATTATGATAATTGTCATCCATTACATTATGCTATAAGTTTAAAAAATCATAAATTTGTGCTTATAAGAATAGCTAATTTATTGAGAAGTATTTTTACAAATTTATAAAAAATTATTTTTTGTACTCTTGCCATTCTTCTGAGGCGCTTTATCTAAAAAATAGAATTGCTCTTTAGTGAAACTATTTTTGTTAAGAGATAAATCGCAGTGTTTTTGAATGGAGATTACGTTATATTTTCAAAGTCTTGTGTTTTTATTTATTTTTTAGCTTGAATCCCTCTAGCTAAAAGGGTTGGGGACTTTTCTAGATTCGATGTTGTTGCAAAGATTTTAGGGCGATGCCGTAATAAATAGCGGTATCGAGGGGAGGGTTTTGTCTTGATTTGTTGGTTTTTGAAATGCGCAAACTAAGGGGTTTGCCATGTGCGTTTTCACGCGTTGTGATGATGTTGAACTCTGTTGGAGGAGGTTCTTATGAAAAAAAAATATTCCACACCAAATTTAATTAAAGCTGTCTCTCTCAGCGCGGCAATGGCCACACTCTTATCGAGTGTTTCTCCTGTTTTTGCTGCCAACTTTGCCTTCACAGGAGGGGCTAATTTAAGTACAAGTGGTACCGGTGTTGTATATCCACATGGTAGTCATGGTAGTGTTGTGTTGGCTGGTGATGATGATTTCTGTGGTGCAGACAACGTTATTGGTCGTGGCGGCAAACAACAACAAGGAGTTTCTAATAATCAACGAATAACTGCAGAGCAGCAATATGACAGATTTGTTGGTGAGAAAGTTTTTGGAGGTCGTAAACCTTATGGCACGACCACTGAAAAGGTTACTTGGCAAAGCGCTGGGATTCTAACCAACAATGCTACTTATATGGGAACAAACACTAGTGGTATCATTAATGCTATGCCTGAGGCTTATGGTGTTTATTCTTTTGCAACGGGTTGTGGATCTGCAGCGACGGGTAATTATTCAACCGTATTTGGTGCAGGTGCGACAGCAAAGGCAGGGGGTGCACAAGCTTTTGGTGTTTCCGCACTTGCAAGTGGTATAGCAAGTGTTGCTATGGGTGTAGGCTCAGAAGCATCGGGAAAATCTTCAGTTTCTATTGGAGGGCTTGCAACTGCATTAGGTACAAATAGCATTGCTTTAGGTACAAAGGTAAAGGCAGAAAAGAGTTATACGATTGCTATAGGTACAGATGCTGAAGCTAAAGCTTCAGGTGCTATTGCAATAGGGGGCAGGCGCTCTGACAGAACCGAAGAAAATGATCCTAACAGAAAAGTAATCGCGAATGCTGAAAATGCGATAGCTATAGGCACGCAAGCTTATGCTGAAAAAGAAGATTCGGTTGCCATTGGTGTAAATTCGCAAGTGCTTGTTAAAGATGGTGTTGCTGTAGGTGGTGGGGCTATCTCTGATAGAGACAAGAATGTTGCTGGTTATGATCCTGTAACAGGTAAAGGGACAACAAAAACCAGTATAGCATGGAAGAGCACCACAGGCGCTTTTAGCGTTGGTGAAGTTGGCGGTCGTGGTAATGGTACGCTAACACGACAAATTACAGGGGTTGCAGCTGGAAGTGAAGATACTGATGCGGTAAACGTGGCGCAACTAAAAGCTATGAAAGATATCATAGCAGGGGGAGGGGGGTGGAAACTTTCTGCTAACGATACCGATCCGACAGATGTGAATTCAGGCAATACCGTAGATTTTTCAGTGAAAAGTGAAAAAGAAGCGGGAAAAGACAACTTAAAGATTGCAAAAAACACTGCAGATAATAAGCATAAAATTGAATTTACTTTAAATGATCATCTTAAATTGACGCAAGTCACCACAGGCCAAAGCACGATGAGTGATGATGGCTTTTTTGTTAACGGTGAAAGCGGTTCACGCATGACTGTAGACGGCTTTTTTATTAATGGTAATGATGGTCCAAGCATGACTATTGATGGTATTGATGCAGCCAAGCAAAAGATCACAAACGTAGCAGATGGGTCTGAACCTAACGATGCAGTGAATTATAAACAGTTGCAAGAGGTGAAAAACGCGAACAAAACGAGTTGGCAGCTTGCTGTTAATGGTGGAAATGCTACGGCTATTGGTCCAAATGGTACAGTAAATTTTCAGTCAGCTGACAATAAAGGTACAAAAAATATCAAGATCGAAAAAGATAATGATCACAATGTCACATTTGATCTAGCTGATGATATTCAGGTAATGACTGTCACAGCAGGAGAAAGCGTTATGAGTGCTGTTGGCTTTGGGTTTGCTGATGATAATGGGCCGAGCATAACTGTTAATGGCATTCATGCTGGTAATAAAACGATTAAAGGAGTAGCGGCAGGGGAAGAAGATACTGATGCTGTAAATTATAAGCAGTTGACAGAGGTAAGAACACTTGCTGAAGCAGGCTGGAAACTTTCTGTTGATGGGAACAATGCTACAGATGTTAAAGCTGGGAGTACAGTAGATCTTGTTGCGGATGCGGGTGAGGACGGAAGCAAAAATATCAAAATTGCAAAAGACAGTAATCAAGTTACATTTTCTCTGAATGATACTCTTAAGTTGACGAGTGTCACGACAGGCAACAGCATTATGAGCAACGATGGCTTTAAGTTTGTTGATGGAGGACCAAGCATAACTGTTAATGGTATTAGTGCTGGCGATCAAAAGATTACAAAAGTGAAAGCTGGTACTGATGATACTGATGCAGTAAATTATAAACAGCTGAAAGACCTTACAGCGGGGATGGAAACGGGCTGGAAACTTGCTGTTGAAGATGAAGAAGCTACAGATGTTGAAGCAGGAAGTACAGTAAAGTTTGTTGCAGTTAAGCATAAAGATGATGATAATAATGACAGTGAGAACACAAATATAAAAATTACCAAAGGTGATAACAATGAAGTAAAGTTTGATTTAAGCGAATATATTAAAGTTGGTCGTGTAGAAACAGGGGACAGCAGAATGAGTAATGCCGGTTTCATGATCAAAGATGGCCCAAGAATGACCAAGGGTGGTATTCATGCTGCCAATACAAAAATTACAGGAGTCGCAGATGGTAGCAATGAGCATGATGCTGTTAATCTTTCACAATTATATAAAATGAAGTTTGAGATAGAAGACAATAGTCTTGTTAAATGGAGCAAAAGTAAAAAAAATATTACCATTGGTGCTGAAAAAGAAGGTATCGAAATCAATATTGCGAACTCTGAAGGCAGAGATCGAATTATTTCTGGCGTTGCAGTTGGAAAAGTCAGTTCCGATTCAACAGAAGCAATAAATGGCCATCAACTGTTTAATTATATTACTAATATAGTGGATTTTTTTGGTGGTGAGGAGACAGATATACTTAATGGTATCAAACCAACATTTACTGTTCAGAATACAAAACACGACAATGTAACTGGTGCTTTCGCTGCTGTTGATACTTCTATCACAGATATTTATAGTCAGATTAATAATGTAACAGAAAATAGTCTTGTTAAGTGGAAAGAAGATCAGAAGCTTATCACTATTGGTGCTGAAAAAGGCGGTACGAAAATTGATATCACAGGTGCTGACGGAGAGCGAACCATTGCAGGTGTAAAAAATGGTGAAATTTCCAAAGACTCCATGGAAGCTGTAAATGGTAGCCAAATTAATACAATAGCTGGAGATATTGCAAAATTCTTTGGTGGTAATACCTCGTTTGAAAATGGTGTTTTTGCAGGACCACAGTATAATTTATCTACAGTTTCTGCAGATGGTACAGTAGTACAGAAAACATTTGACAATGTTGGTGAGGCTCTTGAAGGACTTGATGTAAATGTCAAGAATGTGAATAAACATATACAATATGTAGACAAGAAATTTGATGATAAATTTGATAAATTTTCTCAAGACGCGTTACTTTGGAGTGAAGAGGAAAAAGCGTTTGTCGCACTGCGTGGACCAAATGGACAGAAGACAGATAGTAAGATTAAGTTCCTTGCGAATGGCGATATTTCAGAAGATTCAACAGATGCAATAAATGGTTCTCAACTTTATAAGATGGGCGATAAGATTGCGAATTATTTTGGCGGTGGTGCTCGCTATAAGAATGGAGAGTGGAGCGATCCTACTTTCAAAGTTGCTATAATTAACGATAATGGTGAGATTGTTGAGAAAAAACACCATAATGTCGCTGATGCTTTTGAGGGTGTCGATAATTCTATCACAGATATTTATAATCAGATTAACAATGTAACAGAAAATAGCCTTGTAAAGCAGGAGGGAGAAGATGGTCTTATTACCGTGGGTAAAGAAACCGGTGGTACTGAAATCAGCCTTGTAAATAAAGATAAGCAAGAAAGAACACTTTCCGGTGTAAAAGATGGAGAACTTTCTCAAACATCAACGCAAGCGGTAAATGGTTCACAGCTTTTTGCTACGAATGAGAAGGTTACAACTGTTACTGACAATCTTAAAAAAGTTGCTGAAAATACATCGAAATATTTTGGGGGTAGTACAGATGTACTCGAAGGTATAGAGCCATCTTTCCTTATTCAGGATAAAGAATATCATAATATTTTTGATGCTTTTAATGGTGTCAATACTTCGATTACAAATATTGATGATAAGATTTCTGATGTGATAAAAAATAGTCTTGTTAAGCAAGATGGAGGTGCATCAGGTGTTATTACTATTGGTAAGGATACCGCTGGTACTGAGATCAATATTGCAGGTGTTGGTGGTTCAGGACGTAAAATTTCTGGCGTGCGGGAGGCAGAGAAGGGGGATGAAGCTGTTAACAAAGACCAACTTGATAAAAGCATAAAGGATATTACGAAAGATATTGAGACAGTCACTGCTGCTGCGGTTCTCTATGATAAAGATGTAGATGGTAATGTTAATTATGGTAGTGTAACTTTGGGCGGCGATAAGAACAACGGACCAGTTGCTCTTCGTAACGTGAAAGATGGTAGCATTTCTGAAAATTCCAACGATGCAATCAATGGTAGTCAGATTAATAAAATATCAGCAGATATTGCAAAGTTTTTTGGCGGTGGAGCAAAGTTCATTAACGGTACTTTTGAAGGGCTGAAATATACTTTATCCGCTATTGTAGGTGGTGAAGTAGGGAAGGCTAATTTTTATGACGTTGGTTCAGCTTTAACAGGTCTCGATAAAAATGTTCAAGATGTGAATCAACGCTTAACGAATGTATCCAATGAGTTTAATCAGAAAATTGAAGATTTCTCTAAAGATGCTTTACTGTGGGATGATGAAGAAGAAGCATTTGTTGCACGTCATGAAAAAGATGGGCAGAAAACAAAGAGCAAATTGAAGTATCTTTTAGATGGTGAGATTGCGGATGGTTCAACGGATGCTATTACGGGTAACCAGCTTTATTCCATGAGCAACCAGCTTGCTAATTATTTCGGTGGCGGTGCCAAATATGAGAATGGCAAATGGACAGATCCTACTTTTAAGATTGTTCAAGTCAATGCTAATGGTACGACTGTTGAGAAAGAGCACCATAATGTCGCTGATGCTTTTGGTGACGTCAATAAAAATATGTCAAATATTAATAACCGTATTGATGATGTCATCAACAAGGTCGATTCAGATGCTTTAAATTGGAACAGTGATAAAAAAGCCTATGATGCTAATCATGATGGTAAGCAGAGTAAGATTATCAATGTAGCTGATGGTGAAATTAAAAAAGGTTCGAAAGATGCGGTTAATGGTGGACAACTTTGGGAAACCAATGAACGTGTCGCGAGTGTTGAAAAAGATGTTAAGCATCTTAACAACAAAGTTGATAACATTTACAATACGATTGATGATATTAGTGATGTAGTTATCAATATTGATGGCAAAGTTGATAATATTGATAATAAAGTTAACGATATTGCTGAGGATGCGGTTCGTTATGATAGAGATAAAAACGGCAAAAAAACCAATAAAATCACATTAGCGGGGGGTGATCCTAGTGAACCTGTTATGATTGATAATGTAGCTGATGGTAAAATTGAAAAAGGGTCGAAAGAAGCTGTAAATGGTGGTCAACTCCATGACTATACTCAAGAACAGATGAAGATTATTCTTGATCAATCCAAGCAGTATACAGATCAACGGGTTAATAATATTGTGATTGATGCGATTGATGATGCTGTTGATCGGGCTAAACAATATACAGATATGAAGTTTGATGTTTTAAACTATAGTATTGAGAGTGTGAAAAAAGAGGCAAGACAAGCAGCTGCGATTGGTTTAGCAGTGTCTAACTTACGCTACAATGATACACCTGGAAAATTAAGCATTGGATTTGGTACTGGTTTATGGCGTAGCCAATCTGCATTTGCCTTTGGTGCAGGTTACACCTCAGAAAATGGAAAATACCGTTCTAACATATCCGCAACAACTTCTGGAGGTCACTGGGGTGTAGGTGCGGGATTCAATATGACATTGAATTGATAATAAACAAAATACATAAAAACTCCTTTTCACCCCTGCCTCATGAGGCAGGGGTGAATTGTTTTTACGGATGTAAAAAATATATAAATTGATAAGCGCTATAATGATCAATACAGGCTTAAAAAACAGAAAAACCGTACACTTTCAACAAAGTGAACTTCTTATTTCAAAATAAGATAATGAGTTTTTTCATAAATTATAAGTTCATTATTTTCTGCTTTAATTTTTAAATCTAAAAAATTTGTAGCATTCTACAGATAGAAAACCCCTTTCACTCTCTAGAAATCTATTAAAAAACCTTCTAGTAAGACGGAGTATATATTTAAATGTATTTCAATTTTACTGGAGGAAGTTATAGAAACAATATACTAAACTAACTCTACCCCTTGCAAAAAACAATCAACACGTTTAAAGGTTAAAAAACCAATCACAAAAAATTTACCTTCTTAGGAAATTTAAAAGAGCAAAACACGTTAACCATAAAACCTAAAAACACAATCTCTCTATCTTTTCAATTAGGTACTAAACTCTTGAACATGTTTAGAAAAGCCAATTTTAAAGAACTTTATAGCGTTTAAATGTGTCTTTTTTGTGTTTATAGTTATTTTTTCATTGGGGAGCTCATTATGAAAAAATTATATACAAAATTAGCAGGGAGCGATTTAAAATTTTCTCGTTTTCCTTTTATTAAAGTTCTATCCTTGACTTCAATAGCGGCACTTTCATCCACCATTTCTCCTGCTCTTTCGAATAATCTTGATTCAAGAGAAACAATTTCTGCGAACATAAGGAACACTACTGGGATATATCCACAAAGTGTTATCTCTGTTTATGATGAATCTAGAAGTAATTTGGGTTCTTTCAATGAATCAAAAAATAATTATATAAGAATGTTGAATGTAGCACTGACATCACAAGTTAATGCTTTAAGTGGATACAAAAATTTTTTAATGAGAACCCTTACTGGTGTAAGTGATGATAATTCTATTACGAATATTTTAAAAATCGATACCAATAAGTTATCAAAAAATACATTATCTTCCACTCAAAGTGGACAGGATGCAGTGACTATTGATGTATCTGATTTCTCGCGAAAAGATCCCATCGCAAGCATAACACGTGGTGGAGAAGTACAGGGTGATGCATCGGGAAGTAATGTCATTTTTGGTGAAGAAGTTGAGGCAAAAACCACGAACAGTGTTGTTATTGGTTATAAAGCGAAGGCGGTCTTCGCTGGAGAAGATAAAAAGCTAGCGGCATCTGTTATTATAGGTGCTAAATCGGAGATCCGTGGAGGAGGGAACGTTTCCATTGGGGCAGAAACAAAGATATTAAAGAGTGACTCGGTTGCCATTGGTCGTTATGCAACAGTAGAGGAGGGGGGAAGTATAGCTCTAGGCTTTAAGGCGAATACGAAAGGTGAATTTGGTGTTGCTGTAGGGAATATGGCGCACGCTTTGGGTAAAAGCAGTGTTGCAATAGGTGGTGAATATAATGAGAAGAACGGGGACGATGATTATACAACTGCGAAGGATGATTATTCAACAGCTGTAGGAGCCGTTTCTAAAGCCCTAGGGTTTGGTTCGACAGCTCTTGGTCATCGTGCATATGCATTTGATCAAAACGCTATTTCTATCGGCTTTTATTCAAAAGCAAATGGGACTGGAAGTATTGCTTTAGGTGCCAATTCTAACGTGACGGTTGATGGTGGTGTTGCTTTGGGAAGCGATTCTGTAGCCAATAGGGCTGCTGGTAAGTTTGGCTATGCTCCTTCGTTGAAGGATGAGGTTTCAAAAAATGACACAGTTCAGTGGAAAAGTACGAAAGGTGCAGTGAGTGTTGGTTATGATGATGCTGATAATGGACAAACACGACAAATTACAGGCGTAGCAGCTGGTAGTGAAGCTACCGATGCCGTGAATGTTGCACAGTTGATGGACATGAAAAGCTTCGTAAAAGAAAACGGTTGGAAACTGTCAGTTGGAGATAAAAATGCTACAACTGTTCTTATGGATAGCGGAGTAGATTTTTCTGCTGGAAGTAGCAACCTAAATATTACAAAGGGCGAAGATGACAATAAGCTAAAATTTGATCTGGCTCAAGATGTTACATTAACGAGCTTAAAGGCAGGAACAAATACCTTCGATGCCACCGGCTTAGTCATTACTGATGGTCCGCAAATAACGATTTCTGGTATTGACGCTGGAAATAAAAAGATAACGCGTATTGCACCTGCTGATCTTAGTGCAGATTCACAAGACGCGGTAAATGGTAGTCAGTTGAATGTTTTAGCTACCCATATAGCTCGATATTTAGGTGGTGGTGTTAAATTTACAAATGGCCAATGGGATGATCCAAAGTTCAAAATTAAAACTTTCAATCCTGAGACGAATGAGATTGAAGAAGAAAGTTTTCCGGATGTAGCAAAAGCCCTTGAGGGTGTGGGTAAGTCTTATGTAAATCTTCACAATGAGATTAAAAAAGCTGCCGATGATAGTGTCTTTAAATGGCATGCCGAAACGGAGAGCATTACAATTGCTGCCAGTGAGGGAAAAGGTGGGCAAGGAAGTATTGCTATAGGTAAGCTTTCAAGTGCAGCTGCAGAAAATAGTATTGCACTAGGTGGTTTTTCAGCGGCAAATGCAGAAAATAGTATTGCGTTAGGTGGACTTTCAAATGCAAATGCAGAAAATAGTATTGCGTTAGGTGGACTTTCAATTGCAGCTGCAGAAAATAGTATGGCATTAGGCTCAAATGCACAAGTACTAGCTAATGTTACTGGTGGTGTTGCTGTAGGTTATCAATCTGTTTCTCGTAACTCAGTGTCCACAGTTGGCTATGATCCTTCCATAGGGGGCCAGTCAACAGATGATGGTGTGATATGGAAGAGCACTCAAGGAGCTTTTAGTATTGGTGATACTCCGAATAAGATAACACGACAGCTTACAGGTGTGGCAGCGGGTTATGCAGACACTGATGCCGTCAACATTGCGCAGCTGAAAGCACTAAGAGAGTACGCAGGCAAAGGTTGGAAACTTTCTGTTGATGATAAAAATACCCAAGCCGTTAGCATAGATGATACAGTAGATTTTTCAACTGGAAGTAAAAATTTTAAAATTACAAAAGGCGATAAAGATAATAAGATAAAATTTGATCTGGCTCAAGATGTTGCATTAACGAGCTTAAAGGCAGGCACAAATACCCTAGACGCAACAGGCTTAGTGATTACAGGTGGTCCGAAAATAACAACGGGTGGTATTGACGCTGGCAGTAAGAAGATAACAGGCATTCAAGATGGTGCACTCACAGCAGAATCAACCGAAGCGGTCAATGGTTCCCAACTTTTGGCAACAAATACTGAAATTAAAGAAGTAAGAGACAGTATCCTTGTTAAGCAAGTAGCAAAGAAGAGGAGAACGCGCAATCTCCCTAATGAAGGAGAAGGTCTTATCACTGTTGGTATGGAAACTGGTGGTAGCGAAATCAGTATTCTAAATAAGGATAATGGAGCTCGGAAACTTTCCGGTCTACTCGGCGGGGCAATCAGTGCAACTTCAACAGACGCAGTAAATGGCTCACAGCTTCATACATTGGGCACAGGTGTTGCATCTTATTTAGGTGGTGGTGCTAGCTATGCGGATGGTAAATGGACCGCTCTTACATTCAAGGTAAAAGCAATCAAGGAAGATGGCAGCCCTGAAGATAAGGAATATCATGATGTAGCATCTGCTTTTTCTGGAGTTGGTAGTTCTATCACGAATGTTCAGAATAAATTGACTGAACAGGTTAATAATGTGATTAACAAAGTAGAAAGCGAAAGCTTTGTTCAGCAAGACAAAACAACGCATCGTCTCACTATTGGAGCTGCAGTAGAAGGCAGTGAAATCAATATTGCCAATAAGGCTGGTGCGGATCGGATTCTTTCTGGCGTAAAGGACGCGACGAAAAACAATGAAGCCGTTAACAAAGGACAGCTTGATAAAGGCTTGAAAGATCTTTCGAACAGTCTTCAGTCTGATGAATCAGCAGTTGTTCATTATGATAAAGATTCAGATGGTAAAACTAATTATAGTAGTGTGACTTTAGGAAAAGCTAAAGATAAGACAGCTGTAGGTCTCCATAATGTTGCTGATGGTAAGATTTCCAAGGATTCACATGATGCAATCACGGGTGGTCAGATTAATACCATAGCTTCGGATTTATCAAAAATTTTAGGTGGAGATGTATCCTTTGATGGAAAAAACTTTAAAGGGCCAACTTATAATTTATCGAATATTGATGAAAAAGGTGAAGTAACAGATAAACCGCATACCGATATTGGTTCTGCCTTTAAAGGACTTGATGATAATATCAAGAATGTGAATGCTCGCATTAAGGAAGTCTCAGAAGGAGTTGCACAAGATTCTTTATCTTGGAGCGATGGTGACAAAGCTTTTGTGGCTCTGCATGGGGAAGGGGATGACAGAAAAGCCAGTAAAATCACATCGCTTGCTGTAGGAGATATTACGAAAGAATCGACGGATGCAGTAAATGGTTCTCAACTTTATTCACTGGGCAATAAGGTTGCAAAATATTTTTCTAATGACGCTGAATATAAAGATGGGGAATTGAATGTTCCTGATTTTAAGCTCAAAACTATCAATGATGATGGCACTGAAGCTGAATCAAGCTATAAGAATGTATCAGATGCATTTTCAGGTGTGGGTAAACTTTTCACAAAGGTTCAAAATGCGATCAGCGATGTAATTAGTAATCTTCTTGTTACGAAAAATGAAGATGTTATCAACATTGGTAAAGGAGTAGAAGGTAGTGAAATCAATATCGCAAACAAGAGTGGTACAGCACGGACTGTTTCTGGTGTGAAGGCAGCAGAAAAAGATAATGAAGCGGTTAACAAGGGACAGCTTGATAAAGGTTTGAAGGATCTTTCTGATACCCTTCTGTCTGATAGTTCTTCTGTTGTTCTTTACGATAAAACAACCGATGATCAAATTGATTATACAAATGTAACTTTTGGTAAAGGGAAGGGTGCTACACCTGTTGCACTGCATAATGTAGCCGCAGGATTGATTGCGGAAAACTCAACAGATGTTATCAATGGAGGACAGATTCACATCCTTTCAACGGATGTAGCAAAATTCTTGGGTGGAGATGCTGAATTTAAGGATGGTGCTTTTAAAGGGCCAACTTATAATTTATCCAGTATTGATAAAGATGGTGAAGTAACAGATAAACCGCATACCGATGTTGGTTCTGCCTTTAAAGGACTTGATGATAATATCAAGAATGTGAATGCCCGCATTAAGGAAGTCTCAGAAGGAGTTGCACAAGATTCTTTATCTTGGAGCGATGGTGACAAAGCTTTTGTCGCTCTGCATGGGGAAGGGGATGACAGAAAAGCCAGCAAAATCACATCACTTGCGGCTGGTTCTATAGCATCAGGCTCGAGTGATGCGGTTAATGGCGGACAGATTTATGATCTGAATCAGTCGCTAGCAAAGTATTTTGGTGGCGATGCTAAGTATGATGGTGATGGCTGGGTCCTTCCAGGTTTCAAGATAATGGCTTTCCAAGAAGATGGCAGCTTTGAAGAGGAGGATTATGATAGCATTGCAGCTGCATTTGCCGGTATCAATAAGGTCTTCAAGAATCTTCATAATGAGATTTCAGAAAACATTGAGCAAAATGCGTTGTTGTGGAGTGATGATGCGGGTGCGTTTGTAGCACAGCATGAGAAGGAAGGTAAAAAGGACAACAGCAAGATCACGTTCCTTGCGGAAGGAAAGATATCAGAAGATTCGACGGATGCGATTAATGGAGGTCAGATTTATACTCTACAACAGAGCTTTGCCTCATATTTTGGTGGAGGAGCTGGTTATGATAAGGAAGGAAACTGGCAAGGACCGAAATTCTACGTTCAGGTCTTTAATAAGGATGGTACGAAAGGTGATAAAGAGGAGCGTAATAATGTCTCTGAAGCATTTGATGTTGTTAACGACAGCATGAGCACTATCAACGATCGTATAAAAGAAGTTGAAAAGGATGCCTCTTCGAATGGTCTGAATTGGAATGAAGAAAAAGGAAGCTATGATGCCTCTCACGTTGATGATCAGGGCGTTAAGAGTCCTAGTAAGATTATCAATGTAGAGAATGGTAAGGTAGACAAAGATTCCAAAGAAGCAGTTAATGGAGGTCAGCTTTGGGAAACCCAGCAGATGATTACAGATCAGGTCAAGGATATTGAAACTAAAGTTACGGAGGGATCTGTACTCTATGATAGAGATAAAAAAACAGGTGAAAAGATCAATCAAGTTACATTAGTTGGTGGAGATGACAGTTCTCCAGTATTAATAGACAATGTAGCCGGTGGAAAGATTGAAAAGGATTCGAAAGAAGCTGTTAATGGAGGTCAGTTACATGATTACACAGAACAGCAGATGAAGACGGTTCTTGAAAATGCAAAGAAATATACGGATGAGAAAGTTAGTAGTCTTGTCAATAATGGCGTTAATGAGGCTAATTCGTATACGGATATGAAGTTTGAAACATTAAGTTACGCTGTTGAGGATGTTCGGAAAGAGGCAAGACAAGCAGCAGCTGTTGGTTTAGCGGTAGCTGGTTTACGCTATAGTGATATTCCTGGAAAATTAACACTCGCATTTGGTAGTGGTTTATGGCGTAGTCAATCCGCGTTTGCTGTTGGGGCTGGTTATACTTCAGAGAACGGTGATATTGGTTCCAACTTGTCAATTACCACTTCTGGAGGTCACTGGGGTATAAGTGCAGGGGTTAATGTGATACTCAACTAATAAACGACTGAATCCGTAAAATTGATTTGCCTTTTTCTTATTTAAGAAAAGGGCAAATTTTTTACCTTCTTCCAGAGCCCTCTAAAGCTATTCTAAATGTACAAAACTCCCGTAATTATATAAAATCCGAATATAAAAAGCTTATTACAACTTTTGTTGAGAATAAAAGACCTCAGTGGCAAAGATTCAAAAAATTGATTACTATTTTTTTGATAATTAGGTAATGAGGTTATTGCTCTATCTTGTTATTTTGATTTATTAAAGTTCATAAAGCAATGTGAGTACGAATAGACCCTTTATTAAAAAGAGACAGTTTTAGCTTTTATTTTCGTGTAGTGTTAAACCTATGCTTTATATTGGTATCGTTATAATTTTTCATTGAAATTCTTGTTGTTTAAGTGACAAATTATCTTAAGAATAAAATAGTTAAAAATATTATGTTTTTTAATCATTTTCCTTTCTTGTAGCTTCATAGTAAAATTTTAATTTCTCCAAATTGTTTTAACCTAATTACGAGTATAAAAAGCAAATAGTGCAAATTCTTACAATTAAAAATATGTCTTTTTTATGTTTTGTGCATGGTTTTTTGTTGAGGGTTTGTTATGAAAAAATTATTGAATCACATTCAAGGGAAATAGCTCAAGTTTTCAGCGTTTATTTTATCGGTTGTTTGTAGCAACGTTTTCATTGGGAGTTGTGATAGTTGTTTTTTTATCGAATGCTATTCCTAGTTTGGCGAAAAAAATTGATATAATAGAACAGCTGTTTTCAGCCATGGCAAAAGCAGCAAAGAGCTATTCTCAAGGAAAAATGCTCCTTTCTGCGCATGCTAACTCTAACAGCATTGGGGCTCTCTCAAAAGGTTTTGATTTATCAAAAGCAAGTTATTTAACAGCACTTAATACAGCACAGCAATGGCACCAATAGTGGGTGATTCTACAGATGATAGTGGCTATATCAATTTTCTCGTTAATACGCTTTCTATTAAGAGTAAGGATGATTTTAGTGAGAGATTTCTTACCGATCCGCAATTGGTTATGAACAATAACTCTACAATTACAATGAGTTCTGAAAACAACGAAGATGCAAGGATTATCAATGGATCTGACACCTTGCGACATGATTTCATTACAAGAATGCAACGATTTACAGGTATGCAACGTACTCCAAACACAAGTATTGCTTTAGGTAGTGGAACGCAAGCGGAAAAAGAATGGAGCGTTACTGTAGGCAGTATGGCTCACGCTTTGGGGAAAAGCAGTGTCGCAATAGGTGGTGAATATAATAAGAAGAAGAGCGAATATGGAGATAATAATTATACAACTGCGAAGAGTGATTATTCAATAGCTGTAGGAGCCGTTTCTAAAGCCCTAGGGTATGGTTCGATTGCTTTTGGGTGCATATGTATTTGCTCAAGAAGCTATTTTATAGGCTTCTATTCAAAAGCAAATGGGGTTGGACGTATCGTTTTAGGTTCCTATTCTAACGTGACGGTTGATGATGGGCGGTGTTGCTATCAGGAACAACTCTGTGCCTAGTAGAGCTGCTGGCGTTTTTTGAGGATGCGTCTCTTTTGCAAGGACCGGCCAAAAACACCGAATCTCAATAGAAAAGTACGAAAGGTGAAGTGAGTATTGGTGTTTCTAGTAAGAACATAACGCGACAAATTATAGGCGTAGCAGCTGGTAGCAAACCTGCCGATGCAGTGAACCTTAGATAGTTGCAGGATTTAGAAGAAGTTGTAAGAAAAAAGGTTGGAAACTGTCTATTGCTGGTGAGGCAGCTAAAGATGTGGATGCTAGCTAATACAATAAATTTTCATCCGGAGGAAGTAACTTCAGGGTTAAAAGAGATAAGGACGATGAAAATAAGCTCATATTTGGTTTGGCTAATGACATAGCATTGAAAAGCATAACATTAGGAGAGAAAACAAAAGTAGATGCAATAGGCTTAGTAATTACTGATGTCCCGCAAATAACTACCGGTAGTATTAATGCGGCAAGTAAAAAAGTAACAAATATTGCGGAAGGAAATCGCAATACTGATGCAGTGAATTTTTCACAACTGAAGGAAATAAAAGAACAAGTAGCAGTGAGTATTTTTGTAAAACAGGATACAGCAATGAAACACATTACCATTGGTAAGGATATAGATGGTGATAAATCGATATTGCGAATAAAAGTGATAAATTACAGATAATTTCTGGTGTTAAGAAAGCAGAGAGAGATAAAGCATCAATGATGCTGTTAATAAAAAAACAGCTTGAAGAAAGTTTAGAGAAACTTGCTAATAATTCTGCTGTTGTTCATTATGATAAAGCAAATAATGAAAATGGCACTATTAATAGGGCACTATTAATTATGAAGGTGTGACTTTTGGAAAAACTACAGCTCCCGCTGCACTTCATACTGTAGCAAATAAAGTTACGGAAAATTCCACAGATGTTGTCAATGGTAGTCAGCTTTATTCATTGGGTGATAAAGTTGCGAAATCTTTAGGTAGTGGAGCATATTTTAGCGACGGTATTTTTACAGCTCCCACTTATAAATTATCATCAGATTGATGAAAAAGGTGCGGTAATAGAGAAACCATATATCCACTCTAACTTATTTTACAGGTTTTGATCACAATATCAAGAATATAAATAATCGTATTAAAGGAGTCTCTGAGGGGGGCAGGATTCTTTATCATGGAGCACAAAGGATCAAGCTTTTGTTGCAAAACATGGAGAGAAGCAAAAAAACAGCAAGATCACATTCCTTTCGGTAGGAGCTATTACAAAGAGTTCCACGGATTCTGTGACGGGGTGGAAAGCTTTATTCACTAAATCAAACGCTGGCAAAATATTTTGGCTGTGGTGCTAGATATGAGAATGAAGAATGGACAGCACCAAGTTTCAAGCTATAGAACCTTTGAAGAGAACAGCTATGATAATATTGCAGCAGCTTTTGCTGGCATAAATAGTGTTTTCGCGAAGCTTCATAATGAAATTTCTGGCAACATCGAGAAAAATGCTTTGTTATGGAGTAATGAAGCAGGGGCATTTGTGGCTCGGCATGGAAAAGACGAAAAAAAAGCTATAACGATATTGCTAATGCATTTAATGCAGGTCGTGGCGTTGATAAGAATAAGAAGGCGAGTAAGATTATCAATGTAGAGGGTGGAAAGGTAGAAGAAGGCTCGAAAGAAGCAGTAAACGGTGATCAGTTACATGATTATACGAAAAAGCAGACAGATACGATTCTCGATAAAGCGAAAGAATATATGGATGAGAAAGTACCTAATATTGTAAAGGATGGTATTAAAGATGTTTATTCGTATACGAATATGAAGTTTGTAACGTTAAGTTATGCTGTTGAGGATATCTGAAAAGAAGCAAGACAAGCCGCAGCCGTAGATTTGGCAGTGTCTGATTTAAGCTATGAAGATACTCTTGGAAAAATAAGTTTTTCTTTTGGTAAGGGTTTGTGGCAGAGTCAATTAGCTTTTGCCTTTGGCGCTGGTTATATGTCTGAAAGTGGAAGAATTCGCTCTAACATATCTGCAACGAGTGTTGGAGATCATTTTGGGATAGGCGCAGGGTTTAGGGTAACTCTGAATTGACAATAAACAAATTCTAACCATTAACTTTATTAACATTTTGTTTTTATTTCTCTTAATGAGAGATGGGAGAGTATAGTAGGTGCGCGCATGAGGTACCGTTACGGTGAACATAAGCAGCAATTAACATGAGTTACAATATTTTATGATATTAAGACAGTTCAGAAAGAAGTAAGACAGACGGCTTCTGTTGATTTAGCAGTATCGAATTTAAGTTATGAAGATACCCTTGGTCTTTAAGCATTTCATTTGGTACGGATGCATTGGTGTAGTGCATCCGTCTTTGCTATCAGAGCCGGTTATATGTCAGAAGATGGAAAAATCTGCTCCAATCTCTCCGCAACGAGTTCTGGTGGTCATTGGGGTGTAGGTGTTAGGCTTAATTTAATACTGAACTGATAAGCAAAAAACTTTTTTAAATATGCTCTTTGCCCTTGCCTCATCAAAGCAGGGGCATTTTAGTAAAAATCTTTCATCAATCCTCTAATGAAATAAAAAATCTTATTCACGAAAAATAAACTGATGCCTAAATGGATGATCAATAGGTACAAAAATTATACCTCTTTCAAAGAGGTCAAAGCTAAAAACGATGTACAACCTTTGATAGAAAAAACGAAATTAACTCTAATATTAAGCGTTTTTTTACCTTCCTTAAATTGACTTTCACGAACCTGCCCCTAACTACCTTCTAAAGGCGCTGTAGAAACAACAGCTTATGTCTTAATTTTATTTATGTCCTAAAATACGCTGTAAAAGCAGGAACACGCAAGGGAAATAAGAAAGCTTTAGAGCTCTAGAGCATACCTTTTTTGTGTTTTTAATCTATTATTATGAAGGGGGTATTATGAAAAAATTATATACTACACAAAATCTGCGTGATTTGAGTTTTTCTCGTTCACATCATCGATCATCACTGTTTAAAGTGGCTTCGTTAGGAACTGCGGTGGCATTGTTTTTATCGAATGCTTCTCCTGTTTTTTCAGCAAATCTCGATTTAACAAAAGCATCTCTTGAAAATGTGAAGAATGCTGCCGTAGTTTATCCGCAAAGCATTATCTCTGCATATGATTACTATGATGGTGATAAGGAAAATTATTTAACAGCATTGAATGTGGCAATGGTGCCAAAAGTTGACGCTTCTGATGACTATGCAAATTTTTTAACCAAAATCCTTTCTGGTATAAGTAATGATGATCTTATTGTGAATGTTTTAAGGGCAAATGGCAAAAACGCATTGGAAAGAACATTAGATGCAGGCGGGCAATATAAAAAATCGATCATCAGTTCATTGAATGGTGAGAATACAGCGATTATTGATGCATTGAATCCTTTGCGCAATGACTCTATGGCTAGAATGCAGCGCGGTACCGGACTGCAACGTGACGTAGAGGGTACTAATGTCATATTTGGTAATGATATAACAAAGGCCAAAAAACTCCATAATAGTAGTGATATTACTGCTCTTGGTGCCAAGATAATAGTAAATGCCTCAGATTCGGTTGCTGTTGGTTATGGTGCGCAGGTGGATAATAGCGTTACTGTTGCTTTAGGTCATTTGGCGTACGCTGTAGGTAAAAAAAGTATCGCAATAGGTGGTGAAGGTAGATGGAAGGATAACCCGATCCCCCCTGAGGGGCGTACAATAGCGAAGGGCGAAGAATCAATTGCTATTGGACATCGTGCTAAGGCG
Source organism: Bartonella sp. MF74HXZ (assembly GCF_042194445.1). Taxonomy (NCBI): domain Bacteria; kingdom Pseudomonadati; phylum Pseudomonadota; class Alphaproteobacteria; order Hyphomicrobiales; family Bartonellaceae; genus Bartonella; species Bartonella sp. MF74HXZ. Next base: position 4,331 of record NZ_JBHIMW010000002.1, on the reverse strand, counting down.
GATAGTATGAAATCTGTAGCTTTTGGTGCTTATTCAAAAGTGAATGTAGATTCAGGTGTTGCGATTGGAAGCGAGTCTGTGGCTGATGTTGCTGCTGGCGCTATCGGTTATGATCCTTACATTAAAGGTCCTTCACAGTCTGATAACTTTGCATGGAAAAGTACGCTAGCTGCAGTGAGTGTTGGTGATGTTGAATCAGAGAAAACGCGCCAGATTGTAGGAGTGGCAGCTGGTACTGAATTGCATGATGCCGTTAATGTTGCACAGCTAAAAACGTTACAATCATACGTAGACCAAGGTTGGAGTTTGTCTGTTGGAGGTGAAAATGCTAAAGCCGTTGGTATAAAAGATATTGTAGATTTGTCGGCTGCAAGTAACAACCTTACGATTACAAAAGGTGCGGAAGACAATAATGTAAAATTTGATTTAGCTAAGAATATTACAGTGGCAAGTGTCACTGCAGGGAATGCCTCTATGAGTAGTGATGGCTTTCTGTTTGCTGGTGGGGCTAGAATAACTGTGGATGGTATTGATGCTGGCAATAAACAGATTACAGGAGTGGCAGCTGGGAAAGAACTTGATGATGCAGTGAATTTTGCGCAGCTACAAGAGATAAAAAATGAAATAGCAGCACATAGTTTTGTTAAGCAAGATGGTGGAGAAGAAGGTCGTATCACCATTGGTATGGCAACAGGTGGTTCTGAAATCAATGTTGCAAACAAATTGGGTGAAGATAGGATAATTTCCGGTGTGAAGGCTGCAGTAAACAATAACGACGCTGTTAATAAAGAACAGCTCGATGGTCAGATTGCAGATGTTGTTGACACCATAAAAAGCAATAGCCTTGTTAAGCGAGAAGAAAAGACAAATCGTATTACCATCGGTAAGGAAATAGAAGGTACAGAGATTAACATTGCAAACAAATCAGATGGTGCTCGTACAATTTCCGGTGTGAAAGAAGCAGTTAAGGATGATGAAGCTGTTAATAAAAAACAACTTGATGGTGAAATTGCAGATATCACGGACAGTATTAAGGTCATTAAAGAAGCAAATAGCTTTGCGGTTCTTTATGATAAAAATGCAGATGGCACCATTAATTATAACAGTGTGTCTTTGGGCGGCAATAAGAGTCAAGGACCAGTTGCACTCCTTAATGTCAAAGATGGCACAATTTCGCAAGGATCACATGATGCGATAAATGGGGGACAAGTTAATCAAATCTCTCAAGATATAGCAAACTATTTTGGTGGTGATGCCGAATTTGTCGATGGTGCTTTTGTAGGACCACAGTATAATTTATCTACAGTTTCTGCGGATGGTTCTGGAGAACAGAAAATCTTTTATAATGTTGGTGACGCTTTGACAGGTCTTGATGCAAATGTAAAGAATGTGAATAGTCGCTTAACATATGTAGTCAATGACTTTACTCAGAAAATTGATGGTGTTTCTAAAGATTCCCTCTTGTGGAGCGAAGATGAACAAGCATTTGTTGCTCTTCATGAAGCAAATGGAGAGAAGATAGACAGCAAACTCACATTTTTGAAGGATGGAGACATTTCTGCTAATTCAACGGATGCTGTAAATGGTTCGCAGCTCTTTACGACTAATCAGAATGTTGACACTGTTACAAATAATCTGACAACAGTTTCTCAAAATATATCGAAGTATTTTGGTGGTGGTGCAGATGTGTCTAACGGTAAGGCTCCCACCTACACTATTCAGGGCAAATCACATAATGATTTTGAATCTGCTTTTAGTACTGTTGATAATTCTATCACGAATATCCAAAATCAGATTACGAATGCGACGAAAAATAGCCTTGTCAAGCAGGAGGAAAATGAAGGTACTATCACCATTGGTAAGGCAACAGGTGGTACTGAAATCAATGTTGCGAACAAATCAGGTGGTGCTCGTACAATTTCCGGTGTGAAGGCAGCGGTTAATAATGATGAAGCTGTTAATAAAGAACAACTGGATGGTCGTATAGCGGATATTAGTAACAGTATTAATAATATTAAAGAGGGAAGTGCTTTTGCAGTTCTCTACGATAAAAATACAGATGGCACTGTCAATTATAACAGTGTGTCTTTGGGCGGCAATAAGAGTCAAGGACCAGTTGCACTCCTTAATGTCAAAGCTGGCAAAATTGCTAAAAATTCGCATGATGCGATCAATGGGGGACAAGTTAATCAAATCTCTCGAGATATAGCAAACTATTTTGGTGGTGATGCCGAATTTTTCGATGGTGATTTTTGGGGACCGGAGTATAATTTATCTATAGTTTCTGCGGATGGTTCTGGAGAACAGAAAATCTTTTATAATGTTGGTGACGCTTTGAGTGGTCTTGATGCAAATGTAAAGAATGTGAATGATCATTTAACAAATGTGACAAATGATTTTACACAAAAAATCAATAATATTACACAAGAAGTTAAAGGCGACGCCTTGTTGTGGAGTAATGATGAGCAGGCGTTTGTAGCACAGCATGGAGAGGGAAGAACCAATAGCAAAATTAAGTTTCTTGCTAATGGAGATATTTCTGCTAACTCAACGGATGCTGTAAATGGTTCACAACTTTATTTGATGAGTAATCAGCTTGCTGCGTATTTTGGTGGTGGCGCTGGCTATAATAATGGACAATGGACCGCTCCTACTTTCAAGATAGCACAATTCAATAATGACGGTAGTTCTGGTGAGAAGGAGACCTATCATGACGTTGCCAATGCTTTTGATGGCGTAAGTGAGAGTATGTCCAAGATAAACAACCGCATTCAAAATGTTGAAAACAATGTTTCGTCCAATGGTTTAAATTGGAATGAGCAGAAAAAAGCCTATGACGCTAGCCATGATGGTCAACCAAGTAAGATTATCAATGTAGAAAATGGTAAAATTACAGAAGGTTCAAAAGATGCAGTCAATGGCGGACAGCTTTGGGAGACCAACGAACGTGTTACGGGTGTTGAAAAAGATGTTAAGCATCTTACCAACAGAGTCGACAATATTTCCACGACAGTTACGGATATGGGTGAAACGGTTTTCAATATTGAAAACAGAGTTGATAATATTGAAAACACGGTTAATAATCTTTCTGATGGCGCAGTTAACTATGATAAAGATGCTGACGGTAAAAAGACCAATAAGATCACTCTAAAAGGTGGGAATGAAAGCGAACCTGTTATGATTGATAATGTTGCGGATGGTCGTATTGAACAAGGTTCGAAAGAAGCTGTAAATGGTGGTCAACTACATGACTATACCCAAGAACAGATGAAAATTGTTCTCGATGAATCGAAGCACTACACAGATCAACGGATAAATAATATCAGGATTGATGCGATTGATGATGCTGTTGATCGGGCTAACCAATATACAGATATGAAGTTTAATATTTTAAGTTATGACATTAAGAGTGTACGCAAAGAGGCAAGGCAAGCAGCAGCCGTTGGTCTAGCAGTGTCCAACCTACGTTACTTCGACGAACCAGGATCTTTGAGTGTCTCATTTGGTAGCGGCGCATGGCGTGGACAATCCGCATTTGCTCTTGGTGCTGGTTATACATCTGAAAACGGAAAAATCCGCTCTAATCTCTCTGCTACGAGTGCTGGTGGTCACTGGGGAATAGGTGGAGCAATCACTCTGAAAATAAAATAATACGAACAACGAAAACTTAACAAAATATTCACCCTTATTGATTGAAATAAGGGTGATTTTTTTTACAGACGCACAGTATTTATCCAGAGATAAGCATAATATTTGATGACGCTATAAACTTTGAGATTTTATAGAAGATTTTTCTATATTTTTGTTGAAAAAAAATCACAGTAGAATCCATATTGCTAAAAAGTTATATTTTTATGTTGCTATTTTCTTGAACAGTCTATAGTGATACAGAAATGTATATTAGTAAGACTCATTTTGATAAAATAACTTTCAAAGGGGGAATAAGTAGTGCGTAAAAGGTACATCACAAGACCGCGCATATATCATTACATGATACTTAAAAAAGAGAAAACCTAACTAAAAGGTTGATTATTCGAGGCGAGCTAGATTTCGAACATATTACAATCCCTTTTTACTTTACTTGTTATTAACAAAAAAATGCTTTTTAATAAAACTAAAGTCTATAATTAGGAAAACACGAACAAAAACCTTTTTTAAAGCATTTTATATTAACGACGACCAAGTAAAAAGTAAGACTAAATATGCAAGACCTCTTTTTTAGTTAGGAAAAAACAGCGCATTAAACCCCTTAGGCTCTAAATGTGTCATTTTTATGCCCACAAAACATAATCAAAATATAAACATTTAGGTCTCAACACAGAAAGCACAAA